>CACZUK010000103.1 GCA_902784305.1 Oscillospiraceae bacterium | reverse complement strand
ATGGAGCCATTTTCCGGCGTGGGGCGCTCTGTACCCCCGCGGCTTCGGTGCTCTGCGCGGGAATGGCCCGCGTCCGCTATTCCTCCTCGCCGACGTGATAGAAATCGTCGGGGAAATAGGGGCTCAGCTCCGAGAGCAGGAGGTCGTAGCCGCTGACCACATCAATGCCGTGGTGCGGGATTTCGTCCTCGTCCCGCGGCTTGCGCAGAGGCAGAGACAGGGAGACGGTGGTGCCCTTCTTCTGAGGGGAGAGCATGAACTGACCGTCGTAGAGCGCCGCGATGCGCCGACACAGGGTCAGCCCCAGCGCCAGATTCCGCTCGGTGCCGGTGGGCAGAAACAGTCGCGACATCCGGTCCGGGGGCACCCCCGCGCCGGTGTCCGTCAGGGTCAGCACCGCCCGGTCCCCGCGCCGCCGCAGGGTCAGGGTCAAATCCCCGCCCGCCGCCGTGGCGTTGGAGATGAGATTGTAAATCAAGCGCAGCAGCAGCTCCCGGTGGACGTCCACGTTCAGCGCTTCGTCGGTCAGGTCACAGCGCAGCGTTCGGGACATGGACAGCAGCATCGGCTCCAGGGTGTAGTAGAGCTCCTGACAGAAGGAGTTCAGATTCACCGGGTCGGGCGGGAACAACAGCTGTAGCTCCCGCTGGGTGCGGGTGCACAGGCTCAGATGGTCGGACATGCGCAGAAGCTGGTACAGGTTCCGGTTCAGCCGCGCCACGCTGTCCGCGCTGCGCTTGCGCTCCAGCTCCGAGAGCTGGCTTTGCAGCAGGTCCACGCTCAGCACCGTCCGGGACAGCCCCAGCCGCAGCTGGGTGGACAGGCTGTGCATCTGCGCCAGCGCCTCGTCGTCCTCCTCCGGGAGGGGGGTGAGCAGGTACAGCACGCCATCCTCCAGCACGCGCAGCTCCACCGCCCAGGTGCCGCTGTCCAGCGTCAGCGTGGCGGCGCAGGGGGCCAGGCCCGGCTCCGGCAGGCCTGCGGGCAGCGGAGCGCCCGGCTTCAGACGCTGCCCCGCAAAGAGCGCGCAGGCTGCGCTGTTGCAGTATTCAATTGCGGAGCCGTACAGCAGTACGGGCTGGGGGAGGGCGTCAAAGTACTCCCGCCCCGACAGGGTAAAATCCGACATACCTGCCTCCAGTGGGGTGATTCGCGGGAAGAGAACGGAGCCAGAGAACGGGCTTAGTGTGCCCGTTTTGCTCCTGATTAGCATGGGAACAGTATAGCAGAATCTGGAAGGGGTGACAAGGGAAAATGTCGAAGGGGGGAGAAAGCGCTGTGTGAAAAAAATCACAATCCCTCTTCCCATTTGCCCGGCGGTGGGGTATAATAAAGCAATGCGAGGAGGGCAACCCATCCTATGAGTGTGGGCTGCGCCGTGCCACCGGAGCACGGGGCCTCCCAGATTATCTGATTGAGGTGGAACGACTATGATTAAGAGCTTTGACGGCCTGATTTCCAAGGTCCGAGAGTGCGAGAAGAAGAAGGTTTCCGTGGCCGTCGCCCAGGACGACGCCGTGCTGGAGGCCGTGGCCGCCGCCCGGGATCAGGGCATTGCCGACGCGATTCTGGTAGGCGACAAGGCCAAAATCGAGGCCATTGCCGCGGAAATCGGCGTGGACCTGACCGGTTTTGAAATCATCGACGAGCCCGATATGCAGAAAGCCGCCCTGGCCGCGGTCAAGCTGGCCCACGACGGCGTGGTGGATATGTACATGAAGGGTCTGGCCGACACCAAGACCTTCCTCAAGAGCGTGCTCAACAAGGAAGTCGGCCTGCGCACCGGCCGCCCCCTGAGCCATGTGGCCGTGTTCGAGGTCGAGGGCGTGGAGCAGTTGCTCTTCCTCACCGACGTGGCCTTCATGACCTATCCCACCCTGGAGGACAAGGCCAGCATCATCGCCAACACCGTCGAGGTGGCCCACGCCTGCGGCCTGGAGTGCCCCAAGGTGGCCCCGCTGGCCGCCGTTGAGGTGGTCAACCCCAAAATGCCCGCCACCGTGGAGGCCGCTGAGCTGACGAAGATGAACGAGGAGGGCAAAATCACCGGCTGCATCGTGGACGGCCCCCTGAGCATGGATTTGGCCATCGACGCCGAGGCCGCCCGCCACAAGGGTGCCACCGGCCGCAAAATCGTGGGCGACGCGGATATTCTGCTCTTCCCCGACATCCACGCGGGCAATCTGGTCTACAAGACCCTGGTCCACACCGCCAAGGTGCAGAACGGCTGCATCCTCACCGGCACCAAGGTGCCCGTCATCCTGACCAGCCGCTCCGACAGCTTCCAGACCAAGGTGAACTCCATCGCGCTGGCCGCCGTGGTGGCCGAGGCCATGAAGTGAGAAAAGGAGAATTGCCATGTCCATCAAGAGTTTAATCATCAATCCCGGCTCCACTTCCACCAAAATTGGCGTTTTTGAGGATGAAACCCTCCTCTTTGACGAAACCCTCCGCCACGCCACCGAGGAAATCGCCCAGTATCCCTCCATCCTCTCCCAGAAGGATTTCCGCGAGGACATCATCCTGCGCTTCCTGAAAGAGAAGGGTGTGGACGTGAAGAGCTTTGATGTCATTGTGGGCCGCGGCGGCCTGCTCAAGCCCATCCCCAGCGGCACCTATGCCGTCACCGACGCCCTGCTGGCCGACCTGGAGGTGGGTAAGCAGGGACAGCACGCCTCCAACCTGGGCGGCATTCTGGCCCGGGAGATTGGCGACGAAATCGGCGTGCCCTCCTATATTGTTGACCCCGTGGTAGTGGACGAGCTGCTGCCTGTGGCCCGCATTTCTGGTATGCCCGAGCTGCCCCGCCGGGTCATCTTCCACGCGCTGAACCAGAAGGCTGTGGCCCGCCGCTACGCAAAGGAGCAGGGAGTCGGCTACGACACCCTCAACCTCATCGTCATCCACATGGGCGGCGGCGTCAGTGTGGGCGCCCACGTCAAGGGAAAGGTCGTGGACGTGAACAACATTCTCGACGGCGAGGGCGCGTTCTCCCCGGAGCGAGCCGGCACCGTGCCCGTGGGCGACCTCATCAAGCTGTGCTTCTCCGGCAAGTACACTGAGAAGGAAATCTATAAGAAGGTCTGCGGAAACGGCGGCTACAACGGCTATCTGGGCACCAATGATGCCCGTGAGGTCGAAAAGCGCGCCGCCGAGGGCGACGAGCTGGCTCAGGTCGTGCTGGACGCCTTCTACTACCAGATTGCCAAGGACGCGGGCGCGATGGCCGCGGTCATGCAGGGCAAGGTGGACCAGATCATCCTCACCGGCGGCATTGCCTATTCCCCGCTGACGAAGGAGCGGCTGACGCAGTTCCTGGGCTGGATTGCCCCCATCACCGTCTACCCCGGCGAGGACGAGCTGCTGGCTCTGGTGCAGGGCGCGCTGCGCGTCATGAAGGGCGAGGAGCCCGCGGGCGAGTACTGAGCGGAATGCATACTGTGAAATGCACAATGCACAATTCATAATGCACAATGTGGGGTTGAGGGAACCGCGATTTTAGGCTGAAAAGCGGCAGGAATATGCCGTCACACCCTGATTTTTGCATGAAATGGGGCATCTCCGGAAGGGGGTGCCCTTTTTTCAACTTTTCCCGGGCGTTTGACCGCTCTGTGGGTGCGAGATGTTCGCCAGCGGATGGAAACAGGCCTCCGGGCGCACAAGGTACGTTCCCACAGAGGGCTGGAGCGATGCGCGTTGTCTAAGTACTCAGACAAGTCCAGTGTAGCCAAACCGCGCAAAAAGTCAAGCGTTTTCGTTCGACGTGTTTCGACCATTTTAGTCTGAGAGCTTAGACATTTTTGTTTGGCGTGTCCGAATTACAGGACAGAGAAGCATAACCCCTTTATACAATGAAAGTGTATGAAGGGGGGCGCTAGATGTGGAATATAGTGCGAAATTCATGGGAGAGGTTATACAGCGTGAGAGAATCAGGAGAAAACGTTCTCAGGAGGTCGCGAGTGGACTTGCGGTCATGTCACGTTCTCATTGGTCGGAAATCGAGCACGGTCACCATCCCGACTTGGCGGTGCAGACCTTCTGGAAAATGGCCTATGCCCTGGATATGCGGCCCAGCGAGCTCATGCGCCTCATTGAGGAGGAAACAGAGCGCCGGGAACAGGAGCAATCCGGGAAAAAACAGGAATAAAAGAGAAAAAACGGACGGTTGTCTTGACACCCTTTGTGAAAGATTTCACTTGCAAAATGTGACCGCTCCTGTTATGATGTAGGGCAACGAAAAGCGGACAAAGGGGAGCTCCGGCAGGGGCCGGAAGGGCTGCTCCCGCACCATCCACAATTCATTGCTTTACGAAGGAGAAAACCATCATGGAAAAACATCAGAAGACCATCGACCTGCGCTATCTGACGCAGCTGGCCCTGCTCATCGCCATCCAATTCGTGATGCGGATGCTCGGACTGGGCCGCGTGCCCGTGGGTCCCCTCTACATGTCCTTTCTCACCGTTCCCATTGCGGTGGGCGCCATTCTGCTGGGGCCGCTGGCGGGCGCGGTGCTGGGCGCGGTGTTCGGCGGCCTGAGCTTCTACGACGCAATCACCGGCGTGTCTGTGATGACCGGCGCCTTCTTTGCCGTGGACCCGCTGAACACCTTTGTGCTCTGCGTTGTCACCCGGATGCTGGTGGGCGTGTGCGCGGGCTGGCTGTTCCGGCTCATTCGCTTCTTTGACCGTAAGGAGCGGATTTGCTACTGGCTGGGCGCGCTGGCCACGCCGGTGCTGAACACGGTCTTCTTTATGGGCTACATCGTTCTGGTCTTCTATCAGACTGAGTTCGTGCAGAATCTGGTGGCGGACAAGGGCGCGCCCAATCCCTTCCTCTTTGTCATCATGCTGGTGGGCGTGCAGGGCCTCATTGAGGCGGTTGTCTGCGCGGCGGTCGGCGGTGCTGTGACGAAGGGCGTTTCCGTCGCCCTGGGCCTGGGCAGACGCAAGAAGGACGCGGTCGCGGACGCTGACAACGTTTCCAACAACGAGCTGCTGTAAAAAACAGAAAAATCGCCCCGAATGAACCGTTCGGGGCGGTTTTTGTGACCTGATGGGGACATCAGCGGCAAAATTCAATGACGGCGTAGGGGGTTCCGCGCAGGTCGGACAGGGAAACCACGATTTTCTCCTCCGTGGCGCTGACCAGCGGGTGGAGGAGGTCGCTAAGATGTGCGGCGTTCTTGTACTCCGCCCGGAGCCTGCGGACGCAGAAGTCCTCGGGGACGTGCTCCTGGGCCAGGCGCACATACCAGGCGTTGTTGACGTGGCCGTAGGCGTCCAGCATGTAGCGGCGCACCGGGAAGGGTGGAGCGGCCTGCTTGAGGTTCTCCGGCAGAGCGATTTTGCGGCCCGGGTCGTCCAGCTCCAGAGCCGGCTCGGTGGTGTAGAAGCCGATGTCCCGGTCCGTCACCCGGACGGGCCGCATGGTGTCGGAGTCCACCAGGAACCAGAAGGTGCGGGCTCGGATGCAGGTGTCGCCCTGGCTGTCGGTGATGGTGTAGCAGCGGTTGGCAAACAGGCGCTCCAGACCGGCGTTCCAGGTGGACATCTTTAAAATGTCCCGGCCGTGGCAGGGCTTGTCGAAGTACACCAGCCAGCTGTTGAGCACCCAAATGCGGTGGGCGTTGTTCAGATAGTCCTCGTCCACCACGCTGATGGTGTGGGCGTCGGCGGCGTCCTGCATCAGGTCCAGGGCTCCGGTGATGGTGAGACGGCGCTGGGCGTCCGTGTCCAGAAAGGGCACGCGAAATTCATAGGTATAGCTCATGTTCTTTGCCTCGGAATGGTTAGAGTATCCCAAGTATACCACAGGCGCGGGGAAAAGTAAAGATAATACACAAAACAGACCACTTCTGTGAAGGCAAAAAAGTGACCCGGCGATTCAACCTCTCGCCAGGTCACTTCTTAAAGTTGAAGACATCCATTGGACCGTACCTCCTTTTTGGACTTTTCTTTTAATTGTTCATTGGAGTATCCTCCCGGTGCTGCTTTGTGGACGTTCGGATGTTCGGACGATGCAGAACTGAGGCTGCTTAAACGGTACAGCTGCCGCTTTATGCGATCACTGGAATCAGTCCTTTCTGTGTTGGAGTGTTCATTCGTTCCTGTGAGTGTATAGTAGCATATACGGGCTTTTATGTCAAGTACTTTTTCAAATAATTATTAAGAACGTTCTGTGAATGAGCACACGGCTCGGTGGATATGCTTTGGAATTTTTGGTCGGAAACCTGTTGACAAGTGCCGAATGTTGTGCTATGATAGGCAAGCACTCGACGAGAGCGGGTCAAAACAAGCGAAAAACCGGAGAAAACGAGGTTAAATC
>CACZUK010000102.1 GCA_902784305.1 Oscillospiraceae bacterium | reverse complement strand
ATTTTGCAAGACAACAGATTGACAGAAAAAAGGTGCGAAACCCTCAGTTTCGCACCTTTTTCACGCTGTATCAGCAAAACTCAGGCCAGAATCGCCTTGTCGCTGGCGAACTCCTCGCCGCTGACCGCCTCAAACTGCTGCATCAGGTCCTTCACAGTCAGGCGGCGCTTGGCCTCGCCGGACACGTTGAAGATGATCTTGCCCTCGTGCATCATGATGAGCCGGTTGCCGTGGCTGATGGCGTCCTTCATGTTGTGGGTGACCATCAGGGCGGTGAGCTTGTGCTCGTTGATGATGGTGTCGGTGATGCGAAGCACCTTCTGGGCGGTTTTCGGGTCCAGAGCGGCGGTGTGCTCGTCCAGCAGCAGCAGACGGGGCCGCTTGAGCGTGGCCATGAGCAGGGTCAGCGCCTGACGCTGGCCGCCGGAGAGCAGACCCACCTTTGTGGTCATGCGGTCCTCCAGGCCCAGCTCCAGAATCTTGAGCTGCTCGCGGAACTCCTCCCGCTCCTTTGCGGTGATGCCCCAGCGCAGACCGCGCCGCAGACCGCGGCGGGCGGCCAGCGCCATGTTCTCCTGAATCTCCATGGTGGCGGCGGTGCCGGTCATGGGGTCCTGGAAGACCCGGCCCAGCCACTTCGCCCGCTGGTACTCGCTCACGCCGGTGACGTTCTCGCCGTCGATGAGAATGGCGCCGGAGTCCACCGGCCACACGCCCGCCACCGCGTTCAGGGTGGTGGACTTGCCCGCGCCGTTGCCGCCGATGACGGTGCAGAAGTCGCCCTCCTCCAGATGGAGGGTGACGCCGGCCAGGGCAACCTTCTCGTTGATGGTGCCGGGATTGAAGGTCTTATGGATGTTGATGATGTCCAGCATGTCACTGCACCTCCTGATTCTCTGCGTCGGCCACGGCCTGCCGGTAGCTGTCAATGGCCTCCTGAGAGCTGCGCGCGGCCTTGGAGAAGGAGCTGCTGCTCTTGCGCTGGAGGTAGGGCACGGCCAGGAAGATGGCCACCACCACGGCGGTGAGCAGCTTCATGTCGTCGGGTGGGAAGCGGAGCCAGAGCACGAAGACGTAGACCAGATAGTAGGCCACGCCGCCCAGCACCACGAAGAGGAGCCGAATCAGGAAGTTGGAGCGGGCGCCCACGAAGGTCTGGCACAGCACCTCGCCGATGATGACCGCGGCCAGACCGATGACGATGGCGCCGCGGCCCATGTTCACGTCCGCGAAGCCCTGATACTGGCTCAGAATGGCGCCGGCCAGGGCCACCAGTCCGTTGCTCAGGGCCAGGCCGATGATTTTCATCTGGTCGGTGTTGATGCCCTGGGCGCGGCTCATGCTGGGGTTCGTGCCCGTGGCGCGGATGGCGCTGCCCTGCTCGGTGCCCAGATACCAGTACAGGGCCGAGATGAGCAGCAGGCACACCAGCGCCGTCAGGGCGATGGTGACGCCCAGGCGGCTGGCGTTGGAGGTGAAGTGGAACTGCACCTGATTGACGTTGACGCTCTGGTTGGCCTTGCCCATGATGTTCAGATTGATGGAATAGAGGGAGATTTGGGTCAGAATTCCCGCCAGAATCGGGGGAATGCCCAGGTTTACGTGGAGAAAGCCGGTGACCAGGCCCGCCGCCAGTCCGGCGAAGAAGGCGATGATGAGGGCCAGCTCCGGGTTCACGCCCGCCAGCACCAGCATGATGCACACCGCGCCGCCGGTGGACAGGGAGCCGTCCACGGTCAGGTCGGCCAGGTCCAGCACCCGGAAGGTGAGGTACACGCCCAGGGCCATGATGCCCCAGATGAGGCCCTGCGCGATGCCGCCGGGACAGGCGTTCATCAGCGCCGCCGGGTTCAGGGAGGAGAAGTAGGAAAACATTGGTAAGAAAACCCCTTTTATTGACATAGGAGCGCGAAACACTCCAAATCCTATCATACCACAAAAACCCGGCAAAGGGAAGTCCTCCGCCGGGTTTTTTTCACTTGAAATCCACAAAGGATTCCTGCGAAATTTTGCCTTGATTGACGGCAAAATTGCTCGTCCATCTGGCGCACTTCACTTGTGAATACAACCTCTTACTCAGCGGTCTCGGAGGCAGTGGCGGCCTCATAGCCCTCGGGCACGGTGAAGCCGATGGCCTCAGCGTAGGCGGGGTTGTACATCTTGACAGGGTTGGTGTCGTAGGCGATGGGGGTGGCGGCCACGTCCTGGCCCTCGACCAGAATCTGATAAGCCTGCTCACCGGCAGCGCGGCCGATGTTGTAGTAGCTGATGGAAGCGGTGGCCAGGCCGCCGTTCATCATCATGTTCTGCTCACCGCAGATGACGGGGATCTGGGCGGGCTCGCAGACGTTGCTGACGATGGTCATGTTGGAGGCGGCGGTGTTGTCGGTGGGGATATACAGGGCGTCGGCACCGTCGATGGCGGTGGTGACCACGCTCTGGATGTCGTTGGAGTCAGCGAAGGTGAAGATGTTCACGGTGGCACCGGCGGCCTCCATGCACTCCTTGAACTGGTCGGCCTGGATGACGGAGTTGGCCTCGGCGGAGCAGTAGAGGACGGAGACGTTCTTGGCCTCGGGGACCAGCTCGGTGACCAGGTCAGCATAGGTCTGAGCGGGCACGCCGTCGGAAGCGCCGGTCACGTTGATGCCGGTGCCCACAGTGGCGTCCATGGCGTCGTCGGCCAGAGCGGTGGCGTAGTCGGTGACGGAGGTGCCCACGATGGGAATCTCAGAGGTGGCGGACACGGCGGCCTGCACGGCGGGGGTGGCGTTGGCCATGATCAGGTCATAGTTGTTGGACACGAAGCCGGTGCAGATGGTGGAGCAGGTGGCGCTGTCGCCCTGAGCGTTCTGCACGTCGAAGGTGACCTTGTCGCCCAGCTTCTCGGTCAGGTAGTCCTGGAAGCCCTTGGTGGCCGCGTCCAGAGCGTCGTGCTGCACCAGCTGGCACACGCCGATGGTGAAGGTCTTGTCGCCGGTGTCGGCAGCGGGAGCGGCGGAAGTGGCGGCGGTGTCAGCGGTGTCGGCGGCGGGAGCGGAGCCGTCAGCGGTCTGAGTGGAGCCGGAGCCGCCGCAGGCAGCCAGGGAGAGCACCATGGCCATGGCCATGATTAGAGCAAACAGTTTCTTCATGTTCTTTTCCTCCTGTACGTTCAATGGCCGGAAATCCGCAGTCGCAGGCGGGACGGCCATACTTTTACACTTTAAACTAAGTGAAAGCGACTATCAGCTATTATAGCACCAATCGGATGTTTGTCAAGGGGTTTCTGTTTCAGATTCGGAGGAAATGGGGGGCAGACAAGGGCGGAGCGCCTCCGGTTTGCCGGAGAATTTCCGTGTCCGGCGTCAAAACACTTGCGCCGGGCGGCGACAGCGGCTGAAAAGCGCGGCTGAAGCGGGCCGAGCCTGCCCGGCCCCTGCGGAAAAACAGGAAATCACAGCCATTCCGGGAAAGCATCCCTCCCCAATTGATTTCCATGGTTTCAGATTCGGAGGAAATGGGGCAGACAAGGGCGCAGCGCCGCCGTTTTGGGGAGAATTTCCGCGTCCGGCGTCAAAACACTTGCGCCGGGCGGCGACAGCGGCTATAATGGACGCACAAGGAACGGGGGGAATGGGTGTGCATTATTACAAGATTGTGGACTGGATGGAGGAGCTGGACGAGCCGGTGTTCACCGACGAGGACAAGGTGGTGGTGGTGGCCACCCGGACGGAGCTCTCCCGGGACCCGGTTCTGCCCTCGTGGATGACGGATTATGCCATGGTGGACCCGGAGACCATCCACTTTTCCATGGCGGAGACGAATCAGTACAACCTCAGCGGCACCTTCTGCATCATCAACCACCAGCGGCAGGAGGAGGAGAGCTGCTTCTCCTACACGATTTGGCCCAGAGGGGTGCTGTTCATCGACGAGAGCGGCACCGCCATCCGCATCATCGAGCGCATCCACACCTACCGACAGTGGAAGGCCACCGATGTGGGCCGCTTTTTTTACAACTTTCTGGAGCAGCTCATCTACGGCGACCTTCGTTATCTGGAGCAGCTGGAGCGGGCGGTGTCCCGGCTGGAGCAGCAGGTGCTGGGGGACGATTTGGAGGACTTCAACGAGGAGATGGCGGACCTGCGCAAGGACATCATCGACTGCAACCACTACTACACCCAGCTGGAGGATTTGGGCGAGGAGCTGGTGGAGAACGAAATCGACCTGTTCACCGAGGAGGAGGTGCGCAAGTTCGACGTGTTCACCCACCGCGCCGCGCGGCTGCGGGACGAGTCCGGCATGCTGCGGGAGTATTCCATGCAGGTGCAGGAGCTTTACCAGTCCCACATCGACCTGAACATGAACTCCACCATGAAGATGCTCACGGTGGCGACGATCATCTTTGTGCCCCTCCAGCTGGTCACGGGCTGGTACGGCATGAACTTCCGCTACATGCCGGAGCTGAGCAACCGCTACGGCTACGTCGGGGTCATCGCGGTCTGCGTTTTGATTGTGATTTTCTGCCTCTGGCTGTTCAAAAAGAAGGATTTGTGGTGAGATGATGCGCTATCCGTGCCTGTTTTTCGACCTGGACGGCACCCTGACGGAGTCCGGGCCGGGGATTACGCGCTCCGCGGCCTGGGCGCTGGAGCAGATGGGGCTCCCGGTGGGGGACCCGGCTCTGCTGCGCCGCTTTGTGGGCCCGCCGCTGAGCGACACCTTTCAAAGCTGCTACGGCGTGCCTGAGGAGCGGGTGGCGGAGGCCATCCGGCTGTATCGGGTGTGCTACAACCAGATGGGCGGCATTTTCGAGAGTCCGCCCTACCCCGGCATTGTGTCCCTGCTGGAGGAGCTGCGCCGCCGGGGGAACAAGCTGCTGGTGGCCACCTCCAAGCCCCTGCCCATGGCGGAGCGGGTGCTGGAGCACTGGCAGCTGACCGGGTATTTTGACCACATCTGCGGCGGCACCCTGGACGAGCGGGGCTGCAAGAAGGAGCTGGTGGTGGCCCAGGCCCTGGAGCGCTGCGGCGTGGACCCCGCCCGGGTGCTGATGGTGGGGGACCGGGAGCACGATGTCCTGGGCGCCCACGCCAACGGCATCGCCTGCGCGGGGGTGCTGTGGGGCTACGGCTCTGAAGCTGAGCTCACCGCTGCCGGGGCGGAATACCTGGTCCGGGAGGGCCGGGAGCTGCTGACGCTGGGAGAGGGCGCGTTTTGACTATTTTGGAACAGAGATTGTTAATTTTGCGCTAAAACGGTCGATTTCGGCACTAAGATGGCAAAAAGCCGCCGTCTCCCAAAGGGGAAACGGCGGCGGCCTTGCCCTTGACAAATCGCGCCCGATGGGGTACAATACAGTCAGGCAAGGGGCGCTGTCCGCAGGCGGTCAGTCCTCCGAATTGTTGTTAGGAGAAGTGACCGCTCCCAGGCGTCAACTTTAGGGGAGCGGTCACTTCTTTGTGATGTTCATGTATGCAGCAATGACAGCAGCAAGGCTGATGAGCACCAGTGTATACTGAAACATATCAGGAAATGTCACCATAACCATCGCCCCTTCCTCATGGATTCGAGGGCGACCAAAGAGGTTTCCGCCCTCGTACGGCTCGGAGGGCTTTCGCCGCTGTGGAACAGCGCTGTGTATATGGTAGCAGATTGTGTCAGATTTTGCAAGGGAAATCTGGTGTCTGTCCAAAGAGGGCGCTTGATGTGCCCGGACGGCAAAAAGCCGCCGTCTCCCAGCGGGGAAACGGCGGCGGCCTTGCCCTTGACAAATTGCACCCGATGGGGTACAATACAGTCAGGCAAGGGGTGCTGTCCGCAGGCGGTCAGTCCTCCGATTTGCTGATAGGAGAAGAGACCGCTCCCAAGCGTCAACTTTAGGGGAGCGGTCACTTCTTTGTGATGTTCCTATATGCGCAGCAATAAAAGGCAAAAAACAGCGTTGAATCGACTGAAACGGTTGATTCAACGCTGTTTTGCTGTTGTTTACAGGATTCCACGTGCCTGGGTCCAGTGCCCGCCAGGAGCTTCGGGGTCTGGGGCCTGGAGGCCCCAGCGGGGCCCAGGGGCAGCGCCCCGGCGGGTGCAGGGCAGAGCCCTGCCGGGGTTCGGGGCAGAGCCCCGACCTATTCCTCCAACAGGAACCGGGTCATTTCCTCCCGCTCCGCCACGCTGGCGGCGTTGAGGATATAGAAATTGTCGCCCATGCTGCCGTGGAGAATCCCCTGGAGCACGCCGGAGTCCTTGAGCTGCGCCCCGTAGCGGCGGCAAATCTCCTCGTGGCCGTGGCGGTAGGGATGGCCGTCCCAGCGGCCCACATAGAGACATTCGCTGTGGGGTCCGTCGTAGGTGTGACGGGCCTCATCGAAGCAAATCATATCCGCCCAGAGCTGGTAGTAGTCCGCGCTCTGAGAGTAGTTCATCATGTCCGGCGTGTAGCCGCCCGCGGGCCGCATGTTGACCTCCAGGCCCACCACGTCCCCGGCCTCGCCCAGGCCCGCCTTGGCCTCGGTGAGCCGGAAGAACTCCAGATGGAAGCTGCGCCGCTTCACCCCGAAGGACTTGAGCACCGCCTCGCCCGCTTTGCGCAGGTCCGGCGCCACCTCGGCGGGCACATAGTAGTACATCGGGCCCCGGTTGTGCACCATCTCCATGATGGAAACCGGCGTGATGTGGCTGGCACAGAAGAGAATCTCCCCCTTGCTGTTCACGATGCCGTCGAAGGCGCTGACCACACCGGGCACGTACTCCTCCAGCAGGTAGGCCGTGTCCAAATCGGTGTGCAGCAGCCGCTCCAAATCCGCGTCATTGCGGATGGTCACATTGCCTACGGCGCCCACGCCGCTGTCGGGCTTGGCCATCATGGGATAGCCCACGGTCCGGGCGAAGGCGCGGGCCGCGGCCTTGTCGCCGTTGAGCAGATGCCAGCGGGCGGTGGGGACCCCCGCCTTCTCGTAGAAGGCCTTCATGGCGCTCTTGTGCTTCATGGCGTAGAGGGTTTCGGGCATCAGGCCGCTGGTGATGTGGAAGTCCTGCCGCAGCCGGGCGTCCTGCTCCAGCCAGTACTCGTTGTTGCTCTCCAAAAAGTCAATTTTTCCGTATTTAAAGGTGAAATAGGCAACCGCACGGAGCATTTGGTCGTAATCCTCCATGCTGCCCACCCGGTAGTATTCGCCCAGGGCGTCCCGGAGCTGGGGGTGAAGCTGGTCGTAGGGCGTGTCGCCGATGCCCAGCACGTTTACCCCGTTGGCGCGCAGGCGCATACAGAAGTGCCGGTAGCAGTCGGGGAAGGTGGGGGAGATAAAGATGAAATTCATGATGAAACCTCTCTTTTCACGCTGAAATTGGAGAAGGGGACGCCGAAGCGTCCCCTTTTGCGTCCTCTGGGGACTGCTTATTTGATTTTGCCGTTGTACTTCAACGCCGGGCTCAGACCGGAGGGCCCGTTGGCGTTGGTGCTGGACTGGAGCTTTGTGGTGAACTTCTTGGCCCTGGCCTTCTTCTTGCCGGTGTTGACGCTCATGTTGAAGCTGACCTTGCCGTTCTTCACCGGGGCGTAGACCCCGCCGCTGGTGTAGCCCTTGATGTTCTTGGAGGGCTTTGCGAAGGTGTAGGTGACCGTGAAGTCGGTGGTGTACCAAATCTGCTCCTTGACCTTTTTGATGCTGTTGGTGCCGCTCTTCTCCCAGTGGGCGGCAATCTTGTGCCTGACCACCTTCGCCTTGCTGACCTTGCAGCTCTTCACCTTCGGCTTCGCGTTGACCGCGGTGGCGAAGCTGAACACATCGGTGACCGGAGCGGTCAGCGTCTTAGTCTCGCCATTGTGGTTCTTGCTCTTCATGTAGTACTGCGCCTTCCACTGGTAGACCGTGTCAGGCTTCAGACCGGTGAGCTTGATGGCTTTCCCATTTTTGAAGGACTTTTTCGTCCAGCCCTTGACCCCCTTCTTGCGGAACCAGACGGTCACGCCGTTTTCCGTCAGGTTGCCCTTGTATTTGGGGACGGTCTTCAGGAAGTTGAGGGCGCTTCCGCCCACGATTTCATAGGGCCGGATGGTGGCGGAGTCCTTGGTGGAGGTGGGGCAGAAGGCGTAGAGGGGCGTCTTCGACAGGCCGACGTTGAAGTAGAGGGGCTTCAGGTCGATGGTTTCCGGCACGCCGTACTTGTAGCCGCCGTACTGGAAGGTGCCCAGCCGGAACTTCAGATGGCTGCATCCGTAGCCCATCCGGCTCAGATTCACATAGAACTGATAGCTGCCCTTGGCGTCCTGCTTGGCGGACAGGCCCGCGTAGTGGTCCTTGCCGTCCTGGTCCACATAGTAGTAGCACTCGGGCGTCGCCCTCGGCAAAGCCGTTGTTGGCCACCTTGGACTTGTAGTCCGCGCGGAAGACGAGCAGGGTGTCGCCCTTTTCGTAGTTGCTGCCCATGCTGCTGGCGGTGGTGGTGCCGGTGCAGGTGAAGGTGGCGGTGAAGAGCGGGTGGTCGTACTTGGCCCAGGTGGTGCCGGGAATCAGGTACTGCTCATTGTAGCCGATGTCGTGGGTGACTGTGATGGGTTTGTTCTGCTGGGCGCTGATTGTGGCCTGCAGCGCGGCCTTGTCCTGGGACTTGCTGTAGTAGGTCGTCTGTGCGGTGGCCGCCTTGCCGGGATTGCCGTATTTGTCCACGAAATAGAGCCGGAACTCGTAGGTCTGTCCGCTCATCAGCGGCAGGGTGTCCCAGCTGCCCTCGCCGGAGGCGGCGCTCTTGGTGTCTCTCACGTCGCTGCCGCCGGAGCGCTGGAAAACGGTGGTCCAGCCGACGTCACCCTTCTTGCGGCCCTGGAGGATGAGCTGCTCGGAGGTAATCAGGCTGATGGTGCTGGGAGTGACCCATTCCAAGCCGATTTTATCGATGTTTTCCCTCACGGTCAGGCTGGTGGCATCGTGCATGCCTGTGGGCTCGCTGATGGTGAAATCGTCAGAGGTGTAATAGGTGTACATCTTGCTGACGGGGTTGCCGAAATTGGACACAAAGCCTGCCAGGTCCACGGTGATGCTGCTGGCCAGAGAGCTGGTTTCAAAGCCCAGTACACAGTGCCAGGTGCCGGCGGTGAAGGTGCCTGCCTGCTCGTAGAATTCGGAGCCGATCTTCTTATACCACTTGACGGAGGAAAGGGTGGCATGACCGGAGGTTTCGGTAAAGGAGAGGGGCGACGTGAGGATGGGATCACCAATCTCTGTGCCCACTGTGCCGTCGGAGTAGGTAAAGGTGAGGCTGTTGTATTGGATGTCGGGGTCCTGAACCGTCAGCTCGTCCCCGGGCTGCTCCTCGGTGGAGGCGTCCTGCTCGTCGGCTTCCG
>CACZUK010000101.1 GCA_902784305.1 Oscillospiraceae bacterium | reverse complement strand
TTCCTTTTCCTCCCTGCCGCCCTGCGCATAATGCGCAGGGCGGCTTTGTCTCAGGCGGCGGCGAATACCGCCGACTTTACAGAGGAAAGGCGAAAACTCACTTTGCGCGCTTTGCGGTGCGCTTGCCTTTGCGCAGCAGGAACACGCCGCCAGCCACGCCGACCACGCCGCAGATCGTAATCATCCAGGTGCCGGCGCCGCCGGTCTTGGGCAGCTCAAAGTCCCGGTTGTTCTGGATGCTCATATCCACCAGGGCATTGGCGGAGTTGACGTCAGCGGACATGTTGGCGCTGCTGTTGTCCACGATGGCCATCGCCTCCTTGGTCACGACCTCGGCAATCTCGGTGTGATCGGTCTCGCTGCCGGTGAGACAGGCAGTGGAGGGGGTGATGCTTGTTTCCGTGGGCAGAATCTCAATGGTAATCTTGCCCTTGAGCAGAGAGTAGCCCTTGTCGGTCTTAATTTCAGTCAGGTCATAGGTGTCGCCCTCCAGACCCTTGATGACCAGAGAGCCGGAGCTGGCGGGAGAGAACCGGGTGGCGCCGCTCTCTTCGGTGGCTTTGCCGGTGACGTAGTACAGACCATCCTCACCGGTGGCTGTGACATAGTAGTTGTCCACCTTGTTGTAGAGGACAAACTGCACCTTGGTGGCGTCGCCCTGACCATCGGAGAACTTCTTATCCAGATTGATGCCGAAGGTGTAGACCTTGGCCCGGTCCTCGATGAAGTTGAAATAGTTCTCGCTGGTGCGGCGGTAGGTCAGCTTCACCTCATTCTCATTGCCTTCATCGCCGCAAATCATGTCGGCGGTGGAGGTCACGTCAGCGGTGTAGCTCACCACCATCCAGGCATCGGAATACTTGTTGTTGATCTCGGCAAGACCGGCAGTGGTGGGCTTCACCGTCATCTTGGTGCCGTCTGCGGTGTTCTCGTAGGCGGCGCTGAACAGAGTGGGGTTGCTGTTGGCGCTCCAGGTGGCAATGGAGGAGCCAGTGGCGTGCTTTGCGCCGTCCTCGTTGTCGTAGAAGGAGATCACAACGTCCTTGTTGTAGGTCAGACCCTTGGACAGCTCGTCGGTGAAGGTGTACTCGCTCAGGTAGGTGGCCTTGGAGGTGATGGTGGGCAGCTTGGAGCTCAGCCGGTAGTTCAGTGTGTCGCCCTCGGACACAGTGGCGGTATCGGCGTAGGTGCCGTCCTCGGAGACCAGCTTGTCCAGCAGCGGGTCGTTGTTCTGATTCTTGGGGTAGGAATACACGGTATAGAACCAGTGATCGCCGGTGGCATCGGTGCTGGGCAGGCTGATGAAGTAGGGATCGACGGTGGTGTGGACGTTTTCGGGCACCTTGGTCTCAACAATGAGGTAGAGGCCCAGAGGCAGATTGCTCAGAGAGGTGTGTCCGCGGGAATCGGTCAGCGGCATCGACAGAGCGCCGGCTGCTGCCCACTCTTCCAGCTTGTTCTTGAAGTTGGTGTTGTCCCGCAGTCCTTCCTGCATGGCGGGCCGGGATGCTGTAGGTCAGAATCACCGTGCCCTCCTGGCTATAGGTGGCAATCTCACCGGCGAAGGTGGGGCTGAACTGCACACCCTCCAGCTCATACTTGGCCAGCGCCTCCTCAGCGTCGGGGTCCTGCTCACCGTTGGCGATGAACTGGTTCAGATCCACGCCGCCCTCCTGAGCAGCGGTCATGTCGTACTTGCGGATGTGCATGGTGCCGGTCTTGGTGGTGTCGATGCTGTCATCAGAGGCGGCGGATGCAGCGGGTACAGCGCACCCGACCGCAATCACGCCGGAAAGGGCAATCACTGCGCCCCTTTTTGCGACCTCACCGGCGCTCTTCAAAACCTCGCTGGTCTTTTCCCGGACCGTATGCAGAAAATCCAGTCCTGCGTTCTTAATGTTGTTGATTTTCATTGGTTTTACCTCGATTCGTGGATAGTTTCAGTTCGCAGAAGCTGCGCTGGCAGTCCGTCTGCGGAACACCAGATAAGCGGTGCCCGCCAGCACTCCGGTCATGCCGGAAACCATGCAAAGACGGAGCACAGTGGGAATGTTACCGGACATGGGCATAGTGAACTTTGCGCTGTTGGTGACGTTGAAGGTCAGGTCGTAGAAGTACCAGGTGCCGGTGCGGGCGTTGTGCCAGCCCTTGGAGGTATCAGCGCCCTTGGCGCGTACCTCAGCGTCACTCATGGTCAGAGGAATGGTCGCCCGGATGGAATCGGAGAGCAGGGTCAGCCCGGCGCCGGTCTTGGTTTCGGTGATGATGTACTCGCCCTGAACCAGCTTATCCCGGTCAGTAAACACGGCCACGCCGTCCCGGTCTGTGGTGCGGCTCATTATCACCCGTCCGGTGGAATCGGCCAGATCGTAGGACGCACCCTGCACAGGAGCGCCGTGGTCGTCCGTCTTGCGGATGGTGATGCTGCCCAGGTGCTCCAGCGGGATGATGAAATCCTGCTTCTCCCGGATGGCTCGAACCGTGATGGGAGTGTCTGCCGGTTTCAGGTAGCGATCCGGTACGGTGTTGATGCGGATGGTGTAATCCCCAGCGGGGACGTACTCCTGAAGGAACTCCAGCGGCACGTTGTCATAGGCTGTCCTGCCAGAGCTGTCCAGAATGGTAGCTGTGACACCCTCCACCTTCTCCTCGGTGTCCTTGTCAATGGCCCACACATCAATGAGAATGGTAGGCACATAGATGTCGAAGTGCTGACGCTCTGTCTGCTTCTGCACCGTGATGGCCGTGTAGTCAGGAATCACATGACCAGCGGGAACGTCACTTGTCACCAGCCGATACTGACCAGCCGGAAGCCCCTCAATCACCTGCGGATTGGTTGATGAGGTGAAGGAAAGCTCCGTGCCGTTGAGATTGATTTTCCGTCCGCTGGTGTCGGCCACATACCACTTCACACCGGGCAGAATCTTCGTCTGGTTGGCCTGATTGATTTCCCACACAGCAACCTCGACCTCAGACCGATTGGATACCATGGCCAGCTTGCCGTTGTTACCCAGCAGAGCGGTGCTCTTTTTGCCGGACTTCGCCTTGGTAATCTGGCTGACGTAGCTCAGGGTGTCCGTGGTGTTGGCCTTTTTGCTGGACGTGTCGGTGCCGGTGGTGGCGTAGTAGGGGTTATCCTTGGAGGTCGTGTAGGTCACTTTGGACTGCTCGCTGCTGTACTCATTGGTGTAGGTGGTGAAATCGCCTCCGGAGGCATCAAACACCGTCTGATAGTCATTGGAAAACAGATCCACATCGAACTTCACCTGAATCGGTGCGCTATTCCCGTCCATGGCATTTTTGTTCACCAGATCGGCGGGAATGGTCGCTGTCACCGTAGAACGGTTCCCGGAGGTGCTCACCTGCACCGAAGTGGTCACGCCGCCCACGGAGTAGGTATAGCTGCTCCCGGACTTGCTGCCGGTGTACGCCTTGTTGTTGTAGTACAGCACGGGGTCGCCGGAAACGGTCATGTAATTGCCCGTTTTCGTGGTAAATGTGACGCTTGTGCCGGCTTTCAGGGCACCCTGAGTAATCTTGTCCTTGTGAACCATGTTCTGGAGGTTGTCAAAGACGTGCTCCAGTGCCTTGGCCTTGTTGTCGGCGCTGGACTGATTGCTCAGGTTCGCAAACTGCGCCCGTGCCGGGGCGGGAAAGTCCGTTGACTTGGACAAGCCCAGCTTGGTCACGTTGGCATCGGTCATCAGGGTTTTCAGCTTCTTGGCGGCGGACTTCAAATCCGCCTTGCTGGACCCCGTGTAGGTGCTGCTCAGGCGGTTCTTCGGCCAGCCGGAGGAAATGACAGAGCCCACATAGCCCGCATCGTTCGTTGAACTGCCGGTGCCAGCGTAATAGGTGACGTTGTTCACCACGCCCACGCACCACTTGGCAAGCGCCTCCTCGGAGCTGTCATAGCCGTCGTTGGAAAAGTGCGCCGTGAGCATTTTGAACTCCGCATACTGGCTTTTCAGCACCTTGTTCCAGTATTGCATGGTCATGAGACAGTACGCTCCGGCCTTGGGGTCAGCGCCGCCGCCGTTGCCAATACTGGCGCTGGTTTTGGACTGCCATGCGGCGTTTTTCACGTCGTAGTTGGCCGCCCACTTAGTGGTGCCGTAGGTGGGCACGCCATCCGTGAGGATGAGCATATAACCGGCGGTGTCGGCCTTGTCCTTCTGCGCCTTGAGAATGCTGGCTGCATGGGCCACGCCTGCCTGCGTAAACGTGCCGTAGCTGATGTAGCGCTTGCCGGTACTCGCCACCTTAGAACTTTTTGCAGCGTCCGTCGCGCCGATGTACCACTTGCACTCGTTGTCGTCGCTGGTGTCACAGGTCAGCAGGCTCTTGCCTGCCTTCTTCCAGTTGCCCATGCCCAGGATCACGGTGGTGGCATCGGCGTTTTTGTTCTTGTCACGCTCCCGGTTGTCGGCGCTGAAGCCCACCACCGCTACGTTTGACAGCGGATTCTTGCAGATTTCCACCACAATATCATTTGTGGCCTTTGTAACCGCTTTTACCAGCTTGCCGCTGTGATCGGCGTTGTACAGGGAACGGGTGGTATCCAGCACCAGCACATAGTTTCCGGTGGAATACTCGCTCTCCGTGGTGTACTTGTTGGCATAGATAGCCAGGGTTTCCTCAAAGCTGGTTTCCGTGGTGTTGGTCTTGGAAACGGATTTGTCCACCCACACCTGACCGGGCTTCAGGCTGCTGGACTTGAAGCTGGTGGTGGCATCTGCGGCGTAGCCCATTTCAACGCCCGCAATGCCGCTGGAAATGGATGTGGTGGGTACAGCATCGTTGTTGCCGTCAGCCTCGGAGGTCTGGTTTTCGTCCTCTGTAACAGCTACGTCCTCAGCTTGTCCGCCCTCGCCGGAACCGTCATCTGCCGTGGGGTCAATGTCCGGGTCGGCTTCCTCGGCATCATCACCGCTTTCATCGTCCGGCTCCGCCTCGGTAGCGGCCAGCAGGGTCATCTGCCGCCGGGGAGCGTTGGTCAAGCCGGTCACGACTGCGCTGGCGTCTGTCCCCACATCATCGTCCTTGGATGCGGCGACTTCATCCTCAATGCCCTGACTGGATGCGTCCCCCTCTGCGGAGGAATCGCTCTTGCCGCTGTCCGCTTCCACGCTCGCACTTGCGTCGGCGCTTTCATCGCTGCTCTGCTCCACAAGCTCCGAAACAGAGCTTTCGGCGCTGGAATCGCTCAGATCAGCGGCAAGGGCAACGGAAGGAAGGGAAAAGCTGCAAACCATCAGCAGAGCCATGCTCAGAGACAGAAAACGCCGCAAATAGTTCTTTGAACCTTTCATTTTACGTTCTCCTTTTGATTTTCTTCGTGACAATCTTCCCGGTGAGCCTGTTGTCCTCATCCTTTTCCAGGCATACCATGGCCGCAAAGGGATTGCCGCTGCGGTCAACCATGCCGGAGGGAACGGCAATCTGCCCCTCGGCAAAGAACTGCTTCACCTCGTCCTCAGAGAACAGCCGCCCGTACTTCGGGTTGTAGAAGCGCTGCATGGGGCACTCCTTCTCACTGCACTGCCAGCCCTCGTAGGTGGTCTCCTCACTCTGCCGCCAGTGGAAGGGAACGATTTTGCCCGTCCCGCACACCGGGCAGCTGCACACCGCCAGATCGTCCAGACTGGTCATCCGCACGACAGGAGTTGTCCCGTCCGTGAAGATTTTCAACTTTGTGGGGAAGCTCTTGCCCTGACGGGAGACAAAGCCCTCCATCCAGGGGGTGATGCCGTCCCGACAGAGCTGCTTCACCTCGTCCTCAGTGATTCGCCTCCCGGCCAACGGACTGGACAGCCGCATGGGACAGGCGGCATCCGTGCAGTGAAACACAATCTTGGCTGTGCCCTCGCCCCGGTGACGGCTGGAAATCACCTTGCCTTTCCCGCAGATAGGACAGTCGCAGATGGTTTTGGCGTCCTTGGGGCGCTCAAACTCCACACTGCGATGCTCTTTCCCTAGCTTTGCATCACGGATGAGCTTCCGAACGAAATCCTCGACAGACTTCTCGAACTCTCCGCCCGTTCCATTGCCGGAGCAGATGTCGCTGAGCTGCTGCTCCCACTGGCTGGTCATCTCCGGGGTCTTAACGACCTCCGGCAGAAGATCCAGGAACACAAAAGCGTTTTGGGTGGGATAGAGGTGGCTGGTATCCGTGGACTTGCCGCCTGCGCTGGTGCCTCTGGTCACAAGACCGTTGGGATTGTGCTTGCTCTGGATGATGTTCTCCAGAATCCCGGCTCTTGTGGCGGGAGTGCCCAGCTTCAGCCTCTCCATCTCGGAGAGCAGACTGCCCTCGGTGTAGCGCTGGGGCGGCCTGGTCTGCCTGGCCTTGGAGGAAGCCTTCTGCACAGACCAGGTGTCCGTGCTGTCCAGATCGGGCAGGTTCACGGCAGTGCGCCGCTTTGCGGAGACGCCCAGCGCCTCCAGCATGGCGTCCTCCACGGCTCTCCAGCCCCGGTTTTTCTCAACGGTGCCGCTGGCATGGAAGGGATAGCCGCCAATCAGCAGCTCCACCTCCGTGGTGTCGTACTCCCTCGCCGGTGCCGCAGCCATCAGAAGCCGATACAGCAGGAGAAGGAGAATCTGATGCTCCAGCGTGTTCTGCTCCAGACTGCGCAGAGCGTCCAGCGTGGGCAGGAGCGCCGGGTGCCCGGACACTTTCTCATTACAGATAAGCCGATCCAGATGGAAGTCCTCATGGTTGAGGTTGCTGCCGTTCAGTAACTCAGCCGCCAGCAGAGCGTTCAGAACGTCCTCTGCGGACGCCTCGTCCTGCTCGGTCAGATAGTGGCTTTCCGTTCGGGGATAGGTGGCCAGCCTGTGCTCGTACAGCCCCTGAAGGGCGTCCAGCGTCTGGGCGGGCGTGGCTCCAAACAGGCTGTTGCACTCCTGCTGAAGCTCGTTGAGGTTGTAAAGCATGGGAGCTTCCTCCTTGTGATTCTTGTGTTCAATCTTGTTGACAGCGGCCTGAGCGCCGGAGCAGGCTTTGAGAACCTTTTTCAGCTCTTCCTTGCTCTCACAGCGGCGGGAGGCGGTGAAGTCGCCCAAACCCGCCGTGACCACCCAATAGTCCGTGGGCTTGAAGTCCTGAATCTCCTTTTCCCGCTGGACAATCAGGCCGACGGTGGGGGTCTGCACCCGTCCGACAATCAGCCGCAGGTTGTACAGCTTGGAAAAGATTCGGGAGCCGTTGATGCCCACCAGCCAGTCGGCAATCTCCCGGCACCGTGCGGCCTCCGCCAGCCGGTCATACTCGGACATGGGGCGCAGATGCTTCATGCCCTCCAAAATGGCGGATTCCTCCATGCTGCTGACCCACAGGCGCTGTACCTTCTTTCGGCATTGCGCCATGTGGTAAACCAGACGGAAGATGTGTTCGCCCTCCCGGTCTCCGTCGCAGGCGTTGATGATGCAATCCACGTGCTCACTGTTCATCAGGCTGGACACCAGCTCGTACTGACGACGAGTGCGGTTCTCCACCCGATAGCGGTAGTGGCTGGGGATGATGGGCAGATCCTCCAGCGCCCAGCGCTTATACCGGGGATCGTAGTCCTCCGGCAAGGCCAGAGCGCACAGGTGTCCCACGCAGTTGGTGATGATGTACTCTGCGCTCTGCCAGTAAATTCCACGCTTTTCGGCACCCAGGGCGGCGGCGATGTTCCCCGCCACAGATGCCTTTTCAGCTACAATCAGTTTCATACCTTCTCCTTGTCTGCACGCCCGGCCTTTTCCGGCTGAGGTGCAAGGGTTTCTTCAGACACAGGCAGTTCGCACCCAAAGAGGCGAAATGCCTCCCGGATGCCGTATTCTCCTGCGTCCTCCCGTTGGAACAGCTCCCGGAGAAGCTGATCCCGTCCGGAGGCCAGCTTCTGCTCCATGGTGGAGCTTCCTCCATATCGGTCAGCCGCTGACGCTCTGCGGGGAGGTTCTGTTCCAGAGCCACCACCTGCTCAAACAGCGACTGGTTTTTTCGTTTTGCCATAATTATTCCTCGTTCCACTTTGTGACGGTTCGGCACAAGGTTACTCAGTCGGAGCTTTGTGCCGTTCCGTCACTCAGTTGGTCTTTGGGACTTTGTGACGGTTCGTCACAAAGTTTCTCAAGTGTTCATCCAGTGGGACTGAGCGTATCTGTACCACTGAGAAGCGTAGTTCAGCCGCGCCTCGTACCACTTGTTTCCGGGGAACTCGCCGGGCCGCTCAAAGCAGATACAGAAGGCTCCTGCCGCCGCCCGAACGCTGGAACAGCGCTTGAACTGGCTCAGACTGGTGATGTGAACACCGGCATAGCGGTGATTCACCTCGCCGCCGAAGGTGTTCCAAATCCAGGTATCGCTGCGCAGCTCCGAAATCATAAAGCCGGTCTGAACGCTTGCGCTGGAGTAGCCCCGCAGCCGCATCAGCTTGGCTTTCCGATCCCCCAGCCACTGGCACAGGCCATACGCATTGCCGGTGACGCACTTGGGATTCATGGAGCACTCCTGCTGAATGTTGCCCAGGATTCCGCAGGCCGCC
The DNA here is from genome assembly GCA_902784305.1 of Oscillospiraceae bacterium. Classification (GTDB taxonomy): domain Bacteria; phylum Bacillota; class Clostridia; order Oscillospirales; family Oscillospiraceae; genus Onthomonas. The sequence continues at coordinate 2,093 of CACZUK010000101.1, read as the reverse complement.
TGGGGGGTGTAGCCCTCCTGAATCAGCGCCCGGAAAACGGTTTCGCCCACCGTGGCGTAAGCGGTCACGTCTATCGCTCCGACTGCACCGCCGTCGTCACCGCTGCCGGTGATGATGAGGTTCGTGAAATCCTCCTCCAGAGAAGCCCACAGGGTGTCCGGCTCTGCAAGCAGGTCGTCCACCGTCCGCTTTTCACCCTCATCAAAGCCTCTGGCCGTTTTCAGCGCGTCAAGGCTTTTCTCCTCCACCTTGATGTGGAGGGTGATGTAGGTGACATAGCTGACCTCAATCTCAGCGGGGACGTTGACCGTCACGGTCTGGCTACTGCCGCCTGCCACCGGGCTGGGCACCTCGTAGCCCATGGGGTCGTAGTAGTGGGTTTCCCGTTCTGTGTGCGCTTCCCGCACCACGGTTTCCACTCGCTCGGTGCGGCTGGTTTCGCTGAACGAAATGCTGATTTTGTCCCAAAACACGTCCTTCAGGATTTGGTCGTGCTCCTGATCCATGGTGATGGCGTCCAGTCCCTGCTTGCACACATCCACGGCGTACACGGCGACGATTTCCTTCCACGTTCGGTTGGAATCCGTGATGCCGCAGTCAACCTCCACGGACTCATAATCTTTCGACATTTCTCTCTCATAGATGGTGCTAAAATAGTCGCTGGTGATCCGGCTGATGGCCGTGGAGAACTCCAGCTCCTGCTGCTGCTCCTTGACGAAGAAAATGCCGTAGGGAGAGCCAACCATGGACGTGAAGATGCTCATAAACATCACAATCACCATGAGAATGGCGAGAATCACCACGATGATCGGGGTGACAGCGCCGCCCACCAGTGCGCCAACGGCGGCAAGCAGTTCCTTTGCGCCCTCGGCTATCGCACCAAAGAGCTTCTTCCCACCGTTCTCTGCGGCCTTTTTCACCGCCTCGTCTGCGGCCTGCGCCGCAGCACGCCCGGTCTGGGCGGCTCTCTGGGTGGTGCGTCTTCTTTGCAGTTTCCGAATCCCCCGGCGCAGGGTGCGCACACCCCGCCCGCCGTCCTTGGCGGCGTTGAGGATAGACTGACTGTCTGCGTCCGCCCCCTCCTGATGCTCATAGAGCTGGGAGGACAACAGCGCTCCCGCTGCCGCCCGTCCGCCCAGCGCCAGCAGCGCCGCCGGTCCTTTCAGGAGCCGGGAGGCGGAGGCGGAGGGCGTTCGGGCTGATTCCTCCGGTGCGCCTGCGTCCAGCAGTCCCGGAGGCTGGTCGCCGGAGGGCTTGAGCACCACATCCGGGTCGATGTTGTGCTCCGGGTTGTCGTTGAGCATCCGGTCAATGCGGTCTTTGCGCTTTGCCTTGTCCAGCAGCACCTGAGTGGTGTGCATGGCCAGCGGGTCTTCCAAATCACCCGCAGCTGCACGGCTTCCGCCTCTGGCGTCAGAGCGTGAGCCGCTGCTTCGTCCGGCTTCGGGAGCGCCGTCCGGAACTTTGTGACGTCTCGTCACAAAGTCGTCAGCCACCGTGTATTGGCGGTTTTCCTGCCTTGCCTTGTCCAATAACCGTTGGGACATCGTAACAGCCGTTGGGTCAGTGGAATCGGCTGTGTTGCTTCGGTTTTCCGCCTCTCTCTGCACAGAGCTTTGCACAGGTCGGGTCGAATAGCGTCCGGCGCTGTCATCCGGGACTTTGTGACGGTTCGTCACAAAGTCATTGCCGGTGATTTGGGGCTCCATAGCGCCGCTTTCCCGTCTGGCATTGTCCAACAAGCGCTGGGACAGCATAGCCGCCAGAGGGTCAGCGTCTGACTGACTTCGGTTGTCAGTCTCCTTGATGACTGAACGAAAATGATAATCAGGATTGCGCCCGCCTGTGCTGGCAGGGTAAGCCGGCTGTTCCGGCAGGCGTTGGGTATCCTGACTGAACGGCGTTTCGGAGTAGATGGTCTGGAAGAGACTGTCTGCGTTTTCGTAGACGGTCTCCGGTTGTGAGCTGTCTGGAACTTTGTGACGGATCGTCACAAAGTCCTGTCCGTTGCTTTGAACCTCTGTTGACCGGGATTCCGGAGGGCTTTCTGTTCCCGGATTGGTGAAAACCGGCTGAACAAAGACGCTTTCCGG
>CACZUK010000100.1 GCA_902784305.1 Oscillospiraceae bacterium | reverse complement strand
CGGGCGCTTCAGCGCTTGATTCTGGGCAGGTTCTGCCTTTGGCTCTGCCGCACGTCTGGCCAAAGCCAGACGCTCAGACAGGCTCATGGGCTTCTGCCCCCTGGCGATGGGCTTCCAAAACTCCGGCACTTCGGCAAAGCCGATGCTGTCACAGAAGTGGGCGGTGTCGGTTCCGTTCCTGCTGAGAATCACCACATCCGACACAGAGAGGCTGTGTCCAACGTAGCCCTCCGGCTTCTCGTCCTGATTCAGACGGGAATACAGATCCTCCAGCGTGTCCTTCGGAGCCAGCGGCCCGGTGTACACCTTTTGATAGTTGTCGATGGACACCGGCTCATGCTTGCGGACGAGGTAGTCCATGTTCATGAACATCAGGTTCCGGGCGCTGGGCTTGAGCTGGTAGACCGTGTAGGTGTCTTGGGTCTGCTCTGCGGCCAGCGCCTGCTCCAGATGCGCCTCCAGAAATTCGATGTTGCTGACAGCCTGAGTGCGGATGCGGTCAAGGCTGCTGTGGAGCACATTCAGCTCCTTGTCTCCCGCCCAGCCTGCGATGTAGGGAAAGCTGTATTCAGAGGTGTCCAACTCAAAGCCGAAGCGCTCAAAATTTTTACATACGATGTACGCAATGCTTTCGGCCTCGACCTCTCTGGTCGCTCGATCCAGCGGCACATAGTCCGGGGAATCCGGTGAGACGTTGTGGCATTGAGCGTGGGCGATCTCATGCACCAGCGTCTTGATGGTCTGAAGCTCGCTCATGCCCTCCCGCACCACAATCTTCTGCTGCGCCCGATCCATGTAGCCCCTTGCATCGCCGGGGAAGTCTTCAAAGCTGATCGGCAGAGGAGAGAGCTTCACCAGTGACTCCTGGAACAGCTCAAACTTGCGGACGCTGCCCTCCAGCGTTCCGTTGTAGATGGTGGGCAGCGGCTCACCGTCCGTCTGAGAAATGTCGTAGACATACATGGGCTTGAAGGCAGGAATCCTGACCTTCACCTTTTCCATCACCGGCTCGCCGTTGGCGTCCTTGACGGTGAAGCCCAACTCGTCCACCTTGGGTTGTTCCTTTATAATCGTCTTGGGCGCAAAGCCCAGAATCTTAATTCCGTGCTCACCCTTCTTCACATGGCGGTTGAACTTCTCCTGCCAGCCTTTGTAGCCGCACACCAGCGTGGCGCCGGGATTCTGCATGGTGATGAGCAGGACGTTGTTCACGGAGTAGTTGGTGAACTTCGCCATAGCGGACATCATGTCCTTGTAGCGATCACTCTCAAAAATTGCTTTGGTCCCTTCTTCAATTTGCTTGAGGAGCTGGTCAACTTTTTCGTTCCGGTCAGCCATACGCCACATCCTCCTCGTCGTCCTCCATCAGAAGGGTGTCTCGGAAGTCCAGCGCCTGGAAGTCCTGCTCCTGCATTGCCTTCAGCTTGCCCCGTGCCCGGAGATTACATATTCCGAAGGGTGTCCAGCCTCGTCTCGCCCCGGTAGAGGGAGAGAATGCTCAGTTCTTCAATCGTCAGATTCATTGTGCGTCGCCTCCTATTACAGTTCCAAATCTGATTTGGTGCGGTGCGTGTTCTGATCCTGAGCTGGGGCTTGCCGCTGGACCGATTCCCTTGCGGCCTCCAGCCGGTCAGCCAGACGCTTCGGTTGTTCCTGACTCTGCGTCTGCTCCTGTGCGCGGATTTCCCGGCGCACCTCGGTGGTCAAAACATCCAGCAGTCCGGGGTGGATGTCGCAGTGCGACAGCTTATCCCACATGTCATCGTGAGGCAGAGAAAACCCCTGCGCCCAGCGCCGGTTGTCCTGCGAAAAGCGTCCGTCCCAGGGCCGGTGCTGAATCACATTGGCGAGCAATACGGAAGTGCGCTCCGCACCGAATTCCGCCAGCAGTCCACGGGACAGACTGCCGTTCAAACTGCGCCCGTCGTAGGTGCTGCGAATCCGGCTGGTCATCTCATCCATGAATTCCAAATTCAGCGCCTGTGACCTGTTATACGGATCGTGCAGCTGCTGTTCAGCAGCCTTCCACCATGTTTCGAGGATCACCGGTTCCATCCGCTTTTTGGGGAACTCATCAACAGCCCGCAGCAGAGAATCCCGCACCGTGAGGTCGCAGCGCTTGAGGGACGCTCCCGGTTCGCCCAGCGCAGTCCGTGCCGCCTCCTCAAAGCTGAGGTAGTCCGTCCGGGGCAGTCTGCCGGAGTCCACCAGCTCCGCAGTCACGTTGTCGTAGATTTCATAGTCCACAGCGTAGTCCTGCTGAAGGCTCAAAAGAATATAAGCGCGCCGGGATTCCAGAATGGCCTCCGTGGAGCCGATGGGTTCAAAGAATTCGTTCTCCCACAGGCAGAAGGGCACCGTAGTTGCCTTCCCATCGTGGTAGAGCGCCACACGGTCAAAGCCAATCTCGTGCTCCAGCTGACGGAGCATTGCCAGCAGGCGTCGATCCGTGTTGAAGCCATCCACAAACGTGAAGTCGCCGCATAAATCCTTCTTCACATCATCGTGAGTGGCGTTATCCGCCTGCCCCTTCCGAACGTGAATCAGGTCAACTGCGCCGGGGTGTTTGCCCTGCTCCGTCCACTCCATGCCCAGCGTGAGCCGGGCGTAGGTGAGACCAGCGGAATTGCGGTCCGTAACCTCGGCGTTGTACTCCTGCGGGAACAGCTCCTGAAACCGTGCAACGGCCTCCTGAAGGGAATCGTATTTTTCAATGGGCGTCCGCTTCTCGAAGTAATCCGGCTGTGACCACGACATCAGGTCGGGAATGATGTAAAACCGAATCTGACGCTCCGGGCGGCGCTGAGCGATATAGTTCAGACAGTCCTCCCGGTTTCCGCTCTGGTAGGTGATCTCGTTCTTGCCGAAGCGATCACTGTCCGAGCGTACGAGGTAGGTGTTGTTGGTTTTCTGAATCAGAAAGTTGCGCTCCACCGTGGAGCGAGTATCAATCTCAGGCATAGAATCCTCCTGTTTAACGTGCGTCCCGGTCATACGTTGGACGGCTGACCGGCGACATTGGTTGTTGCTCCGAAATGGCCGCTCTCGCCTGAGAAAGCCTTTCGCTCAGTGAATTTCCTCTTGCCCTTCGGCGCTGATGGCGATATTGGAGCACATCGTTCCAGTCCTTCCCCCGGTCCGGAGGGGGAAGGGAAACATGGCACCCCACCTGTGGAAATCTCTGCTCCACCATGGAGCGCAGAAGCTCCGCATTGCGCTGGCCCGGTTCATCGTTGTCCAGAGCGATGGTGACGCTCCGGGTGTCCGGGTGGGTGCTGAGATAGTGCTCCAGCGCTGTGGGCGCAGTGCCGCTCAGGGACAGATAGCTCACACTCTGCCAGTCGCGGCCCATCTCCTTGGCGATGGTGGCAAGGCTCATGGCGTCAATGGGCGCTTCGCAGACCACCACCTGCGCAGAGTTGGGATTGTCCATGCAGAAGCTGAAGCGCTTGTCGCTCCCCGGCAAATCCATTCGCCACTTGGAATCGCTGAGGGTGCTCCGCATGGAACCGAACCGGGGACGCCGCCCCTCGTAGCCGATGAACACGGCGTTGTGGTGATTGGCGTCTTGGTAGAGCAGGCGGTGCTCGAAGCAGTGCGTGATGATCTCACGGTCAATGCCTCTGGTCTTGGACAGATAGGCAAAGACCCGGCTGGTGTCCCTCGACTCCGGGGGCAGTCGAATCTCCTTCTGCTCCGGCTCTGCGCTCTGCATAGGTGCAGTCTGCGGCACTTCCCCCGGCTGGCCAGTCAGCACCGGAGCCTCTGCCGTGAGCGTCCGCACTGCGTCCTGGAAGGGCATTTCTTTGACCTTGACGAGATAATCCAGCGCAGAGCGCCCACCAAAGCCACGGCTCCACCAGTAGAACCAGTTCCCGTGAACGGCGAGGGAATCGTGGGTCTTCGTCCGATACTCTCCCGGCTTGCAGTGCATGGTTTTCCCATTGGCACGGTAAGTCTTTGTCAGCTCGCCCGGTTCATAGCGCTGGAGGTAGTCCAGCGTTCCCACCTGACGGGCCTGAGCAATCTGCTCCGGGGAAACGTAGTTCCTCGCATCGCTCATAGGGCATCACCTCGGATTCTTAGTAAAACAGCTCGTCCTTCTGTCGTTCCAGCCACTTCATCCGCTGGTAGGTGTCTGTGGCCGACCAAATTACATAGCAGGCGTAGTTCACCGGATTGCGCACCGGGGTCTTGCCCTCGTCCCGGCGGCTTTGAAGGGCGTTGACGTAGTCCGCCACTGCCACGTCCACAAAGCCGTCCAGAAATATCCCATAGCTGTCCCGGTCACAGCACCGGTTCAGCTTCTCAACAATCTCCTCCCGGCGGAGAACAAGACCGGCAATCTTCGTGACGGGCTGAGTACACAGGCGGAGCAGAGCCTCCATCACCACCGGGTAGGCATCGTTGCGATCCTCGTCCAGATAGAACACCGTGTTTTCTTTCCTCCAGTCTCTGTCGGTCATGGCGCAGAGCACCTCCGCAGTTTCAGCCTTGTCAGCCAGGCAGTCCAAAGGAATGCCCCCGGCTTCAACAATCCGATTCAGCCGCTCTTTTTCCGGGCGGGGCGCACCGACCCCCGTGGTGGTGGTTGTGGGTTGGTGCTTGCTCTCTCTTGTAATAGAGAATCTTGTATTTGAGAGTTCTTGTATTTTTCTTACAGCCCGGTTTGCCGTGTCTGGGCCAGCCGTGTCTGGCTTTGCCGTGTCCGGGTCAGCCGTGTCCGGGTAGGGTGTCACTGGTGAGGGGGTGTCCGGTTTCACCGTGTCCGGGTAGGGTGCTACTGGTGAGGGGGTGTCCGGTTTCACCGTGTCCGGGTAGGGTGCTACTGGTGAGGGGGTGTCCGGTTCCACCGTGTCCGGGTAGGGTGCCACTGGTGAAAAGGGTGCGTTATACCCGCTGTAATCATCGGTTTCCAGCACATCAGGAGTGTCCGGTTCCACCGTGTCCGGGTAGGGTGCTACTGGTGTTGAGTTCTCATTTTCATAGTTTTCGCCAGAAAATAGGGATATTGTATTGGTAATCGTTGGCTTCTGAGGAATATAGTAGTCATAACAGCCCATTCGCCCGTTGGCCAGCCGCCTCCTGCGGCGCACGATGTAGCCCAGTTCGCAGAGCTGGTGCATCATGTCCCGGTAGGACTGAGGGGAGATGCCCAGGTGATAACGAATGGTCTCCACCTTGGGATAAGCCACCTTTCCCACCGCCGCATAGGTGAGGATGTAGGCGTACAGCGCCTTCTCCCGGATGGAGAGCCGGGAATCGGTCATGACCAGCCGAGGCGCAAAGCCCCAGCCGTCACCCAGCATTCCCTCCACGCTCAGGGAGCCGCCGTCGCCGGGTTCCTGCTCCTCTGCCTCGATGGTACGTCCCTTGGGATTCAGCTCGATGGTGTAGACTGTTCTCGTCCACATCCCGCTGTCCCCGTGCAATCGACGGCTGGTCTTGCTCAGGTAGCCCAGCGCAATCAGGCGATCCAGACTGTTGTAGAATGCTTCCTTGCCGATCTGGAGGTCTGCAAGGATCTTGCTCCGGGAGGGCCAGGTCTGCACACCGCCGCCGCTCAGAGCGCACAGGTAGGCGTACAGCCCCTTGTCCTTGATCTTCAGTTCGGTGTCCCGCATGGGAATCTTTGCCACCACGCCGTAGCCCTTGGCCATGATGCCGTCCATCTGGAGGACGGTTTCGATGCACCTGGGCTCCTGTTTAGCTTTTGTCATTGCAATCGCTCCCTTCCGGTTTGGGGGGAATGTAAATCGCCGGTAAGTTGCTTCGCTCCTCCATGAGGCTGGCAAGCGCCAGCCTCATGCGCCACAGGAAACAGGCAAGAGAGTTCATCGGTTGATCTCCTTCCTCAGAGTCTCAATCAGGCACTTCACAAAGAGCTTGTCCTTGCCACGTTGCCGGAACTTCTTCTTCATCCACTTGCACTCGTCCTCAGAGATGATCCCGTCCACATTCAGTTTGATGCTGAGGGTCAGGGGGTTCTCCTTGTGGAGGTTCAGACAGATCTCCATTTCGTATTCAGACAGTTCTTTTCGCTCGGAACGCTGGCTCATCTGCGCCGCCTGCTTGGGCGTCACCTTCTTGATGTCCTCGTCAATGAGAATCTGTTCCAGTCGCTCCTGCTCGCTCTGCCGGAGCGTGGACAGGCTCCCGCCCGCCTCCACGCCGATGGCCTTCTCGTCCACCCTCTGGAGGAGGGGAGGAATCAGCTTGTTCAGCCGGAGATAGCGGAAGATGTTCCGCTTGCTCTCACTGGCTTCGTCGGCAATCGCCTGGGCGGTGTCCTGCCGATCTTCGCCGGTCAGATCGGAGCGCTGGCCCTGCTTTCGCCCGATGGCGTCCATCTTCACCTTGTAGGCTCTGGCCCGTTCGCTGGGAAGAAGCCGCTGACGCTGGCGCAGGTTGGTGTCCACCACGGCGATGGCAGCGTCCTCATCGGAGCACTCCCGGATGACGGCGGGAACGGTGGTCAGTCCGGCCTGCTTCGCCGCCTCAATTCGGTTGTGACCGGCGAGGGTCTGGTAGCGCCCATCCTTCCACGGGCGTAGGAGCACCGGAGTGAGAATCCCCATCTCCCGGATGCTCTCCACCATCTGCTCCATCTCGTCAGCGCCGTACATCTGGAAGGGCTGGCCGTTGCCCTCCGTGTCCTGATAGGGGTCGATCAGGTTCAGGGGCACCTGCACGGCCTCCCGGTCACCGGAGGCGGTGCGAATGGATTTCATGGGTTTTCTGCCAGAGAACTGAGATTCCAGCATACCCTGGTCAAATTTCAAGACGTTTGGCACAGTTATCCCTCCATTCGGTGCAGAAGCTCGTTTGCCGCTTCCCGGTAGAGCTGGCCAAGCCTGCTCCGGTCTGCGTTGACCAGGGAGCGCTTGAGGATGGTGCTGGTGTCCGCTTCGATCAGGTCGGGGATTGTGGTGCTCAAAACGAGGTCGCCGTAGCGCTGTTTCAGCGTGGCCTCGATGCTGGCGCTGTTCCGGTTGCGCCGCACCATGTTGAGCAGGACGGCCTCGATGGTCAGGGTGGTGTTGTCCTGCTGAACCTGCTCGATGGCGTCCTCCAGCATGAGAAGCCCCTTCAGCGCAAAGTTCTTCGTCTGGACGGGAATGATGACCCCGTCCGCCGCCATGAGAGCGTTGATGACCACGATGCCCAGGTTGGGAGGGCAGTCGATGAGGCAGTAGTCAAAGCACTCATCAAAGAACGGGTGGCTGAGGATGCGCTTGACAATCTTCTCACGGGAGAAGGCCATGGCCAGCGCCATATCCGCCTGGGACAGGGAGATGTCGGAGGGGATGCAGTAGACGCCCTCGCTGTTCTGCTTCACGGCGGCGTTCAGGCTGTCCTCACTGCACCCGCCCTTCCGGCTGATGGCCTCGGAGATCAGCTCCATGATGGTGATCTCTCCTTCCTCCGGTTCACAGTTCATGTAGGTGGACAGGTTGCCCTGGGGGTCCAGGTCGATGCACAGAACCTGCTTTCCGGCGTTGACCAGCGCCACGGCCAGGTTGTAGGTGGCTGTGGTCTTGCCCACGCCGCCCTTTTCGTTTGCGAATACCAGTGTTTTCATTGTGAAACGCTCCTTTTCCGTTCGAGACTTTAGGGGTCTTTATCGAGACTTGACTGCACTTTAGGGGGTGTTTACTGCGGTTTATCCTCTTCGTGAACAAATGTCGAATCCATCAGAGACTGGTCGATAACCACCCGGCTCTTGAGGGGACTTTCCTTAGCTTCTATCAATGCTTCGAGGTATTCATATAGGCTGATGCTAAGGGTTTCCATGACAGACCGCGTTCCGAGTGCCAGAAGCTCCAGTGCGGAGGCTCTGTCCGCCTCGATGTGAATTTGAACATTTTGGGCGTTTTCACTGTTTTCGTCATTCTGCACAAAGATTAGACTCTTTTTCATGTTGGACTCCTTTCTGAGGTGGGGGAGAGGGGTGTCTGGAAGGGGAAAAAACAAAAAAGCAGAAGCGGAAACTCGTCATTTCCGCTTC
>CACZUK010000099.1 GCA_902784305.1 Oscillospiraceae bacterium | reverse complement strand
CAGGTGGCCTTCATGAAGGAGCACCGCGCACTGATTCAGTTCGGCAGCTTCTACCGGCTGCGCAGCCCCTTCGGCGCTGACAAGGCGGCCTGGATGGTGGTCTCCCCGGACAAGAAGGAGGCCATCGTGGGGGTCTACCAGATGATGAACCGGGTCAACAACGGCTTCACCCAGATTCCCCTCCGGGGTCTGGACCCGGCGCTGGACTACCGCGTGGACGGTCACACGGTCTTCGGCGGGGACGAGCTGATGCGCTTCGGTCTGATGCCGCTGGACAGCTCCGCCCACCCCATGGCCGGTCTGGCTCCGATGGCGCGCGAGCCGGAGCTGCGGTGCGACTACGACTCCCACCTGTATCTGCTCCGGGCGGTGGAGTGAGAGAAAAAATCACAAAAAACCTCGGCGGAAAGGCGTTTTTAAGCGCTTTCCCGCCGGGTTTTTGCATTTTACGAATGGTGATGGCGCTCGTGCAGATGCACCTGCGCGTGCAGCCGCTTCACATAGCTCCAGGACGCGCGGAACACCGAGGAGGAGAGCATGGAGCCGATGGCCAGCGCGGTGGCCATGCCGAAGGTCTCCAGAAGGGTGATGCGGGCCTGGTCCATGTCCTGAGAGAGCATCTGGCGCATGGCGTAGTAGATGCCGCCGCCGGGCACCAGAGGCAGCAGGGCGACGAGCACATAGCCGGTGACGGGGCAGCGGCGCAGCCGGGCGGCGATTTCCGCGTAGACGCCGATGAAGGCGCTGGCCAGCAGAGCCGCGGGGATGGTCTTGCCGAAGAGCAGGTAGATGAGCCAGCCCAGAGCGCCGCCCGCGCAGGTGATGGGGATGCCCCAGCCGCGGATGTTGAAGAGCAGCGTGAAGCCCACGCAGGCGAGGAAGGACCACAGAACGGGCAAAAAGTACTGATACATGGAATTTTTGCTCCTTTCTGCGGTCAAATATACTGCATGAGGGCCAGCCCCACGCCGGTGCCCAGGGCGATGGCCACGGCGGTGAGCAGGGCCGCGGCGGCGTGGCTCAGGGAGGAGAGCACGTCCCCGGCCATGATTTCCCGCATGGCGTTGGTGATGGCCACGCCGGGCACCAGCATCATCAGGGCGCTGATGGTGATGACGTCCAGCCGGGCGGGAATGCCCATGCGCACCAGACCCAGAGCCAGCACGGAGGCGGCGGCGCTGCTGACGAGGGTGTGGAAGAAGCCGTTGCCGCCGAAGAGCTTGCCGCCGTAGACCTGAAACAGGCCCACCAGCAGCCCCACCAGACAGGCGCAGCCCATGTCGGTGAGCCCGCCGCCGAAGAGGGGCGCGAAGAAGGTGGGCGAAAAGGCGTAGCCCAGCAGGGACACGCGGTCGTTGTAGCGCCTGGCCTGCCCGGGGATGGCGCGCAGCAGCCGCTGGGCCTCGGCGATGGGCGGGGTCTCGGCGCACAGGCGGCGGTTGAGGTCGTTGCAGCGCTCCATCCGCTCGATGTCGGTGCCGTGAGCGCCCACCCGCCGCATCCGGGTGACGGGCTGGCCGTCTGGGGCGGTGACGCTGACGATGATGCAGTTGGGAATGGCGAAGACCTCGGCCTCGTCCATGCCGTAGGCGCGCAGCAGCCGCTCCATGGACTCCTCCACCCGGTAGATTTCCGCGCCGCTGCCCATCAGCGCGCAGCCCATGTCCGCGGCCAGATTCAGCACCTGCTGCTGGTTCATCGCGCTCCCTCCTTGTCATTTTTTGAAATCAGCGCCATTATAGCAGACCTTTTCGTTCCGGGCAAGGGGAAGTTGGAAGAGCGCACGGCAACCACGTTTCTGTTTCATTGTGAAAGGTTCGATGGAACGCTGTGTTGTGTAGGGGCGACCTGTGGTCGCCCGCGGTGATGCCTGAAAGGTTCGATGGAACGCTGTGTTGTGTAGGGGCGACCTGTGGTCGCCCGCGGAAAACCACATCAATCCCCGGGCGACCAGCTGTTTTCAGGCGGTTTCCATGCGGCTGACCGGCGCGCTGTCCCCAATATAAAACAGGGCGAATTCCGCCTGTGGAGGAATCCGCCCTGTTATCATCGTGTATAATATTCCAAATTGTATCCCAACCCCGCCTCAGCTCAGATTGTTCAGCACGCCGATGGACACATACCCGTCCAGAATCGCCCGGAAGTCGGTGTCCACCTCCTCGGTGCTGGTCTGGAGCTCGCCCACCACCTTCATGCGCATGCCGCCGCCGGGCAGGGCCTCGATTTGCTCGTAGTGGTCCCGGAAGAAGGTCCACCAGGAGAGCTTCCGGTCCTCCAGAATCCCCCCGCACTCGGACAGCGGGCAGCCGGGAAAGTTGACGTTCCAGATGCGCTGCCCGGAGAGGGGCCGCGGGAGCAGGCGTTCCAGCACCTCGGGGAGGTAGAAATCCGTGACCTCGTGGCACTTGCCGCAGCCCTCGGACAGGGCGATGCCGGGGACCCCCTGAAAGGCGGCCTCCAGCGCGGCGCCCACGGTGCCGGAGTACTGGGTGTCGGAGGCGGAGTTGTAGCCGAAGTTGAGGCCGGAGAGCACCACGTCCGGCCCGCCGGGCACCACATTCAGGCAGCCCAGGCGCACGCAGTCGGCGGGGGTGCCGGAGCAGGAGAAGGCGTGCACGCCGGGAAGGGGGTAGTCCACCGGCAGCAGGTCAATGGACCGGTGCAGGGTGATGCCGTGGGAGGCGGCGCTGCGCTCCCCGTCCGGGGCCACCACCCACAGCTCCCCGAAGGCCCGCGCGGCCTGACACAGCCGCAGCAGACCCTCGGAGCGGATGCCGTCGTCATTGGTCAGCAAAATCTTCCGCATACGGCCCCCTATTCCGCGATGGTGTACTCAAACAGCTCAAATTTCAGCCGCGTGCCTTCCCGGATGTCACCGGGCAGCAGGGCGCGGGCCACCAGCCGCGGCTCGGCGGCGGGGCGGTCCTCCCGGCGCAGGCGGGCGTAGTCGCCGTCCAGGGCCTCCACCAGAAAGTAGATGGGCTTCAGGTCCATAGTGCCTCCTCTCAGCCGGCGCTGCCGGTCATGATGGCGTCGTAGCTGGTGTAATCGGTGCCGTGCCAGTTGATGCTCAGCTCCTGGCCGTCCTTGAGCACGGAGCGCTCCCAATCCTCATAGGCGGCATTGTCCACGGCGGCGTCCTCATTGAGGTAGAACACGCGGCCGTCGCCGTCCTGGTCCGCGTCGGCGGGGAAGGGCGTGTCGCTGGGGAAGTCGCTGTCCTTGTCCTGGGCGTAGACGCTGCCCTGGTCCTCAAACATACGGGTTTCCGCGTTGTAGGCCCACAGGGTGAAGGGCCAGAACTCGGAGGGGGTGTGGTTGTGGGCAGCGTTGGACTTGACCACGCCGGTGTCGTAGTAGGTGCAGAAGGGGTACACGCTCAGCTCCTGGACCAGGGAGTCGGACTCCTCGTCGTAGCGGTAGACGTTCTCCATCTGGGCGGCCACGAAGGTCTGGGAGAGCTGGAGCAGCAGCTCCGGCGCGCCGTCGCCGTTCACGTCCTGAATGGCGTACTGATTCTCCTCGAAATTGTACACACTGTAGTCAATTTCATCGGCAAAGGAGGTGCCGTCGGGCCACTGGTGGTCGAAGGAGAAGTGCACCAGCGCGGCCTCGTAGCGCTGGAGGGCCCTGGCGTGCTCCGGGGGCGCCTGATAGAGGGCCTGCACGTCCTTTGTGTTCTGCTCCAGCTCCGCCTGGCTGTTGATGTGGATGGTGGAGCAGGGCAGGGGCTCGGCGGTGTCTCCGGACAGCCACTTGTTGGCGTCGGTGTAGTCCACGGAGTAATTTGTGGTGATGCGGGCGAAGTCCTGATAGCCCTTGGCGCACTCGCGGACGTAGTGGCTGCGCTCAAAGAGGGTGGTCCACTGGGGATAGAGGCCCTCGTCGGCCAGCAGGTCCATGTAGCCGCTGCTGTACACGCCGTCGGAGCCGCTGGTGGAGGCGTGGTTGTCCAGATGCAGCGCGCCGTTCTGGCAGGAGACGGCGAGGAAGTCCAGCTTCACGCCGTCCACGAACACGCCCGCGGTCTGGGAAATCTCCAGGCCGACCTTGACGCCCTGACCGTCTTCCGGCTCATAGGTGAAGAAATCCGCGATGGAGGGGCTGGTTTTGGCCCCGATAATCTGGGGAATCCCGGCAAACTCGTCCTTCAAATCCAGCGTGTCGGTCTTGACGGCCTTGCCGTCCTGCTCCTCGTAGAGCTCCAGCCGGAAGCTGTGGTCGTCGTTGAGCACGGCGGCCACCAGCTCGTCGGAGCCGTCGCCGTCCAGGTCGGCAATGGCGCAGCCCAGGGCCTCGGTGGGCACCTGAGAGCTGTCATAGAGGATGGCGTCGCCCTCCTTGTCCTGCCAGACGGAGCCGGGGAAGTCCTGCCCCTGAAGGGGGTTCATGGTCCCGGCCAGCTCCTCCAGAGAGTCGGCGGCGGCGGGCGCGGTCTGGGTGCTGACCACGGCCTCGGCGCTGCCGCTCTGCTCCGGGGAGGAGGCGGCGGGCGCGGCGGGTGAGGCGCCGCAGGCGCACAGGCTCAGGCACAGGGCCAGAGGCAGCAGAATGTTCCAAATGCGTTTCATAGGAAGACCTCCTTGATGTGGATGGGAACTGCGGCGCGGGAGCCGCCGCTTTGAGGACATTCTACCACGGCGGCGGGGAAATGTCTTCTCATTCCGGTTACAATTTTCTCTGTTTTGACAGGGGGCAGCTTCAAGGAATCAGGGGTTCCTAAAGGACTTGACAAAAAGGCGGTGCCTGTATCATAATAGGCTCGTGAAATGTTCTCCGCCGCGGCGGATTGGGGGAGGGGAGAGACGTGAGCTTTCCGCGCAAATTCAAGGAAAAACAGCCGGTGCTGGCCATCTGCTACGACTTCGACAAGACCCTCTCCCCGGACGACATGCAGGCACAGGGCTACATCCAGTCGGTGGGCTACGACGTGGACGAGTTCTGGCGCGAGTCCAATGAGCTGGCCCGGGAGAACGACATGGACAGCAATCTGGCCTACATGCTCAAGATGGTGCAGGAGGCGGAGGGCAATCTGGTCTTCAGCCGGGAGGCGCTGGAGGACTACGGCTCCCGGGTGGCCCTGTTTCCGGGGGTGGAGAGCTGGTTCGAGCGCATCCGGGCCTACGGCGCGCGCCACGGGGTGCTGGTGGAGCACTACATCATCTCCTCCGGACTCAGGGAGATGATAGAGGGGACGGAAATCGCGAAAAAGGGCGTTTTCGAGCGGATTTTCGCCAGTTCCTTCTACTTCAACCCGGCGGGCGAGGCGATTTGGCCCGCTCAGGTCATCAACTACACCAACAAGACCCAGTTCCTCTTTCGCATTGAGAAGGGGGTGCTGGACATCAACGACGACGCCGTGAACGACTACTTCTCCCGGGAGCAGAAGCGGGTGCCCTTCCGCAACATGGTCTACATCGGGGACAGCGACACGGACATCCCCTGCATGAAGCTGGTGGACACCTACGGCGGGCACTCCATCGGGGTCTACGACCCCCGCTCGGAGGACAAGCGGAAGGTGTTCCGCATGATGCGGGACCAGCGCATCCGCTACTTCGCCCCGGCGGACTACCGGAGCGGTTCGGAGCTGGAGCGGCTGGTGCAGGCCATCATCCGCAAGACGGCGGCCTATGAGGTGCTGGAGGACAAGTACACCGCGGACCTGGCCGAGACCCGGGCCTGGGAGCGGCGGCGGGAGGACGACGAGGAGGCGAATCTATGAGTGCGCACAAGGAGAACTTCTGGAGGAGCGAAATCTACCGCCAGAGCAGCGAGCTCATCAATCAGGAGAACCGGCTGGCCATCCGGCTGCTGGCCAACGCGGGACTGCCGCTGAGCGCGGCCAACGTGCTGGCCCAGACGATTCTGAACAACCGGGCGCTGTCCCTGAAAAGCTGCTGGCTGTTCCTGTATTTCGCGCTTTTGACCCTGCTCGAGCGGAAAATCATGCCGCAGAATTGCAAACGCGCCACGGTGCTGCTCTACTTCCTCACCGCGCCGGTGATGATCATCTCCATTCTGATGGGCACGGTCTGGGACCCGAACCATCAGGCGCTGACCTTCCTGCTCTTCCTGCTGTCCATGCCGGTGTTCATTCTGGACCGGCCCATGCGGGTGCTGGGGGTCATCACCTTCTGGACGGCGGTCTTTCTGGCCCTGTGCATGCTGGTGAAGGACCCGGCCACCCACCGGGGCGACTTCTTCCATGTGCTGGAGTTCCTGCTGGCCGCCATCACGGTGACGGGGGTGGTGCTCCGGGTGCGCATGGAGGCGCTGACCAGTCTGGAGCGCACCCGCTACCATCTGGAGCACGACGAGCTCACCGGCGCCCGGAACCGCCGGGCTCTGGGTCGGCGGCTGGAGCGCTATCTGGGCCGTCCGGTGCTGGTGATGATGTGCGAGCTGGACCAGCTGACCCTGTACAACGACTTCTTCGGCCACGAGACGGGCGACGAGATGATTACGCTCTTCGTGCAGGTGCTCTCCAAGGTCTTCGGGGAGGAGGACACCTACCGCTACGGCGGCGACGAGTTCTTGTGCGTGCTGCCCGAGGACAAGGCCCACGGTCTGGAGGAGAAGCTCAAACGCTGCCGCGCGAAGCTGCGGGGCAACGAGTTCAATGAGCGCACCATCAACCTGACCTGCGCCTTCGGCTATGCCACCGGCGTGCCCGAGGACAGCAAAACCTTGCAGGATATGGTGCAGCTTGCGGATATTTTCGCCCATAAGGCCCG
>CACZUK010000098.1 GCA_902784305.1 Oscillospiraceae bacterium | reverse complement strand
GAGCTGGAGCGGCTGGACGTGCTCCTGCTGCTGCTCCGGGAGGAGCTGGACCGGCTGGCGTAGCCGCCCCCGGTGACGCGGCGCTCCTGACGCTTGCGCGCCTGCTCCTCCTCGCGCTCCAGACGCTCCTGCTCCCGCTCCTGTTCCTCGCGCTCCTGCTCCAGAACCTCGAAGGCGCTCTCCCGGTCCACCATTTTGTCATATTTCTTCCCCAGCGGGCTCTGGGCGATGACCCGGCGCAGCTCGGCCTCCTCCACGGCGTTCATGGAGCTGTGAGGCGGCAGAACGTTGGCCCGCTGCACCATGCCGGGCACGCCCTTCTCGTCCAGCACGCTGACCAGCGCCTCACCGACCCCCAGCTCCTGCAAGACCTGCTCGGTGTTGAAGGCGGGGTTGGCGCGGAAGGACCGGGCGGCGTAGCGCAAAGCCTTCTGGTCGTTGGGGGTGTAAGCCCGCAGAGCGTGCTGCACGCGGTTGCCGATTTGCCCCAGCACGCTCTCGGGCAGGTCGGACGGGTTCTGGGTGATGAACCACACGCTGACCCCCTTGGAGCGGATGAGCCGCACCACCTGCTCCACCTTCTCCACCAGCGCCTTGGGCGCGTCCTTAAAGAGGAGGTGCGCCTCGTCGAAGAAAAAGGCGATTTTCGGCTGGTCCAAATCCCCGGCCTCGGGCAGCAGCTCGTAGAGCTCCGTGAGCATCCACAGCAGGAAGGTGGCGTAGAGCAGCGGGTGCTGGAACAGCTCCTGACACTCCAGCACGTTCATCACGCCCCTGCCGTCCTTGTCCGTGGCCAGCCAGTCGGCGATGTCCAGCGCGGGCTCCCCGAAGAAGAGGTCGCCGCCCTCGTCCTCCAGGGTCAGCAGGGCGCGCTGGATGGCCCCCACAGACTGGGGTGAGAGGTTGCCGTAGGTCAGCTTGAACTCCTTGGCGTTGTCGCCCACATACTGCACCATGGCGCGCAAATCCTTCAGGTCCAGCAGCAGCAATCCCTGGTCGTCGGCCACCCGGAAGACGATGCGCAGCACGCCGCTCTGGGTGTCGTTGAGGCCCAGCAGCCGGGCGAGCAGCTCCGGACCCATGTCGGAGATGGTTGTGCGGACCGGGTGGCCGTTTTTGCCGTAAACGTCAAAAAACCGCACGGGATAGCCCCAATAGCCGAACTCTCCCAGCCCCATGGTGTCGATGCTGCGGCGGATGTGCCTGTTCTCCCGACCGGGGGCGCACAGGCCGGACAAATCACCCTTGATGTCCGCCACGAACACCGGGACGCCCATCTCGCTGAAGGACTCCGCCGCCACCTTCAGCGTCACGGTCTTTCCGGTGCCGGTGGCTCCGGCGATGAGGCCGTGACGGGTGCACATGGACGGCTCCAGATACACGGGCCCCTCCCCGGTGGCCAGCCAGATTTTGTGCTGCTCGCTCAGGTACATACTAGCACATCCTTTCCAATTTGTTCTCATTTTAGGTTCATTTTCACGTTTCCTGGCACATTTCCGCCCACTCATACCGCAGAAACCGCCACGTCAGCCCCCGCCCCGTCCTGGGGCCGGAGTCCTCCCGCAGCGTCCACTCCGCCCCCAGCGCCGGGAAGAAGCGGTCCGCGTCGGGCGCGGCCTCCACCCGCGTCAGGTACAGCTCCCGGCACAGGGGCAGCAGCAGCGCGTAAACCTCCGCGCCGCCGATGACCCAGCCGTCCGCCTCGCCCAGGGCGCGCAGCAGCTCCTCCGGGCTGTGGAAGACCTCCACGCCCGGGCGCTGAAAGGATTTGTTCCGGGTCAGCACCAGATTGCGCCGGTTCGGCAGGGGTCTGCCCCCGGGCAGGGAGTCCAGAGTCGCCCGGCCCATGATGACCGCTTTTCCGGTGGTCAGGTCCTTGAATCGCCGCAAATCCTCGGCAATGTGGAACAAAAGCTGCCCGTTTCTGCCCAGACCCCCGTCCGCGCTCACGGCGGCGATGGCCCTCAGCATGTCCGTTCGGCCTCCCGCTCCTCCAGCTCGGAGAGCAGCTCCGCAACAGTGCGCCGCCGCAGGGGATGCACCGCGCCGGGTGCCAGCTCCGCCAGAGGCCGGAGCACAAAGGTCCGGTTGAGCATGTCCAAATGGGGCACGGTCAGCTCCGGGTCGCTCAGCACCCGGTCCTCAAAGAGCAGGATGTCCAAATCCAGCGTCCGCGGACCCCAGCGGACGGTCCGGACCCGCTCCGCGTCGGCCTCCAGCGCGTGAAGCACCTCCAGCAGCGCCTCCGGCTCCAGCAGGGTCTCCAGCTCCGCCGCGCCGTTGAGGAAGGGGGGCTGCTCCACGCCTCCGTAAGGCGCGGTTTCAATTAAGGTAGAGCAGCGGAGCTTGCGCACGTCCTCCCGCCGCGCCAGCGCGTCCAGCGCGGTCCGAATCAGCCCCTCCCGGTCGCCCAGATTGGAGCCGACGCCCAGATAGACCCGGTTCCAGCGCCGGGTGATGCACACGCTCACGTCCTCAAAGGGCAGCGGGATGGGGGCGGCGGGCTTGCACAGCTCCAGCTCCAGCGAGCGAATCAGGGGGAAGCGCAGCAGCACGGCGCGGGCCGCGTGCTCCGCCGCCGCCTCCAGCAGCTTCCAGGTCTGCCCCTGAAGCGTCTCGGTGAGGCACTGGCACACTTCGCCGTAGTGGACGGAGTGCTCCAGCTCGTCGGACTCCCCCGCCCGTTGGGTGGACAGGCGCAGCGCGGCGTTGACCACGAAGCACTGGCCCATCCGGTTCTCCTCCGGGAAGACCCCGTGGTGGGCGAACACCCGCAGGCCGCGGATGCGAATCTCGTCCATGCTCACGCCTCCAGACCGCAGGCGCGGGCGGCGGCCTGCACCACATGGCCCACCAGCACGGAGGTGGTGACAGCGCCCACGCCGCCGGGCACGGGGGTCAGGGCCTCGACCACGTCCATCAGCTCCTCGCCGCGCACGTCGCCGCAGAGCTTGCCCGCCTCGTTGACGTGGATGCCCACATCCACCACGACCTGACCGCTTTTGACGCAATCGGCCCCGATGGCGCCCCGCCTGCCCATGGCCACCACCAGCACGTCGGCGGCGCGGCAGACCTCGCTGAGGTTCCGGGTGCGGGAGTTGCACATGGTGACGGTGGCGTTTTTGCGGTCCAGCAGCATGGCGGCGGGCTTGCCCACCACGAGGCTGCGGCCCACCACAGTGACGCGCTTTCCGCTCAGCGCCACGCCGTAGAAGTCCAGCAGCTCCACCACGGCCTGGGCGGTACAGGGCGGGAATCCCACGGGTTCGCCGGTGAACACGCCGGCCAGACTGGCCTGGGTGATGCCGTCCACGTCCTTGTCCCCACGCAGGGCGGCGCAGACGGCGCGCTCGTCCATGTGGCGGGGCAGGGGCCGGAAGAGGAGGCAGCCGTGGATGGCCGCGTCCTCGTTGACCTCCCGCAGGACGTCCAGCAGCGCTTCTTCACTGGCGTTCTCGGGCAGCACGAAGCTGCGCACGGCCACGCCCACGCTCTCGCAGCGTTTGCACACACCCCGCTCGTAGGACAAATCGTCGGGCCGCTCCCCCACCCGCACCACGGCCAGGGTGGGCACGACGCCGCGCTCCTCCAGGGTCCGGCGCAGAGCGATGCTGCGCTCGTTCAGGGCGGCCGCCACGGGCGCGCCTTTCAAAATCTTGGTCAAAATGACTCCTCCAAACGTTATATTGGCAATTTTCGGCAGATTTTCGGCCTGTCCGGCCCGCCTCAGTCCATCAGCCGCCGGGTGACGCCGTTCACCACCCGCTCGCCCCGGAGCACGAACTCCTCCAGCAGCTTGCGGGCTTTGGCACTGAGCAGCGCGGAGCACTCCCGGTTGGTCATGCTCTCCGTTTTTGGCATTTTGGGCACATTTCGGCACTTTTCCGGCCTGTCCGGCCCGCCTCAGTCCATCAGCCGCCGGGTGACGCTGTTCACCACCCGCTCGCCCCGGGGCACATACTCCTCCAGCAGCTTGCGGGCCTTGGCGTTGAGCAGCGCGGAGCGCTCCTTGTTGGTCATGCTGCGGGTGTTGATGAACACGTTCATGCTGGCGCTGGCCAGAGCGCTCAGGCACAGGGCGGCGGCGCAGCCCGCGTCAGAGATGGCCAGAGCGCTGCCCTTTTCGGCGTACTCCTCCACCAGCTCGATGGCCTGGGCGCAGCGCTCCATAATCTCCATGGGCACGGCGCTGGCGGCGTCCAGAGCCTCCTCCAGCACGGCGGCGCGGTGGGCCTGCTCCTCGGGGGTGGAGCGGGGCAGGCCGTAGGCGCGGCTGAGGGGCTCAAAGACCTCCGCGTCGGCGTTCACCAGCTGCTCCAGGGTCTGGCGCAGCACATCGGCCTGATTGTTCAGCCGCAGCATGTCCTCCTGGACAGTGAAGTACTTTTTCTTGCCCAAGGTGAGGTTGCCCACCATGTTGCCCAGGGCCACGCCCAGGGCGCCCACCAGCGCCGCGGTGCCGCCGCCGCCGGGCACGGGGCTCCGGCTGGCCAGCTCGGCCAGGTACTGCTCACAGCTCTTCTTCAGCATATCTTCCATTGTTGTCCTCCCGCTCCAGCAGCAGCCACAGAATGTTCATCACGGTCCCGGCCAGCAGAAAGACGCTGGCGGCAATGCGCAGGCTCCGGCCTGTCTCGGTGTCCCGGCCGGCCACGTACTGCATCAGAAAGGACATGGCGCCCGCGCCGGTCAACGCGGTCTGAAGAATCAATTTCATGGTGTTTCCTCCTCTTTTTTGGTTTGTGATTGCCATTTCAGGCAGTTTTACAGCTTGATACGTCCACCCGGGGCGACAAAGGTCTCCCGCTCGGTCACTACGGCGTCCAGCGGCCAGTCCCAGCTCTCCGCGGCGACGCGCTCCACCTGCTGACAGGCGAAGGCGACGCCCATGCACACGGCGCGCCCACACCGGGGCAGGAAGCGGTCGTAGTACCCGCCGCCCATGCCCACGCGGCCGCACCGGTCGTCGAAGGCGGTCAGGGGCACGAGCACCAGCTCCAGCTCCTCCGGCGCACAGCATTGGGAGCGCTCCGGCACCGGCTCGGGGATGCCGAAGGTGCCGCGCTGCCAGGCGTCCGGGGACAGGGGCCGCAGCGCCGCCATCTCCCGCCCGCTGAGGCAGAGGGGGTAGTACCACTCCTTCTCCGGGGCCAGGGCGCACAGGGCGGCGGGGTCGGCCTCCTCGGCCCGGGCGGCGTAGGTAAACACCCGGCGGGCGTTCCGGAACGCGCTCAGCCCGGACAGCCGCGCACACAGAAGCTCGCTGGCCCGGGCACGCTGCTCCGGCGTGAGGGCGCGGCGGCGGTCTATGCCCAGGCGTCTCTGGGTCCGTTTTTGGTCCATGGGCAGATGTTCGTCCGGCAAGGTCAGCCGCCTCCTCCCCTTTTTAACATTTATTCTAACAGCAATCCGGAAAAATGCAAGGTGTTCGTCATATCTTCCATTGAGAAGTGTCAAAAAATCTGATAATATGGTAGCTGCTCAAAAAGTGCAGCAAAGCACGTCCAAATATTGGAGGTTATTACGATGTATAAGGAAATGCAGGACTCCATCGGCCTCGTCCGCAGCGTTGACCCGGAGGTCGCCGCCGCAATGGAGCGGGAGCTGGTCCGCCAGCGGGAGAACATCGAGCTCATCGCCAGCGAGAACATTGTCTCTCCCGCGGTGATGGCGGCCATGGGCAGCATTCTGACCAATAAATACGCCGAGGGTCTCCCCGGCAAGCGCTACTACGGCGGCTGCGTCTATGTGGACCAGGCGGAGCAGCTGGCCATTGACCGGGCCTGCCAGCTCTTCGGGGCCAAGTACGCCAACGTGCAGCCCCACTCCGGCGCCCAGGCGAATCTGGCCGTGTACTTCGCCCTGCTGGATGTGGGCGACACCGTTCTGGGCATGGACCTGAGCCAGGGCGGACATCTGACCCACGGCTCCCCCGTGAACATGAGCGGCAAGAACTACCACTTCACCGCCTACGGCGTGGACGAGAACGGCTTCATCGACTACAACGAGCTGGAGAAGACCGTCCGCAAGGTGCGGCCCAAGCTGGTGGTGGCCGGTGCCAGCGCCTATCCCCGGGCCATTGACTTTGAGCGTCTGGCGGAGATTGCCCACGGCTACGGCGCCTACCTGATGGTGGACATGGCCCACATCGCCGGTCTGGTGGCGGGCGGCGCGCATCAAAACCCGGTGCCCTACGCGGACGTGGTGACCACCACCACCCACAAGACCCTGCGCGGCCCCCGCGGCGGCCTGATTCTGACCAACAACCCGGTTCTGGCCAAGCGCATCAACTCCGCGGTGTTCCCCGGCACCCAGGGCGGCCCGCTGGAGCACGTCATCGCGGCCAAGGCGGTGTGCTTCGGTGAGGCGCTGAAGCCCTCCTTCGCGGAGTACGCGCAGAACATCGTCCGCAACGCCAAGGCGCTGGCCGACGGCCTGACCGAGCGCGGCGTGAAGCTGGTCAGCGGCGGCACGGACAACCACCTGATGCTCATCGACCTGCGGGAGAGCGAGGTCACCGGCAAGGAGCTGGAGGCCCGGCTGGACAGCGTGCACATCACCGCCAACAAGAACACGGTGCCCGGCGAGACCCGGAGTCCCTTTGTGACCTCCGGCGTGCGGCTGGGGACCCCCGCGGCCACGACCCGCGGCATGGGCGAGGCGGAGATGAAGGTCATCGCCGACTGCATCGCGGACTGCATCTACTGCTACGAGGAGAAGAAGGACGAGATTTCCGCGCGGGTGCTGGAGCTGACGAAGCGGTTCCCGCTGTACGAGTGATTTTGTCTGAATCGGTTTAAAAACGCATAAAACCGC
>CACZUK010000097.1 GCA_902784305.1 Oscillospiraceae bacterium | reverse complement strand
CTGGCCGTTGGTGAGAATCTGGGGCACGTCGAACATCTGGAGTCCGCCGATGATGGAGGTGATGAGGGTATAGGCCAGAATGGGCCGAATCAGGGGCAGGGAGACCGGCAGGTGTTCGCCTGCCGGTCTCGCGTGCCGTATGGTGTCAGTTCTCGTTCCAGACAACCTCGGAGATGTCGGGATAGCGCTCCTTTAAATGCGCGAAGATGTACTCCTTGCACTCGTGGACCCGGCGGGAGCTGTCGTCCCGCCGCTGGAGCCGCCGCATTTTGCGGGTGAAGTCCAAAACCAGCTCGTCGTGGAGCTTGTGGACCTCCTCCACCATGCGCAGGTCGTCCAGCCGCTGAATGTACCGGTCGCTCAGACCAAAGGCCTGCTCCCGCGCCATGCCGTGCTCCGCGCACAGCCGCGTAATCAGCGCCGTGGTCACCACAAGGTGGTATTTCAGGTTCATCAGCGGGTTCCGGGAGAGGATGCCCACCCCCTCCGTGTCCACAAAGCGGTTCTCCTCACAGTTCCTCTTCACCGCCTCCACGTCGCCGGTGTACACCGCGTGGTAGAACAGATATTCCTCCGACGGGATGCGGTGCTCCTCCACCTCCGCCTCCAGACTGTGGTCGAAGGGGAGCCAATGGTCGTCCCTCATGTCACTCACCTCAGGAGTAGTAGTCCACCAGCCTGTCAAAGCGGACCCTGCGCACATAATGCGCAATGATGGAGCTGAGCACAAAGCCGATGCTCATGCCCACCAGCGTCACCAGACAGTTGGTGCCGTTGCTCAGAAACATCTCCTTGTCCCCCAGGTACAGCGCCACCAGCGCGTAGTAGAACAAATCGCCGGGGATGAGGGGGATGATGGACGGATAGATGTAATAGGTGGAGGGCGTTCTGCACTTCGTGGCCAGCAGCTCCCCGTACAGCGCCGCTCCCATGGCCGCCAGCGTCACAAAGACGATGCGCTGGGGGAAAATCGGCGAAATCAGCAGCAGCACCACCCGAGTGAGGGCTCCGCCCAGGCCCGCCAGCCACAAATCCCGGTTGGCGATGCGAAACACCACCGCGAAGCCGCAGGAGGCCAGAAAGGAGACCAGCACCAGCAGCACAGGGTCCTGCATGGTGGTGACCACGGCGTTGCTCATGCCGTCCGCCATGCCGAACATCCACAGGGCCACGCAGATGCCCATGCCCATGGACAGGGTCTCGATGATGACCTTCGCCAGCTGGAGGATGCCGTTCATCTCGTTGCCGCACAGCAGATTGCGCACCGAATTCACCAGCGGAATGCCCGGAATCGCCAGCATGGACACGGTAATCAGAATCACCGGGCCGTTGGTGCTGATGCCGGAGTTCATCACCAGAATGGCCGCCACCGTTGCGAACCACAGGTTCACCGCGTTCATGACCACCCGGTCCAGCCCCAGACCCGCGGAGAGCAGCATCACATAGTGCAGCACCACCGCCACCAGCGACACCGCCATCAGCTCTTGGGCGCCGCCGCCGAAAATCAGGCCCAGGCAGCACAGCGCGCCGATCTGCGCCAGCAAAATCTGCCAGTCGGGCCGGTCCGCCACCTCCGTGGCCTGGTCCAGCAGCTTGTAGAGCCGCTTCGGCTCCGGACACTCCTTCACCACCTCAAAGCTGAGCCGGTTGAGCTGTTGGAGCTGCTCCAACTGAATCCCCGCCGGAGGGATGGTGCACTGACGCAGCACAAACTCCCCGTCCGCGTCCACCGCGCTGAGAGACACACGGTGGCTGAGCAGAAACAAATCCACCTCCTCCAGGCCGTAGGCCTGGCAGATGCGCTCCACCGCCAGCTGGACCCGCTCCAGATTCGCCCCGCTGAGAATCATCCGGCGGCAGAGCTCCACGCAGAACTCCAGAATGATTTCACTCTCTCTTTTCTCTCTCATAGTGTGGGTTTTTCCCTCCTTGTGAAGGTTTTTGGGCACGATCGCCTGTTCTCCGATGGTTCAGGCCAGCGCCGTCCCCCGAGTCGTTACTCCTCCGGTTCCGCCTCGGTCTGCTCGGCTTCCGGCTCGGCTTCGTCGCTCTCTTCCGCTTCGGCGGCCGACTCGTCCGCGGACTGCTCTTCCTCAGAAGCCTGCTCATCCTCAGGGGCCTGCTCCGGTTCGGCTGCCTGCTCCGCTTCGGGAGCCTGCTCCGGTTCGGCTGCCTGCTCCGCTTCGGGAGCCTGCTCCGGCTCGGCTGCCTGCTCCGCTTCTGGAGCCTGCTCCGGCTCGGAATCTTCTTCTTCGCTCGGCTCCGCCTTTGCGGGACGAAGCTCACCCACCACGATGCGCGCCAGCTTGACCATCAGCGGAATGTAGCAGCCCACAAACGCCGCTCCCGCGGCTATGGTGACAACCTCCTTGTCCTTCTTGCGCACCGACATGCCGCAGAGCACGCCCAGGGCAAACAGGCAGGTCTTCAGGAGCGTGAAGGTCTTCCAGTCGCTCTCATCCACGTATCTGTTCACGATTTTCCAGAATTTACACATCATAATCCACCTTTCCTTTGCAATGATGCTGTTTGTGCGCCGTCCGGCTTCGGAACTCGGCGCTGTGTCTGAATGAATTATAGCATAAGAACGGCCAGGATTCCAGCGTCCGGCGAAAAAACACGAAAGAATACCTTTCCAAAACGAGCAAACGGGATGCGAACCGAGGCTCACATCCCGTCGTGGTGCGGTTTGTCCGCTCAGACCGCGCGGACCTGCTCGTAGCGGGGCGTGCAGACCGTGCGAAGCATGTTCTTGTAGGGGTCCATCTCGCCGCTCATCACCTGGGCGAAGATGCGCGGCGTGCAGCCGGACACCAGCGCCACGCCCTGGGCGTTGGCCGTCACCGGCTGCTGGCGCTGATGGGAGCGCACATTCCAGAACACCACCCGGGGCAGCCGGTAGCCGCGATAGCGGAACAGCCGCTGGGCGTACTGAAAGTTGGTCAGAGACGCGTCGCGCGTACACCAGTTGAACTCCATGTCCGAAATGATGTAGAGCGTGGAGGGCAGCTCCTTCTGGGGCAGGCGGTGCGCCACGGCGGTGCGGAGAATCAGCTCAAAGACCGCCTGGAGGTTCGTGTCCGCCACCTCGTTAAAGCCCTGGCAGTAGCGCACCTTCTCGGTGATGTCCCGGCCCTTGATCTCCACAAGCTGCGGATGGGTGGAAAAGGTGATGAAATGGTTGTGAAACTTGCCTTTGGTGTGCTCGGCAAAGTAGATGGCCAGAGATTGGGCCACCGCCGCCGGAGAGGGGCTGCCGCCGTACATGGAGCCGGAGCCGTCCGCCACCACCAGCGCGTTCTCGCCGTCGGTGAAGTCCTCCAGCGCGCGCCAGGTGGCGTCCAGCGCGGCGCGCTCGCCCTCGTCCGCGGCGCGCCAGGCAGCGGCGACAATCTCGTAGGGCATCAGCGTGCCCGTGTGGAGCCGGGCGGCGCCGCTGCACACCTGGCTCAGATAGCCGCGGTAGCGCGCGCCGTCGTTGCGCAGAAAGGCCTTGCGATAGCGCAGCATGGCCTGTGCGGGCTGTTGGGCGTAGTCGAAGCTGTAGTCGCGCTCACGCAGGTGGTTCTCCAGAATCCGCAGCCGCGCGCGCAGCGCCGACACCGCCTTCCGGTACTCCGCCTCCCGCAGGCCGAATGCGCGGGCCAACAGCTTGGCCTGCTGCACCGTCTGCGCCTTGCTGGCGTTCACCGAGGGCAGCCACTTGCCCAGCAGGGAGACCTCGCCGTCTCCGGCCAGCGCGGCGCAGTCCGCCTCAAACTGACGGCGCAGCAGCGCGACGGTCTCCGCCTGAGCCGGGGTGTGGAGCAGGACCAGCAGGTCATCCCAGCGGCCGTACTCGGCTACCAGGTCCAGATTGCGCACCAGCGCGGCCTTCTCGTGGACCGCCAGCCAACGCAGCAGGGTGCGGAACACCGCGCGCTCCCCCAGACCGCCCCGGACATCCCGGGCGTAAAAGAGGATTTTCATGGCCAGGTTCGGGTCCTCCGCGAAGGCGAAGAGGAAGCGCTGCTCCACCTCATTCCGGCTCTGGCCGCGCAGCGCGCCGATGGAGGCGAACAGGTCCAGACAGTCGGAGCCGGTGGTGCGGTACGTCGCCGCGCCGTTCTCGGTCTGAGTGCGGTTTGCGGCTTTTTTCAGATAATCCAGCATGAAAATCACTCCTTTCTCTTCGTTTCTACTCAACAAAGCACATTGGGGGGAATCCAGCCCCCGAAATCAGATGGTGGAGATGCTGAGCTTGCTGGATGTGCTTTTGACCGCCTGAGCGGTCCGGGGAAGCTCCGCGGTGTCCGCCGCTCCCTTCCCTGTGCTTGCAGTATACGACATCCACGCGGCGGTTTCCCGGAAAAAAAGGTGCGAACTGGCCCTCCGCTCAGCCCTCCTCCCGGGCCGCGCCTCCCGGGCCGGGGTTGAGCTGACGCTGACGCGCCACCCGCCGCCGCAGCAGCGCTATCATGTGCTCCGGCTCCACCACCCGGAGCACCGGTCCGAAGGAGAGAATCCGTATCACCATCTCCGTCTCGTCCTCCCGGTTGTAGCGCAGCGTGACCCGGTAGCGGTCCTCGTCCAGGCGCTTCGTCTCCTTTTCCATGTGGGAAAAGTGCAGCAAAACCCACTCCAGCGCGTTTCTGCGGTCCGTCAGCTCGAAGGTCACGCGCTCCATGTCCGCCTCGGGCAGGGGGCTGTACCGCTCCGACGCGGACAGCGCGCACGCCTCCAGCCTGCCCAGATTGATGATCCACCGCCGCCGGGCGCTGGCCGCCACCAGCCGGAAGCGGTCGTCCTTCTCGGAGTACTCCAGATGGTGCGGCGTGACCACCAGCTGGGTTTTCTTCACTTTTCCGGTCTGAAATCGGACGTACGGGGCGCTTTTCTCCCGCAAGGCCCGCAGAATCGTCCGAAACCGGGCGATGTAGCCCGGGTCCTGAAAGTCGTCCCCGTTGGTATAGCGGTCGTAATAGACCACCTGGTCCGGCGTGAACAGCGGCTCGACCTCCTCCAGACCCGTGGGGTCCGCGTCGAAGAGCTGAATCCGGGGGTCCAGCAGCAGCGCCTTCATCCAGCGCTTCTCCAGCGTGGTCAGGGGCAGCTCCGGCTCCCCGGTCAGCGCGCTGCTCAGGTCCCGGTGCAGCAGCAGCCAGCGCTCCCCCCGCAGCGCGTCCGGGATGGTCAGCAGGCTCTCCCCGAAGCCATGACGCTGCACCAGCGCCGTCAGCTCCCGCCCGGTCAGCGCGCCCCGGGCCGCCTGCCGGAGGATGGCCGCCGTGGCGCGGTAATAGCTGCCGTAAATCTCATGAAAGAGCATCTGTTTCACCTCCGTACAGCTCCGCCAGCGCGTCGAAATCTTCCCAAAAACGCTGTGTCACCCGCTCATCCGTACACGAAAGCGCACTCACGCGTCCGGTGAAGGTGCGCAGCCAGGGCAGCAGCTCCAGCGCGTCCCAGACCTCGGCGGTGAAGCGCCAGTGAGTCTCGTCCACCTGCTCCACCTGTCCGCAGCGCTTCTCCCTCTCCAGACGCTCCACCAGAAAGCCCTCCCCCGGCCCTACATGCACGGTCATCTCCACGCGCTGGAGAGGCCCGCTGCCGGACCCGGTGACGCCCCAGCAGTGAGCCTGAAAGGTTTCCAGCCGCTGAGCCAGGTCCTCCGGCGCCTCAAAGGCCTCGCCCAGAGTCACGCTGTCCATCAAATCCGCGCGGTAGAAGGCAAAGTGCTGCCGCGGCGTCCACGCCAGAAGGTACTGTCTGCCGGTCTGCGTGCCGATGTAGACCTTGAGCGGCACGACCGTGAAAAGGCCCCGGGCGGTCCGAAACCGCACGCGCTTTCGCTCGCGGATGGCCGTGAACAGCGTCAGCAGCACCTCGCTGTCCAGCGCGTTCAATATATAATGGTGTTTGAAGCGGAACCAGGGGACGCGCCGCGCCAGCCGGTCCCCCAAGTAGGAGCCAATCACCCCCAGCGGCGCCGCCTCGGAGAAGAAGGCCGCCGCCGCGTCCCAGCGCTCCAGGGAGACGTGGTCCTCGCTGCGGCGGTAGAGCGTCTCTCTGCCCCGCTTTTCTGTGCGGATAAGGCCCAAATTGTGGTATTCCTTGAGCTTTTTGCGGACTGTGGACTCGTCCGGCAGGGCGGCGCGCTCAAAGGAGGCCAGTCGGCGGTCCAGCTCGTCCATCACCTCGGCGATGCGCAGAGCCTCGTCGGCCCGCAGGATGTCCAGCAGGTGAAAGTGCAGCGTGATGTCCCAATCCGTGAAGCTCTTCGCCCGAAACGCCCGGTAAAGCGGGTTCTCCGGGATGCTGCGGCTGTCCACCGAGAGAAAGAAGCGCCGCCCGTCGGCGTCCTGCCCGAAGGACATGTACTCCCCCAGCCAGCTCTCCACCCGGCGGCGCTCGTTGTCGTAGCTGCGCGCGCTCTTCTGGTCAAACTCCCGTCGGTGCCGGAAGCCGTAGACGTAAAAGGAGCGCAGATAGGCCCGGATGCGGTGAAAGCTCTTGATGAGTTCGCTGTAAGCCACGGCAATCCCTCTTTCTTCGGAAATCACTGATTTGATGCGGTGAGAGCGGCAATTGAACGTTTTTCGCAACGAAAAGCCGACAGAAATAGCCGTCCCCCGCGCAAGCTGGATTCAATCAGGGGGTTCTCAGGAACGCCCGTTTCCGCAATGGTTCAGGCCGCCCACGCGGCGGCGGGCAGCCTGTGCTACTCTATTATAGCATAGTGTGTCCGGCGGGTGTCAATCCATTTCCCCCGTTTTTGACGGAAGGCGCAGCGCCGCGTCAAAGCTCACCTGGAACCCTCGCGGCGCAGCCGGACGATGAAGCGGAGTATCCCCTCCAGCTGCTCCGCCACATAGCCCGTGCGGCCGTGTCCGCCCGCGCAGAACAGCCCCACCTTCTTCCCCTGGTCCAGCCGGGCGCAGATGTCCCCGGTCAGCCGCCAGAGCACGTCCTCGGGCAGGGTCCCCAGGTCCAGAACGGGGCAGTACAGAATCTCACCCCGGAAGCCGGTGCGCCAGATGTCCCCGTCCAGAAAGGCCAGCGGCACCAGCACCTCCACGCCCCGGGCCACCATCTCCTCCACGTCCAGAACGCCACTGAGATATAGCCCCTCGCAAATCTCCGTCACACCGTGGCAGTCGTAATAACCCATGTTGTCCTCCTTTCGAGTGGAACAAAATCCTCTTTTTTATTTTCACTCCGAAACAGCGCTCCCCCGGCGGCGCCTTGTCCCTCCCCGATTGGGAAAGAGCCGGGCACCCGCCGGGGGAGCGGTTTTGTGTGTTGTCTCAGGCCATCTGCCGCTGGGCGTGCAGATAGTTCAGGAACTCCGTGGGCGGCACGGGCCGGGAGAAGTAGTAGCCCTGCTCGTAGTCGCAGCCCATGTCCGCCAGCTCCACCTTCATCTGCTCGGTCTCCACGCCCTCCACCACGATTTTCATGTTGGCGTTCTGGAACATCCGCACGAGGTCGGGCAGAATTCCCGACTCGCCGTTGAAGTAGGCGTTGACCACGTTCATGTCCAGCTTCACCACGTGGATGGGCAGGCTCATCAGCCGGGTCAGGTTCGAGGTGCCCATGCCGAAGTCGTCCAGAGAGAACTCCGCGCCCCGCTTCTGGAGCCGGAGCATCTGCTTTTGAATCAGCAGGAAGTCCTCGATGGAGGTTTCCGTGATTTCAAAGTCAATCATGCTCATGGGCACGTTGTGGGCGTGGGCGATGGCGCTCAGCTCTGAGGAGAGCTGGTCGTTCAGACATTGCGCCGGAGACAGGTTCACGTTGATGCACTGGATGCCCAGCTCCTCCGGGTGCTCCTGCTCCAGGAAGATGCAGACCTTTTCAAAAATCTGTCGGCCCAGCTCCATGATGTCGCCGGTGCGCTCGGCCACCCGGATGAACTCCACCGGTGAAATGAAGCCCAGCTTCGGGTCCCAGAGGCGGGCCAGGGCCTCGGCGCCCACGATGCGCTCCTCCGCGGTGGAGTAGATGGGCTGGAAATAGGCCTCCACCCGGCGCTCGTCCAGAGCGCGGCCCAGGGCGGCCTCCACCGCTTCCTGGCGCTGAATCTGCGCCTCCATCTCCTCGGTGATGACCATGTTGCCCCGCTTGTTCTCCACATAGGCCTGGGAGAAGGCGTAGCCGATGAGGTCGTGAGCCCGGGCGACCTCCCGGGGCAACGCCTGACAGGGCAGCACCATCACCGCCATGGAGAGCACCACGTCCGTATCCTCACTGGTCCAGGACTGCTCAAAGTGCTCCCGCATGCTTTGAAGAATCTCCTCCTGATGCTCCTGAAAGCTGACCTGCCGGAGCATCAGATAGTTCCCGTTGCCGAAGTAGAAGACGTAGTAGCCCGGAAAGCGCGTCACCATCCAGCGGCCCAGCTTTTGCAGGCTCCGGTCAAGCTGGCGGTGGCCGTAGAGGGCCTTCGCGCTCTCGTAGTTGAGGACCGTGGCCAGGATGCAGTGGAAGGTGTGGCCCCGGCGCAGGAACTCCGCGCCGATTTTGTCAAAGGCGTCCTGATTGAACAGCAGCGTCCGCTTGTCCCGGTACAGGTCCGGATTCTGGGCGGAGAGGTAAATCACCAGAATAGCCAGAATGCTGAAATAGCTGGTCACAAGGGTGTTGATGAACAGCTTGCGCAGCAGGATGCCCGCAATCAGCACCCCGTTGTAGCCCAGCACGCTGGCCTTGAGCCGCAGCGGAATCCGCCGCCAGCGCACCACCACGCTCAGCAGAGACACGGCGATGTAGAAATAGGTGGAAAAGTAGATGGAGCGGTAGAACTCGCAGTTGTAGTAGCCCCGGTCCGGCGCGAAGTGGAAAATCGCGGCCGTCCAGGGGGTGGAGAGGATGAGCAGGCTCACGCCGATGGCCGGAATCCAGCTCAGCAGGCGGGAGCTGCGTCCCATGGCGTCGTAGGAGCAGCACTCCTCCGCGGTGTAGTCGAACAGCGCCCAGCCCCGCCCGATAAAGGACAGGAAATAGGCCTGATTCACCACATACATCAGCCAGAGCGGGTATTGCGTCCAGATTTCGTTCATCTCGCAGGAGATGAGGTCTGAGGCTGTCATGGTCAGGTTGAAGAGCATCACCCACAGAAAGCTGTGGCTGGAGCGCACAGGCAGGTTGCGCCTGGAGCAGTAGAACGCCAGAAGGATGAGCTGAATGGGGATGGCAGCCAGGGCAAAGTCGTAGTTGTAGGAGCTGAGCCAGTGAAACATACCGTCATCTCCTTCCGTTCCAAAGGCTGTGGGGCCGCTGCCCCGCGGGACGTTCTGTTTTCAGATGTCCCATCGTATTGTACCATTTTTTCCCGCTTGTGGCAAGCCTTTTTTCGCCTCACGCGGAGGAATTTCGCACTTTTTCCGGGATTGCTTATGATAATTTGTAATATACCGTTTCTTTTGGATTTATATGAGACGCATAATTCCGCAATACCCGGTTCCTTTATTCCCTTTCAGAATGTGCGCTCTCAGTCCTTCTCCCCTGTGCTCACCGCAGACTTGTCTGCCTCACGGCAGTCGAAGCTGACGTACTCCGGCCGCTCGCCCCGCTGCTGGGCAGGCAGATAGCGCTTCCAAAAGTCGTCAAACAGGTCGAAAACCACCTTGCGCCGGGCGAAAATGATGAAAATCGTGATGAGGACATACAACGCCGAGAGGATGTCCGTGAACGCCCAGAGCACATCCGCCTCCAGATTGTAGAAAATCACACAGGGAACCATGTAGTAGACCATGTAGAGCGGCATCATGCGCCGGTTGGCCTTCGTGTCCCCGAAGGCGTAGTTCACCGACTTTTCACAGGTGTAGTACATGCCGATGATGGTGGTCCAGGCGAAGACCGAGATGGCCAGCGCCGTCAGCTTGCCGCCCAACGCTCCGTAGGCGCTGGTGAAGGCGATGGTGGTCAGCGCGCCGGAGGTGGCGTCGGAGGTGTAGTAGGAGCCGGTGATGAGGATGGTGAAGGCCGTCACCGCGCAGATGAGGAAGGTGTCCAGGCACACCTCGCCCCAGCCCCACAGGGACTGCCGAACCGGGTGGTCCGTCCGGGCGCTGGCGTGGGCAATCATGCCGTAGCCGGTGCCCGCGTCGTTGGAGTAGATGCCCCGGGCCACGCCGTACTGGATGGCGTCCCGGACCGTGGCGCCCGCGAAGCCGCCCACCGCCGCCGTGGGCGAGAAGGCGCTGGTGACCACCAGAGCCACCACATCGGGGATGGCGCGCCAGTTCATCACCACCACGCCCAGGCCCATCAGGGTGTAAATCACCGCCATCAGGGGCACCGCCTTGGACATGACGCCGGAGATGCGCTTCAAACCGCCCCAAATCGTGACCATGCAGGTGACGCCGATGACCGCCACCGTGACGATGCTGGGCACGCCGAAGGCCGCCCCCACAGAGCTGGTCACCGCCTCCGTCTGTACGCAGCAGGTCCACGGCCCGAACAGGAAGCAGAAGGCCGCCAGCACCACCGCGCCCTTCTTCCACCCAAAGGCGTTCTTGAGCACGAAGGAGCGGTCGCAGACGTACTCGTTCATGGACTCCTTGTAGTGCTCCCGATAGCGCTGGCCCAGAATGATTTCACAGGCCTTGGTGGACATGCCGAAGAAGGCGGAAATCCACATCCAAATCAGCGCCCCCGGGCCGCCGCTGACGATGGCCGTGGCCACGCCGCTGATGTTGCCCGTGCCCACCGTGTTCGCAAGGGCCGTGCAGGCCGCGCCGAAGCCGGAGATGGTGCCCTCGCCCTCCCCCTGAGAGCGTATCTTTGCGAAGGTGTTCTTGAAGTTGAAGACGATGTTCCGCTGGTAGCGGAACCCGAAGCGGATGGAAAGCAGGATGCCCGTGACGAGAATCAGAATCGTCATCCACGAGCCCCACATGAAGTCGTCCACGGCGTAGAGAAAGCCGGTCAGCGTTTGCATCGAAATCCCTCCTTTACTGGGGTGAAAGGGCCTTGGGCGCGCCCATGGCCAGATACTCCGCCCGGGCCCGGACCACCTGCTCAATGTGGGACTCCACCGTGGTACAGCAGCCGCCCACCGCCGCGGCACCCTCACGGAAGTAGCGCAGCGCCCAAGCGCCGAAGTCCAGCTGCCCCTCCCCCTTTGTCCAGGTCTTGGTGGCCGGGTCGTACTCCAGACCGCTGTTGGGGTAGACCGCGATGGGCAGGTCCGTGGCCGGTTTCAGATGCCGAATCAGGGAGCAGACGTACTCCGGCTTCGTGCAGTTCACGCCAATCATGCGCAGATGGGGATGCCCCTCCGAAAAACGGCGGGCGCACTCCTCCATGGTCTCCCCCCGGTGGGTGTGATTGCCGTCCCGGCAGGAAAAGCTCACCCAGTAGTCCGCGCCCAGCTCCTCGGCCAGGTCCGCGGCCAGCAGCACCTCGTGGAGGGAGGGCTGGGTCTCCAGCAGCAGCACATCCGCGCCCGCCTCGTGCAGCAGCTCCATGCGGCGGCGGTGGAACTGCCTCAGGGCCTCGTCGTCCACGTCGTAGCGGCCGGAGTACTCGGAGCCGTCGGCCAGATAGGCCCCGTAAGGCCCGATGCCCGCCAGACACAGGGGGTAGGCGCGGCCCGCGGCCTCCCCCTCCTCGGCCCACCACTGCTCCCGGGCCTCCAGAAAGACCTCCACCGAGCGCCGGATGAGCCCTTCCGCCTCCGGGAGGCTGAAGCCGTTCTCCAGCAGCCCCGGAATGGTGGCCTGGTAGCTGCAGGTGATGCCGCAGTCCGCGCCCGCGCGGAAGTAGTTGATGTGCACCTGCTTCACCAGCTCCGGCGCTGTGTGGAGCACCCGCGCCGTCCACAGGCGGTCGTTCAGATGCGCGCCCAGATTCTCCAGGGCGGTGGACATGGAGCCGTCGATGACCATGCGGCCGTTTGCGTTCAGAATATCCTCCAGTTTTGCAGTCATTTGCTTCACTCCTTTGGATTGGGAAGGGGTGGGATGCGCGGCGCGGCAAACCGCCTCCGCAATTATGGATATTATACCACACAAGAGTGGAAAAGCAAGAAAGTCTCCGAACGCGGCCCACAGCCCGGCCCGCTTGTTTCCGCATTTGGCCTTGCAGGCTCTTGATAAATGTGATACTATCGAAATAGTTCTTTCCAGTTTTAAGCTCCTCTCCCGCGGCCGCGTTGTCCGGGGAGGATTGTCACGCGCCGTGTGGACGGGCCTGGCATATCGTCCCGGACTTCGACGCCCCGGACGACTTCCACGCCTCCGAGCGGGTCTGGTATCTGGGCGCTCAGGAGCACCCCTGGGAAATCTACATCACCGAGCCCTACATCGACGCCAACACCGGTGCCATGTGCTTCACCGTCTCCACCCTGCTCTCCGACGGGGAGACCGTGGTGGGCATGGATTTGAACTTCGACAAGGCTCAGGAGTCCATCCGCAGAATGACCGAGGGCAAGGACCAGACCGCCATGATTGTCACCGCCGGGGGGGCTCATCGTGGGCTATTCCGACATGTCTCTGGTGGGCGAGCGGGCCGAGAACCGGCTGCCCGAATACGCCCAGGTGCTCCAGCGCGTCATCTCCTCCAAGGACCATGACAGCTTCCGGGTGCGGCTCAACGACCGGCCCTGCGTCATCTTCTCCTCCGAGACCAGCAACCGCTGGTACCTCATCCTCAGCGTGGACACCGACGTGCTCTACGCCGAGAGCGACCGGCAGATGGCCGCCATGGGCGCCATCAACCTGCTGATGCTGGTGGTGGTGCTCACCTGCGCTGTGGTCTCCGCCCGCAGCCGTCAGTGCGCCGCCCAGAGCGTTTCCGAGGGCACCGCATTCCTCTCTGGACTGGCGACCCAGCTCCGGCAGCTCTCCGCGCACATTCTGCGGCTCAACGACCAGCGCCTGCATGAGGAGGGCTCC
Source organism: Oscillospiraceae bacterium (assembly GCA_902784305.1). Classification (GTDB taxonomy): domain Bacteria; phylum Bacillota; class Clostridia; order Oscillospirales; family Oscillospiraceae; genus Onthomonas. The sequence continues at coordinate 1,956 of CACZUK010000097.1, read as the reverse complement.
GACCCCGCGGAGCTGGCCGAGCACCTGAACCGCGCCGTGGACCAGCTCAGCGCTCTGTCCGAGAACGTGCGCTCCTACGCCGCGCTCATGGCCCTCCGGCAGGAGCCGGAGCAGCCCCGCAGCGTACGGCACAAGAAAAGCTCCAGCGCGCCCAGCCGCACCGCCCGCAGCGGCATCCTGCTCACCCTGACCATTTCGCTGGTCATCATCCTCTTCTTCTGCGTCCGGCTGTCCGCCAACTGGGGTGTCTCCCAGCTCAACCGCGACGCGGACCACTACGAAAACCACCTGAACCAGTGGATTGCCCGGCAGGAGAGCGTGCTCAGCCTGTTCACCGGCCTCCTCTCCGCCGAGCCGGAGCTGATGGACGACCACGACAAGGCTGTGCGCCTGCTGGACGACATGGCAAAGCCCCACCCCGACATCGCCGCCTGTTATCTGGCCAACCCCTACGCTGGGTGCCCGACGAAGAGGACCGCCCGGAGAATCGGCTCCAGCGCCCGGCACCTGCTCTCCCTCATCAACGACATTCTGGACATGAGCCGCATCGAGTCCTGCCGCATGGAGCTCAAGGAGCAGGATTTCGTCCTCCGGGAGCTGGTGGAGCAAATCTGCGTCATCATCGGCGGCCAGTGCGCCGACAAGGGGCTGCGTTTCCACTCAGACACCCCGGGGAATCTGGACGCCCACTTCCTCGGGGACGATTTGAAGCTCAAGCAGTCCCTCATCAACATTCGTGGACGAGGACACCACCGCCCTGCGCTTCACCATGGCCGACACCGGCGTGGGCATGGACAAGGAGTACCTGCCCAGGCTCTTCGAGGCCTTTTCCCAGGAGGATTCCACCGCCACCAACCGTTACGGCGGCAGCGGCCTGGGCATGGCTATCACCAAGCGGTTCCTGGACCAGATGGGCGGAACCATCGAAATCGAGAGCGAAAAGGGCGTGGGCAGTACCTTCGTGGTCACGGTCCCCCTGAGGCGCGGAGCGGAGGTCCCGGCACCGTCTCCGGCTGAGCAGGAGCCCCCGGCCGAAGCCTTCTCCCCCGCCGGGCTGCATGTGCTGGTAGCCGAGGACAACGAGCTCAACGCGGAGATTCTGAAAGGCGGTCAAACTGTTCTCTGACAGCGAAAGCGGGCACTTTGACGCGGTTTTGATGGACATGCGCATGCCTGTGATGGACGGCGTCACCGCCACCCGGGCACTGCGAAGCCTGGAGCGCTCCGACGCAAGGGATGTGCCCATCATCGCCCTCACCGCTAACGCCTTCGAGGACGATGTGCATCAGTGCCTCGAAGCCGGGATGAACGCCCACCTGTCCAAGCCGGTGGACATTGATTTGCTCATCGAAACGCTGGGGAAATACTGCGCACCGAAGCGCGACTGAGGCGTTTGGGGCGCGTTTGGGGCAAATATCACCAAATGGAGTCAGAGACAGGTTTTTTCCGGCTCCGTTTGAACTTTTTGGGCTTAATTGACAGAAAATCCGGGTCAAATCTGCTGATAACAGCGGATTTGACCCGGTTTTATTACTCTATGCTCCGGTTGCGCTTTTCCTCCGGCCAGTAGCACGCCTCCGCCGCCGGACAGAGGAAGCAGGGACGGCAGCGCTTGTCCGCCCGGTGGAGCAGCATGGAGAGCGCGTCCGATTCCGGGCCCTCCGCGCCCCGGTGGGTGGAGATGGCGGCGCAGATGCGCTCCTGCTCCGCGTCGGTGAAGCCGCAGTCCGTCAGAATCGGGCGGGCCAGCGCCGCCGCTGCCTGCTCGTGGGGCGTGCCGTCGCGGTACTGTTCGGCCCGGCCCAGGTCGTGGAGCAGCGCCGCGGCGAAGAGCAGCTCCCGGTCCACGCCCAGCCTCTCCTCCAGGTTGTAGAGCTGAGCCAGCCGCGCCACGTCCAGCAGGTGCTCGATGCCGTGGCCGCAGAAGGGGCGCTCCCGCTCCAGCTCGGCAATCTC
>CACZUK010000096.1 GCA_902784305.1 Oscillospiraceae bacterium | reverse complement strand
GCAAAGACCAGGTATCCGAAGATAATCTCACCACTGTGGAAGCCGAAGGACTTCATGGTGCCAATCAGCTTTTTGTTGGCGTCAATCAGAATGAGCACCCAACGGCGGAGAAGATGATCACAAACACGCCGCCCAGCAGCCGCATGTTCTGGGCGCTCTCCTTCATCAGCACATAGCCCTCCATGTCGTCCCGGGTGAGGAACACATAGGCGGAGGGCTTCAGGTCGTCAATTTCCTGCTGTGCGTCCGCAATCTTCTCGTCCGTCTCCTCTTTTTTGTCCTTGTACTTCTGCTTGCCGTCGGCCAGCTCCTGCCTGGCGTCGGCCAGCTCCACCTTTTTGTCGGCCAGCTCCTGCTTTTTGTCCTTGAGCTTCTGTTTGGCGTTTTTCAGCTTCTTCTCAGCCTTTTTCAGCTTCTTCCCGTTGGACTTCAGGAGCTTTCGGCCCTTGACCAGGGCCTTTTTTCCTTTTTTGTTCTTTTTCTCCTGCTGCGTGAGCTGCTTCTTCGCACGCTTCAGCTTCTGATTCGCGGCGTTGTACCGCTTTCTTTGACGCTTTAGCTCCTTTTCCACCCTCTTCAGCAGTTTCTTCTCGGAGGAGGAGAGCTGCCCCGCGTCCTTTTTTACCCTGTTCAGCACCTTGGAGGCCTTGTCAAGGATTGTTTTTGCGCTCCGGAGCTTCTGTTCCTCGCTTTTGAGCCGCTTTTTCGCCTTGCTCAGCTTCTTTTTGGCGGATTTGAGCTTTTTATCCAGTTTTTTGAGCTTTTTCCTGCCGGACCGGTACTTCTTCTTCGCCTTTTTCAACTTTTTCTCATTTTTGGCGATTTTCTTCTCCGCATCGGCAATCTTGTCCCCGGCATCAGCGACCTTCTCGTCCGCGTCGTCCAGCTTGCCCTGGGCATCCTCGATTTTGTCCTCGGCCTCGTCGATGTCGTTTTTGGCGTCCCCCAGCTTTTCGTCAGCCTCGGCTCTGGCATCGTCCAGCTCCTGATTGGCGTCCGACCGGGTGGTTCTGTCGTGCTCCTCGCCGATGGAATCCAGTTGCTCCCGCATCTGAATCCGCAGCTTCGTCATGGCGGCGGTGTACTCCTCGAAGCTGGAATCATCGCTCAGACCCAAATCCGCGTCCACCCGGATGCAGCTGTAATTGTCATCCACGCTCTCCCTGTCAAAGGCGTCCGGCGCAAGGAACACCAAATCACCGAACTCCGCACCCATGCAGTCCGGGTGATTTACCCTGGCCGTCACCGTAAAGCGGTCGGATTTCATCAGCTCGTCCGGCGCGTCCTCGCTGTAAACAAGCTGAACCGTGTCTCCCAGCGCGATGCCGTTTTCTTCCATCACATGTCCGGTCAGGGCACATTCTCCGTCCCGCTCCGGCAGTCTGCCCTCCAGAACCTCCGCCCTGGACAGCCGCGTCGTGAGGCCGTAGACATCCACGTCCGCTTCTCTGTCCTGAAAGCGCAGACCGCAGTCGGCAATGCGCCAGGTGCCCTCCACATCGTTGATGCCGTCCATGCTTCGCAGCTGTTCCAGCTCGTTCTCTTTCAGACCGGCGACAGCGATGAGGTTGAAGTCCTCAAAGCCCGTTCTGGAGGCGTAGCGGTTGGTGGTTTTCGCCACGGCCTGTGCGTAAAAAAACGTGCCAAAATACATGCCGCAGCACATCATGACCACGACGCTGATGGCCAGCCAGGAGACAAAATTTTTCCGGATGGTTCGCAGCGTATTTTTCAGCAGCGTCTTTTTCATTTTCGCGCCCTCTTACCAAACGAGCTCTCTGGCGTGCAGAGGCCTCAGATTGATGCGGATGCTGGAAATCAAATCGCTCCTGAGCGTTACCACGCGGTCAGCCATTTTTGCGATTTCCGGGTTGTGGGTGATCATGACCACGGTTTTTCCCTGATTTTTCACGATGTCCTCCACGATTTCCAGCACTTCAATGCTGGTCTCGTAGTCCAGCGCGGCGGTGGGCTCGTCTGCCAGAATCAGCTTGGGATTCTTGGTCAGCGCACGGGCAATGGAGACGCGCTGCTGCTGACCGCCGCTCATCTGGGAGGGGAAATTGCCTGCTCGCTGGGAGAGGCCCACCAGCTCCAGCGCTTTCCTCGGGTCCATGGGATTCTGGCTGATTTCCGCGATAAACTCCAGATTCTCCAGAGCGGAGAGGTTTGGCATCAGGTTGTAGGATTGGAAAATATAGCCGATGTAGTGGCGGCGGAACTGGGTCAGCTCCTTGTCACTGGGACGGGAGAAGTCCTTGCCGTCCAGAAGGAGCGTACCGGAGGTCATGGAATCCATACCGCCGATGATGTTCATCATTGTGGTCTTGCCGCAGCCGCTCTCGCCCAGAACCACAAGAAATTCCTTGGGATAGATTTCCAAAAAAGACGCCTTTGAGCACCCGAATCAAGCCGTCTCCGGAGGGGAACTCCTTGACGCAGTCCTTCAGAACAATCATGGGCTTGCGGGTATCCCGGATGGAGATGGAATACCCCTTGTCCTCGATGTCCAGCGCAACCAGAGCGGCCAGGCTTTTGGCGAGCTTCAGGTCGTCCTCGGAAAAGCCGCCGCTTTTTTTGTTGACCAGCTGGATACAGCCGAAGGGCTGCCGGCCGCGGGTGCGCAGGGGGACAACAATCTGATTGTTCACCAGCCTGCCGGTGGCGTCGTCCGACTCTCCCAGCGGGCTGTCAGCCGCCGCTTTGGACTGTAAAACCATGGGCTCCGCCGTGTTGAAGACATGACCGACAATGCCCTGATTCGTGGCAATGGTCACACCGGTCACATCGTCCCCCGGCCCACAGGCGATAATCATCAGCCGGTCGTTGTTTCCGTCTAACTTGAAATCCACAAAGGATTCCTGCGAAATTTTGCCTTGATTGACGGCAAAATTGCTCGTCCATCTGGCGCACTTCACTTGTGAATACAACCTCTAAGAGCCACACATAGCCGCTTTCGCAGTCGATGGTATCCTTCATGATTTCGAGGCAGTTGTGGAGACCATTCTCCATCTGCGTCTCCTGCTGCAGCATCTCTGTAAAATCCCAGATTGCCTGCGTGTATTTTGGATTCATTGAGGCCATAAAGAAAAACGCTCCTTTTCTGTTTTGATGGAATCGGTGTCTTAGAGAATCCCTGATTTCAGCCCAAAATAAAAGGATAGCATCCGGGAAATCATGGGATTTTTTCCCTCCCTCCTGTGGGCTTGTCCGTCAGCTCCGGCATCGCTGCGCAGTCCGCTGATTTGCCCGGCTACAGAGTTTTCTATTATTATTTATAGCAGATAACTGACGGTTTGAACAGAGGTTTTTTCCTGTTTTTATCCGTTCAGACTGGCATTTGGAAATCCGGTTTTGCATCAGAAAGAAAATGATTCTGCTCTCCGCGGAGCGGCCCGCTGTGGCTGCGGAAACAGAATAAATTGTATCGAAAAGAAAGGGCGTTTTCTGACAGGGGAAAAATCATCTGTGAACAAACGTCGGCGTCATCAACGGCACCATGCTGACGAACCAGTTCTTCCGCATGCGTCTGGATTCGGAAGGCGCGCTGATTGCCTCGGATTCAAGGCACATCATCCTGCTGGACAACGCCGTCAAATACTGCGACGAGGGCGGACAGATTCAGGTGAGCCTGGCCCCGGGGAAGGGCCGCGCGGCGGTGCTGGAAGTGTCCAAAGACTACGCGGCGGGCGAGGGCGTGGACTACAGCTACGCTTCCCGCTATCGCGCCACGGTGATGCAAGCGCTCACTTCTTCATGGCAACACTGAGCAAACGGCAAAAAAGTCCCCTGTACACCTGGCACAGAGGACTTTTTGATGCAAAATTGCGCAAAACAGCCGATTACGCCCTTCTGCCCCGAAAGGCGAAGGTGACGAAAAAGTACGCCGAGAGCAGCAGCGTGATGCTCGCGCCGGTGGAGGAGCCGATGGCGTAGCTCAGCAGCAGTCCGCCCACGCCGCACACCAGTGCGCCCAGCAGGGCGAAGAGGGTGTACTGACGCATATTGCGGGCGATGTTGCGCGCCGCGGCGCCGGGCAGCACCAGCAGGGAGTTAATGACCAGCAGGCCCACCCAGGTCATGCTCAGCGTGACCACCACGGCCACCGCGCAGTTGAAGAGGGCCTGCTGCACGCTCAGGCGCACGCCGCGGCTCTGGGCCAGGGCGGGGTGGACGGCGGAGAGGGTCATGTCGTTCATCTGGGTGGCCCAGAGCACCAGCACCAGCACCAGAATCAGGGCCAGCAGGGCGATTTTCTCCGGAGACACCGACAGAATGTCACCGATGAGCAGGCTGTTGAACTTGGTGAAGCTGCGCCCGTCCAAAGTGGAGAGGAAGATGCCCAGCGCCACGGCGGTGGCGGAGAACACGCCGATGACGGTGTCGCTGGCCAGCTCGCTGCGCCGCTCCACCCAGGTAAACAGCAGCGCGAAGCCCACCGCCAGGGCCACGGCGGGCCAAGTGGCGTCGGAGAGGCCGCAGAACGCGCCCACGGCCAGCCCGGTGAAGGCGGAGTGGCCCAGGGCGTCGGAGAAGAAGCTCATGCCCCGCTCCACCACCAGCGTGGACAGCAGCGCAAAGAGGGGGGAGATGACCAGCACGGCCAGCAGGGCGTTCTTCATAAAGAACATGCTGCCCGGCTCCGCCCAGGAGAAGGGGAGCAAATCCACGAGGGAATACCAAAGCTGCATTAGGCCGCACCTCCGTTTCCGCCGGTGACGCTGAAGAGCTTTTGAAACTCCTCCGAGGCGGTGACCTCCTCCGGGGTGCCGGCCTTGAGCAGCTCCTTCTGGAGCAGCAGCACCTTGTCCATCAGGGACAGGGTGGTGAAGTCGTGGGTACACAGCAGGATGGACAAATCGTAGCTGTTGCGCACCTCGTCCAGCAGGGCGAAGAGCTGCCGTTCGCCCTCCACGTCCACGCCGGAAAAGGGCTCGTCGAGGATGAGGATGTGGGGCAGCGGCTCCAGGGCCATGGCCAGCAGCACCCGCTGCAGCTCGCCGCCGGAGAGCATGCCCACCCGCTTGTCAATCAAATCCTCGCCGTGGACCCGGGCCAGACAGGCGCGGACCTGCTCCCGCAGGGCTTTGGGGATGGGCAGCCACACGGGGTAGCCGGAGATGGAGCACACGAACAAATCCAGCACGCTCACCGGGTCCCCCTTGTCAAAGCTGGGACTCTGGGGCACATAGCCGATGCGGGGCTTGAGCCTTGCGCCCCCGGCGGTGTGGAAGCGGATGGTGCCCGTGTGGGGCATCTGGCCCAAAATGGCCTTGATGAGGGAGCTTTTGCCCGCTCCGTTGGGTCCAATCAGGGCGATGAGCTCCCCACAGTGGAGGTGAAAGCCCACGTCCTTCAAAATCTCGTCGTTGCCGAAGCGCACGCCCAGGTGGTCCACCCGCAGGCAGCAGGAGCGTTCGCACTCCGTGGGCTTGACGCCGATGTGTTTGTAGCTTCTCATGTGCACGCCTTTCTCATGTGTATGCCTCTGTGATGGCCCGCGCGTTCTGCCGCAGCGCCCACTCGTAGGCGTCCAGCCCTTGCAGGTCCGCGGGGACGCCCTCGCTGCTCATGAGCATGGACAGGGTGCCCACCCGGACGGGCCGTTCCATGGCCAGGGCTTTGGCGGTGGCGTCGGGCCCGTTGACCTCGGTGAACACGGCGGGAATCTGCTTCTCGTCGATGAGGGCCACCAGCTCCCGGATGCGGCGGGCGCTGGCCTCGGAGCCCTCTTCCTCCTCCACGGAGGCGGCAATTTCCATGCCCACGCCCCGGGCAAAGTAGGAGAACCCGTCGTGGAAGGTGATGAGGGATCGGCAGGGCAGGGGAGCAAGCTCCTCCCGCAGAGCGGTTCCCAGCGCCTCCAGGCGCCGCGCGGCGGCTTCGGCATTGGCCCGGAAGGTGTCCGCGTCGTCCGGGTCGGCCTCAGAGAGCCCGGCGGCCAGATTGTTCACCATGACGGCGGCGTTGGCCGGGTCCATCCAGGTGTGGCAGTCCGGCTCGCCCTCCTCCTCGTTCCAGAGCAGCTCCAGACCCTCGGAGCAGTCGAGGCAGCTTCGGTCCTCCAGCACGTCCTCCAGAAATTCCTCCATGCCCGCGCCGTTCAGGGCCAGCAGGCTGGCGTTCTCGATGACCTTCATATCGGACATGGTCAGGGTGTAGTTGTGCAGGCAGCTCAGGGGCTGATCCACCACCAGCTCCGGCTCCACATCGGTGCCCGCGCACACCGTCTGACAGAACAGGAACACCGGATAGGTGGTGCAGGCCACCCGCAGGCCCTCCGCTTGCTGAGGCGCGGGGGCGGCGCAGGCGCTCAGGCACAGCAGCAGGGCCAGCAGCAGAGCCGCGCCTCGTTTCAGAGATTTGGTCATAAATCGTTCCTTTCCTCACCCCGGCGGCTGTGCCGGGTCATGGGGAACAGGATACCACACAACCGCGGCGGTGTCAAAGCTATGTACACTTCCTCAAATGAACACCTGTTCAATTGACCTCAGCCGCGGGGCGGTTTGGTACGAAGGCGTTGGAATGGGCAAAAAAATGGACAAAATTCCCGGTTCTCTCTTCCAAAAAGGGCAAAACTGTGGTATAGTGAGCTTTACAGGACGCAAGCGCTCCAATTGGTGGCGCGAGAGCCGTCCGAAGGGAACAAAAGGACGAAAAAAGGCAAAAGACCATGAATTTATGCAACATTGACGAAATCAAGCCCCTGCTGGCCCGGCACGGATTCCGATTCTCGAAGTCGCTGGGGCAGAACTTCCTCATCGACGCCTCGGTGCCCCGGAGCATCGCGGAGGCGGCGCGGCTGACGCCACAGCGGGGCGCGCTGGAGATTGGACCGGGCATCGGACCGCTGACGACGCAGCTGGCCCGCCGCGCGGGAAAAGTCGTGGCGGTGGAGCTGGACCAGGCGCTGCTGCCGGTGCTCTCGGAGACGCTGGTGGGGCTGGACAACGTGGAAGTCGTGCCCGGCGACATCATGAAGCTGGATCTGGACGCGCTGCTGGAGCGTTTCGGCGGCCTGGAGCCGGTGGTGTGCGCGAATCTGCCCTACAACATCACCACGCCGGTGCTGACGAAGCTGCTGGAGAGTGGCCGCTTTTCGGCGCTGACGGTGATGATTCAACGGGAGGTGGCCCAGCGCATCTGCGCCGCGCCGGGGGGTAAGGACTACGGCGCGTTCAGCATCCTGTGCCAGTACTACGCCGACTGCGCGCTGCTCTTTGAGGTGCCGCCGCACTGCTTCCTGCCCGCGCCGAAGGTGACCTCGGCGGTGGTGCGGCTGGAGCGCCGGAGCGCGCCGCCTGCCCAAGTGACGGACGAGAAGGTGTTTTTCCGGACGGTGCGCGCCTGCTTTGTGCAGCGGCGCAAGAAGCTGCTGAACGGTTTGGCCTCGGGCTTTTCCGGGGAGCTGACCAAGGAGCAGCTGCGGCAGGCCATGGAGAACTGCGGCCTGGAGGAGAACGTCCGGGGCGAGCGGCTGGACATCCCGGCCTTCGCGGCGCTGAGCAACGAGATTTCAACAATGCTGATGGAAATCAGCGAAAACAGCAACTAAAATCCAGAAAGGAACTAAAAATATGAACTATTTAGGCATTGACGTACCCCTGAAGCACGTCCCGGCGCTGGACCCGGATTTCCTGCCTCTGGTGCAGTTCAACCGCGCCTTCCTGAAGGGCGCGACCAAGCCCGTGGGCGTGGCGGTGGAGCGCTCCAACGGCCAAATCGCGGTGTTTCCCACCTTTGTCCACGGCACGCCGGAGCTGGAGCAGGCGGACAAGTACTACATCCGCCGCTGTGTGAAGGTCCTGCTGTGGATGAAGGGCGGCTGGCGCATCTACATCTCCGGGGACCGCGGCATCTATGAGGATGTGAAGGCGGCCTACAGCGAGGACGGCGAGCGCGCCTTCGACAAGGACTTCATGGAGACGGTCTACGAGCGCCCCTTTGAGGTGGTGTTCTGCGACGTGCTGCCCGAGGAGAAGGGCGCGTCGGAGAGCGTGGGACGGCATCTGGAGGGCTGCCGCATCGGCTTTGACGCAGGCGGCAGCGACCGGAAGGTGAGCGCGGTCATCGACGGCGAGACGGTGTACAGCGACGAGACGGTGTGGCTGCCCAAGGTGAACGACGACCTGGACTACCACTACGCGGGCATTGTGGATTCCTTCAAAAAGGCGGCGGCCCACATGCCCCGGGTGGACGGCGTGGGCATCTCCGCGGCGGGCGTGATTGTGGACAACAAGCCCATGGTGTCCTCTCTGTTCAACTACGCCAAGACCTGCCATCCGGAGCAGTTTGAGACGCGCATCAAGCCCATGTACATCAAGGCGGTGGAGGACACCTTTGGCAAGATTCCCTTCCAGGTGGCCAACGACGGCGACGTGACGGCTCTGGCCGGAGCCATGAGCCTGAACGTGAACAACATTCTGGGCATCGCCATGGGCACCTCTGAGGCGGTGGGCTATGTGGACGAGCACGGCAACATCACCGGCTGGCTGAATGAGCTGGCCTTCATGCCGGTGGACGCGAACCCGGAGGCCATGGCGGACGAGTGGAGCGGCGACATCGGCTGCGGCGTAAAGTATCTGTCTCAGGACGGCGTCATCAAGCTGGCGCCCCGGGCGGGCATTGAGCTGGACGAGAACGCCACCCCGGCGGAGAAGCTGAACGCGGTACAGGCGTTGATGGAGCAGAATGACCCCAGAGCGGCCAAGGTCTACGAGAGCATCGGCGTGTATCTGGGCCACATTTTGGGCTTCTACTGCGAGCTCTACGGCGCGGAGCACGTGCTGCTGCTGGGCCGTGTAATGAGCGGCAAGGGCGGCGAAATCATCGTGGAGACCTCCAAGGCGGTGCTGGCGGATGAGTACCCGGAGTACAGCCTGGCCATCCACCTGCCCGACGAGAAGTTCCGCCGCGTGGGCCAGTCCATGGCCGCGGCGTCGCTCCCGGCTACCGTGTGAGGTCGGGGGGCGGTCGGGGCTCTGCCCCGAACCCTGGCAGGGCGCTGCCCTGCACCCGGAGGGGGCGCTGCCCCCTTCACCCCCGCTGGGGCCGGGGGCCCCAGACCCCGAAGCTCCTGACGGGTGAATCGGGAAAGGTGAGAAAATGATGGAAAAGCGCATCCTGTCCAACTCTGACGCACAAGCGGAAGCCGAAGCAAAACAGATTGAGGATTTACTGAAACGGCTGTCTGCGGCGGATTTGCGGGTCAACGAAGTATTGACGCTCAAGAGCAATCCCGAAGTGACCATTAAACCCGATTTTTATTCTGCATCTGCCGGGATTATCGGCGAGATTCACACGCATTATGGGAAAATGCTTCCTGCACAGAAGCATAAAGTCGCAGCGGATGTCCTTAAAATGCTGCTGTTTGAACAGGATTCAGGTCGGAAACTGCAAAAATTCATTGTTGTTTGCAGCCAGAGAGAATACGACTGGCTGACCGGGAACTCTTATGTTGCGCAGGCTGCGCGAATGAACGGAATAGAAGTGATTTTGAATCCATTGGACGAGAATCTGGAAGAACTCGTGAAAAAGGCGAGAAAAGACCAAAATCTCTACAATCCACAAAACGAACAACCCCAAGAGGTGACATTATGATTATCAAAAACGGCAAAGTATTCACCCCAGACGGCAAATTCACCGTCACAGACATCTCCTTCGACGAGACCTTCACCGCCGTCGGCAAGACCGACGCCCCCGCTGACCTGGACGCGGCCGGGAAGTACATCGTCCCCGGCTTCATCGACATCCACACCCACGGCGCGGTGACGGAGGACGCCTCTGACGGCTCCATGGCGGGTCTGGAGCGCATGAGCCGCTACTACGCCGACAACGGCGTCACCAGCTGGTGCCCCACCACCATGACCCTGAAGGAGCCGGTGCTGGAGCAGGCCATGCAC
>CACZUK010000095.1 GCA_902784305.1 Oscillospiraceae bacterium | reverse complement strand
CGTGTTCATCCGGGCACATCCTTTCTGGTATTCCGGTAAGTGGCGATACTTCTCGCAAACTGGCGATAATTCCTGCTACTTCCCGACTCATTCTACCAATTTGGGCGTGATCCCGATAGAGTACTGGTTATTTATCGTTTACGGCCTGGGCGAAGAGCAACTAGGAGGTCTTGACGTGTCCCCTGGAAAAGGGTATACTGAGTCACTGAATCGGTTCCTTTGGAATCTGTTCTCGGAACGAATCCGGATGGAGGTTTTTTATGAAGCTGGGAATCCTCTCTGACACACACAATCTGCTCCGGCCACAGGTGCTCTCAGCCCTCCGGGGGGTGGACGTCATTCTCCACGCCGGGGACATCAGCAAGCCGGACATCCTGGCTCAGCTGAAACGCACTGCGCCTGTCTTTGCTGTGCGGGGGAACAACGACCGGAATTGGGCGGAGCCTCTGCCCGTGTACCGGGATTTTGTGTTGGGCGGAGTGCGCATCTACATGACCCACCGCAAGCAGGACCTGCCCGGGGATTTGAGTCCTTTCGACCTCGTCATTGTGGGGCACAGCCACCGCTACACTGAGATGCAGGAGGGGCATACGATTCTTCTGAATCCTGGGAGCTGTGGACCCCGCCGTTTTCATCAGCCCATCACGCTGGCGACTGCGGAGGTCACGGATGGGAGCATCAGCGTCACCCGGATTGAGATTCCCCACACCGCCCCGAACATCCCCGCCGGCGACCTGCGCACGCAGATTGAGCTGGTTCTGCGGGAGTCGGACAGGGGGCGCAGTCCCGGGGAGATTGCTCAGCGCTTCGGAATGGATGCTGCGCTGACAGAGCAGATTGTCCGGCTGTATGTGACGCATCCCGGGGTGAGCGTGGACGGAATCATGAGAAAAATGGGGGTTTGATTGCCCTTTTGAACTGACGGTGCGAGAAGTGAGGAGCAGAAAAACCATGGAACTGAACCGTATGGAATGGACCCGGCAGCCGAAGCAATTCTTCATCCTGCCTGACAGAATCGAAATCACCACAGAGCCCCATACCGATCTCTGGCAGCGGACCTACTACCATTTCCGCAACGACAGCGCACCGGTGCTGCAAATGGAAACGGAGGAGCAGTTTTTCTCCTTCGTTGTCAAAACGGATTTTTCACACAGCCATCACCGCTTTGACCAGTGCGGAATCGTTTTGTATCTGGACTCCGAGAACTGGCTGAAAGCCTCGGTGGAGTATGAAAACGAGACGTTCCAGCACCTTGGCTCCGTTGTGACCAATCACGGCTATTCTGATTGGGCGACTACCGCCATTCCCGCTGACGTGAAAAGCATGTGGTATCGTCTCAGCCGCCGTGGGTCTGATTACCGCATCGAGTGCTCTCAGGACGGTGAGCACTTCACCCAAATGCGCATTTGCCACCTGTTGGAGGGCGCCGGAAAGATACGCTTCGGCGTTTATGCGTGCAGCCCGGAGGCATCCAGCTTTCCGGCGGTGTTTACAAATCTGCGGGTAAGCGAGTGCGCATGGAAGGCCCACGATGGTCAGCAGCCGGATTGAGGAGCATCGGAACTGCGCTGTTCTGCCCCAAAAAACGGACAGCCCGTCCGGCCGTGGATGCACGGCTGGACGGGCTGAATTTGGTTTTGGGAGCGTGCGGCTTGATGGGCACATATGGTTCGTTTTTGAGGGAAAATGCCCTGTCAACAAGGTGTTTCTCCCTGTGATGGGCGGGACAGCTCCAGGGATACCTGTTGGGAAGGCTGAGGCTGATAAAGGCCAGATCAATCATGGCCAGAAGCGGAGAAACCATGGCTCACTCCGTAATCTCGATTTGGTTGCCCTCTTCGTCCAGAATGCAGCTCTCATAGTAGCCGTCGCCGGTGGTGCGGGGGCCGCTGACCACGGTGTAGCCGTCCCGCTCCAGCCAGCGGGTCAGGTCGTCCACGGCCTCCCGACTGCCCACGGAGATAGAGAGGTGATGATAACCCACGCAGAAGGGTGCCCGGTCGGGCGTTTTCAGTTCCTCACGGGTCATCAGCTCCAGGCGGGCACCGTCCTCGAAGGTGAGAAAATAAGAGGAAAACCCCGTTCGGAAGTTGTTGTAGCGCTCTCCGGCCTTTGCCTGAAAGTAGATTTCAAAGAAGCGCTTTTCCCGCTCAAGATTCTGTACATACAGGGCGATATGTTCGATTTTCATTGTGTACCTCCCATTTTTGGTTGTGTTGTTGGCTTGCTTCTGATACAATCATAAGGGATACACACCGGAAAATCTAGGACGCAATGCCCAAAAGGATAAGACAAAACGCTCAGGAGTGAGAGAATATGGTGGTACGCTTCTGCAACACCCGCATGGAAATGGATGAGAACAGTCAGGAGCTAACGGAGCACGGCAGCGCCCTGTTTCCCGTCGCCTGCTATGAGGACGACCTGACGGAGGGTCCGGTGCCCTGGCACTGGCATCCGGAGCTGGAGCTGGCGGTGGTGGTGAAGGGCAGCGCCGTCGTTGCCGCGGACGCGCAGCGCTGTACGCTGGGGGAGGGGGACGGCTGCTTCATCAACGCCAACGCCATTCACGCGACCTGGAGTGCCGACGGGCAACCCTGTGTCATCCATTCCGTCGTCTTCCACCCAAAGCTGGTGGGCGGCGCTCCGGAAAGTGTCTTTTGGAGCTATCTTCACGGCTTGATTCATCATCCCGCCTTGCGGTTTGTGCCGCTGTCAACACAGCGGGAGGAGGATTTGCCCCTGCTGAAGTGCATCAAAGAAAGCTGGCATTTTTCTTCGGCGGAGGAGTACGGCTACGAGTTCGCAGTGCGCAGCAGGCTGTCGGAACTGATTCTCCAACTGAACCGGCGGCGGAGTGGGGTTTCGGGGACAGTGACGGGAAGCAATCGGAAGAATGAGGAGCGGGTGATGGCCATTCTGGATTACATCCGCGCCCATCTCACGGAAGAGATTACCATCGCGAGCCTTGCTGATGCGGCGTCCGTGAGCCAGAGCGAGTGCATCCGCTGCTTCAAGGGCATGACGGGCACCACGCCCCTGCGCTACGTCAACCAGCTCCGGCTCCAGCGTGCGGCGGAGCTGCTCACCACCACAGAGGACAGAATCATCGAAATCGGCATGGCCTGTGGGTTTCAGGATATGAGCTACTTCGCCTGCCGCTTTCGGGAGCAGTTCGGCGTGACGCCGCTGGTTTACCGAAGGGCGCATCGGGAGAGGCAAAACTGACAGGCTCACAGATTACCATGTACACGCCTGCTGGGTTCCATCAACCCCAAATACCGGAACACCTGAAACAGTCCGTCCTTGTCCACATCGCCGGTGACGTAATCCGCCGCAGCTTTTGCCTCCGCACCGCCGCTGCCCATGCACACGCTGTAGGCACAGCACCGAAACAGCGGAATGTCCACTTTGGCATCTCCGAAGGGGATGGTGTCCGCATACATTCCCGTGCTGCTGGAGGGTATGATGACCCGGACGGTGGTGATTGAGTACATCCAACAAGTATGATGCCAATCCTGAAATAGACAGCAGGACCCTTTCGCCTTCATGGCGGAAGGGTCCTGCTTGTTATAACGCTTTTGCCTTTTTACAAACAGCCAGACAGCTCCCTGCCCGTTTCCTGACCACAAGACAGAACCATTCCTATTCCCTGGCCCACCCCTCCGGGATGTGTTCATCTCCCCATCTGCACAGGGTGTCCAGCACCGGCATCAGGGAGTGTCCCAATTTGGAGAGGGAATACTCCACCTTCGGCGGCACCTGCGGATACTCCTTCCGATGATTCAGGCCATCCGCATCCCTTCACCCAAGCAGCTCCTGCAAGGCGTCCGAATCCAGAATCTCAATCACCGGCGGCGCATACCGGAGAACGCCCCGCGCCTCCAGACGCTTCAACTCCCTGTGCAGGGACGGACGGGAGACGTTCATCCGCAGCGCCCATTTGGAGACGGATTCGGGAATCTGAACCTGATTTGTCCCGTTCTGCCTTGCCTGCGTCAGCAGCCAGAACGCCGCCTTCTGCGCTATGCCGCTGTAGGAGAACAGCTCCAGCCGCTGCTGCAGCATGTAGGTGGCGGAGGCGATGTCCGTGGTGAGGTTTTCCAAAATCAGAAGATTTTTTTGCATGAGCCTCAGCAGGTCCTCCCGCTGAAACACCATCAGCTTCACTGGCTCCAGGGCCACCATGCCGCAGGGATACCGCCTGCTTCTGGAAAACGCCGCCGCCGGTCCGATGAGCGCTCCCGGCCCCCGCACCGACACATTGACCTGACTGCCATTGGGGAAGGTCTTCTGGGCTTCCACCCGTCCCTCCAGAATGACGCCGATTCTGGTGGCCGGTTCCATCAGCTGAAAGATGATTTCTCCCTTTTCGTAGCGCTGTATGAGGTGGGGCGTCTGCTCCAGCACCTCCCGCAGCGCTTCGGCGCTCATGCCGCGAAACAGGGCACTCTGTTTCAGAATTTCGTCCATCTCCAATCCTCCCTTCGGCCTGTGCTTTCATTCTACACCAAAAAGCTGCTGTTGTGTATCCCTGGATACAGATTTTTGAAAAGAGATGGTGTATACTCAAACCAGAACCATAACAGGGAGGAACGGAACCATGATTCGCAAAATCATTCACATAGATGAGGAGAAGTGCAGCGGATGCGGCCTGTGTGCCAACGCCTGCCACGAGGGCGCCATTGAGATGGTCAACGGGAAGGCGAAGCTGGTGCGGGAGCACTTCTGCGACGGCTTCGGGGACTGTCTGCTCGCCTGTCCCACCGGAGCCATCAGCTTTGAGGAGCGGGAGGCTCCGGCGTATGACGAACAGGCGGTTCAGGCGGCAAAGGAGCAGAAAAAGCAGGAAACGCAGCAGAAACCGCCCAAAGGCGGCTGCCCCGGCTCCCGGATGATGCAGTTTGCCCGGACTGAGGCGGCGGCGAGCGCGAGCGTGGGCAGGAGCGTCTCCCGGCTGGCTCAGTGGCCCTGCCAAATCAAGCTGCTCCCGACCCGTGCCCCGTTCTTCGATGGGGCCAAGCTGCTGATTGCGGCGGACTGCACAGCCTACGCCTACGCCAACCTTCACGAGGACTTCATGAAGGGCAAGGTCACGCTCATCGGCTGTCCCAAGCTGGACGCGGTGGATTACAGCGAAAAGCTGACGGCCATTCTCCGGGACAACGACATCAAAAGCGTGACCATCGTGCGGATGGAGGTGCCCTGCTGCGGCGGCTTGCAGCGGGCGGCGGAGACGGCGCTGAAAAACAGCGGCAAGTTCCTGCCGTGGCAGGTGGTCACGATTTCGCGGGACGGCAGGATTTTGGACTGAGGAGGAAAAATGATGAATACCCAGATGTTTTGTTTTCAGTGTGAGCAGACCGCAGGCGGCAAGGGATGCATGGGCAAGGCGGGGGTGTGCGGCAAACGGTCCGACATCGCCGGTTTGCAGGATGCGCTCACCGGAGCCATGATTGGGCTTGTCCGGGCGGCGGACGGCATGGAGCTGACCGGGCACAGCTGCAAGCTGCTCATCAGGGGCCTGTTCACCACCATCACCAACGTGAATTTCAACGCTGTCACCCTCCGCGCCCTGATTGACGAGGTTCATGCGGAAAAGGCGAGCTATGTCCCCGGCTGCGCAAGCTGTGCCGCCCCCTGCGGACGCACCGAGGACTATGACATGAGCAGGGTCTGGGATGCGCAGGAGGACATCCGCAGCCTGAAATCATTGATTTTGTTCGGAATCCGGGGCATGGCCGCCTACGCCTACCATGCGCAGGTGCTGGGCTATTCCGACCAGCGGGTGAACGAGTTCTTCGCCAAGGCGCTGTTTGCCATCGGCGAGGACTGGGGCATGGACGAGCTGCTGCCCATCGTGCTGGAGGTCGGCGAGGTCAACTACGCCTGCATGGAGCTGCTGGACAGGGCCAACACCGGGACCTACGGGAATCCTGTCCCCACGACTGTGCCCCTGACCGTGGAGAAAGGGCCGTTCATCGTCATCACCGGTCACGATTTGTACGATTTGAAGCAGCTTTTGGAGCAGACGAAGGACAAGGGCATCAACATCTACACCCACGGCGAAATGCTCCCCGCCCACGGCTACCCGGAGCTGAAAAAGTATCCCCATTTGAAGGGCAACTTCGGCACGGCGTGGCAGAATCAGCAGAAGGAGTTTGCGAACCTCCCCGCCCCGATTCTGTTCACCACCAACTGCCTGATGCCGCCGAAGGACAGCTACAGGGACCGGGTGTTCACCACGGAGGTGGTGTCCTATCCTGAGCTGGTACACATCGGGGAGGACAAGGACTTCACCCCGGTCATTGAGAAGGCACTGGAGCTGGGCGGCTTTGCCGAGGACACTTCCTTCACCGGCATCAACGGCGGCAGCACCGTCACCACCGGCTTCAGCCACAGTGCGATTCTGGGCGTGGCGGATAAAGTGATTGAAGCAGTCAAGAGCGGCACCATTCGGCACTTCTTCCTGGTCGGCGGCTGCGACGGCGCCAGACCCGGCCGCGGCTATTACACGGAACTGGTGAAGCAGGCACCGTCCGACACGGTGATTCTGACCCTCGCCTGCGGCAAGTACCGCTTCAACGACCTGGATTTGGGCACCATCGGCGGCCTGCCCCGCATCATGGATATGGGTCAGTGCAACGATGCCTTCGGGGCCATCAAGGTGGCGGTTGCCCTCGCGGAGGCCTTCGGCTGCGGCGTCAACGAGCTGCCGCTGTCCATCATTCTGTCCTGGTACGAGCAGAAGGCGGTCTGCGTGCTGCTGACCCTGTTGTATCTGGGTATTCAGAACATCCGGCTGGGACCGACGCTTCCGGCGTTTGTTTCTCCCAAGGTGCTGAACTATCTGGTGGAGCATTACAACATCGCCCCCACCTCCACGCCAGAGGCGGATTTGAAGGCGGTTTTAGGGTGAAATTCGATGCTCCATTTCAGAGAAGATGCCCTTGACTTTTCAATTTACGGTGATAGACTAGTGACTCCTGCACAACCCCAGCCTATGCGGCAAAGCAGAATTGATGGCGCCCGGCTGGCAAATCCAGCACCAAAGACGCCAGACCAGAGTTTTGCGC
>CACZUK010000094.1 GCA_902784305.1 Oscillospiraceae bacterium | reverse complement strand
CCCTGGACCCAGATGCGGGCCGGGAGGGTCACGGCGCCGATGGTGCCCTCCTCCACGTCGCTCAAATCCACCTCCGCCTTCACATCCTGCTCCATGAGCAGGTTCATCTCCGAAACCGTGCCGCGGATGCGCACCTCCAGCTTGTCGGTGAGAATCTCCACATTGGTGTTGTCCGGCGCGTGGCGCAGTCGGATGCGCTCTCTGGGAATTGTCACCTTGCGGATGGCCAGATTGCTGTTGACCTTCACCGTCACAGAGGCGGTGAGATTGTCACTGAGGTTGGTCAGACCCTCCGGCAGCTCAATGGGGAAGGACTGCTTCACGGAGGTAAGCACATGGGACAGGGACACCGTGCCCACGCTGAAGCTGTCGTTTTTGAGCTGGGACAGGGCCTCCTGCGTGCCGGATACCTGGATGGACTTGGGCGAGACGGTGCACTCCACGTCCGCGGCGGTCATGCCGCCTCCCTCCTCCAGAGTGACGCTCAGCGCCACGGTCTTCACCGCCACAATGGGGAAGCTGGCGTTGACGCTCTCCGGGCTCAGCTCCAGGCTGCCGGTTTCGATGGGGTTGCCGGAGCGGTCCACCAGCACGGTCTCCAGCTCGCCGGTCCAGGTATCGGTGAGCCCGGACTCGGTGAGGATGGCCTGGGCGCGGTCCACCTGCTGCACCAGAGCCGCGGGCCCGGTGACGGTGACGTTGGACGGGGTGCAGGAGAAGCTGCGCTGGTCGTAGCTGTAGCCCTCCACCAGACTGCCCTCCAGCACGCCCTCCACCCGGACGGTCTTGCTCTTCACCTTGACCACGCTCACCGGGATGCGGCTGGCGCTGCTGTTCTCGACCTGGATGCTGTGCGTGTTCAGGGCGGGGTCGTAGGAGACGGTGTAGCTCAGCTCCTGCTCCCCCTCCTTGCAGTCGGACAGATCCGCGGTGACGTAGATGTTGCTGCGGTTGAGTCTGGAGACCTCCGTGCGCACGCCGGAGAAGGTCAGGCTCAGGGTGGGCGCCTCCTCGTCGGCCACCATCAGGCTCTGGCGGGCCAGGCTGTCGGTGCCCACCAGCTGGACGGGCACGTCCCGGATGGTGCGGGAGGTGCGCGGCTCCTGGGTCACGTCCACAAAGAGCCAGCACAAAACGGCGCAGAAAATGGAGAGAACCATATAAAAGCCCCGGGTATTGCGCAGTTTATTCCACATGTTTGTCCCCTTTCTTTCCAGGGCGCAGCAGGTCCTCGATCTTCAGAGAGGCCAGGCGCGAGAGCAAAGCGCCCATTCGGTCGCCGCCGCCGTCCTCGCCGGAGCCCTCGGGCAGCAGCTCCCGGCGGAGCATGCGCCGCAGGGTCTCCGGGGCCAGATGCCGCTTGAGCATGCCGCCCACGGCCACGGAGATGGAACCGGTCTCCTCGGACACGATAGCCACCACCGCGTCGCTGTGCTCGGTGGTGCCGATGCCGGCCCGGTGGCGGGTGCCCAGCTCCCGGCTGATGCTGGGGTTGCTGGACAGGGGCATGATGCAGCCCGCGCCCACGATACGCCCGGCGCGGATGATGACCGCTCCGTCGTGAAGCGGTGCCTTGGGCCAGAAAATGTTCTTGAGCAGCTCGCTGCTGACCTCCGCGTCCAGGGGGGTGCCGCTGTTGATGCTCTCGTCGAGGATGCTGCTGCGCTCGAAGACGGTCAGGGCGCCGATTTTGCTGCGGGACAGGGAGGCGTAGGCGGCCACCAGCTCGTCGATGGCCCGCTCACTCTCATCGGGGTCGCTCTCCCGCCCGGAGAACAGGCCGGACATGCCCTTTGCCCCGAACTGCTCCAGAAAATGCCGGATTTCCGGCTGAAACACCACGATAATGGACAAAAATCCCAGCTCCAGCACCCTGCTGAGCAGGTAGTTCATCACATAGAGATGCAAAAAGCTGGTGCCCCAGAGCATGATGAAGATGAGGGCGATGCCCTTGAGCACCTGGCCCACGTTGGAGTTGCGCGACCACATCATCAGCCGATAGAGCAGATAGGCGAGAATGGCTATGTCCAGAATGTCCGTGGCTTGTATGGTTTGCAGGTAGGACAGACTGCGCTGGGCCATTTCGAGAAGCACGTTCATTGCATCACCGCCGAAGCACGCGCCTGAGGCGCTGGAATCCGCTTGTTCCGGCGCGCTCACAGGGAAGCGCGCGCTGGAATCCGCTCCCAACAGTATAAACCAACGCGAACAAATCTGCAAGGGGAAGGTGAAAAAAACGGGAGCTGCACGGACGTGAGACGGCGCTTTTGCATACGATAGGACGGGGAAACCCACACTTCGCGCTTTTCCGACGAGAGGAGATGGTCCTTTGTTTTATCTCATCGTATGCAGAGGGCTCACCCAGGCCCAGCGCGCCGCGGCCGTGCTGGAGCGCTCCGGGGTGAACCAGCGCATCCTGCGCACGCCCAGTCAGGTGTCCGAACGGGGGTGCAGCTACAGCGTCAAAATCGCCCACAAAAGCCTGAACACCGCCCTGAGCGCCCTGCGCCGGGCGGGCCTGAGTCCCACCCAGATTTTCCTCGCCCAGAGTGACGGCAGCTATCGGGAGGCGGTTCTGTGATTTTTCTGGACTGCGCCGCCACCTCCCTCCAGAAGCCGCCCGCTGTGGCCCGGGCGGTTTCCGAGGCGCTGCGCACCGCCGCCAGCCCTGGCCGGGGCAGCTATGCCGCCGCGGAGCGCGCCGCGGAGCTGGTCTACCAGTGCCGCAGTGAGGCGGCGGGCCTCTTCGGCGTGTCCGACCCGGAGCGGGTGGTGCTCACCCACAGCGCCACCCACGCCCTGAACCTGGCCCTGCGCAGTCTGGGCGCCGGGGGCGGCCGGGTGGTGCTCTCCGGCTGGGAGCACAACGCCGTCACCCGAACCCTGGCCGACCTGCCGCTGGAGCAGGACGTGGTCGCCGCCCCCCTGTTCCGGCCTGAGGAGCTGGTGGAGGGCTTCCGCCGACGGCTGGAGGGTGCCGCCTTCGCCGTGTGTACCCAGGTTTCCAACGTCTTCGGCTATGTGCTGCCCCTGTCCGACATCGCCGCCCTGTGCCGGGAGGCCGGAGTCCCCCTTGTGGTGGATGCCAGCCAGGGCGCGGGCTGCCTGCCCCTGAATCTGGAGGCCCTGGGTGCGCAGTACGCCGCCCTGCCCGGCCACAAGGGCCTTTACGGGCCCCAGGGCACCGGACTGCTGCTCTGCGCCCCGGAGGCCCGGCCCGCCGCCCTGCTCACCGGGGGCACGGGCAGCGAGTCTCTGCTCCAGACCATGCCCGACTTCCTGCCCGACCGGCTGGAGCCGGGCACCCACAACGTCTGCGGCGCCGCGGGCCTGCTGGCCGGTCTGCGCTTCGTGAAGCGGACCGGCTGCGGCTCCATCCTCCGCCACGAGCAGACGCTGCGGCGGCGCATGGCACAGCTCCTCTCCAATGTGGAGGGCATCCGCCTGTTTGAGAGCCCCGACCCGGCCCTCCAGACCGGCGTGCTCTCCCTGACGGTTCAGGATGTGGACTGCGAGGCCCTGGGCGAGCGGCTGGGCCGCATGGGCGTGTGCGTCCGCGCCGGTCTGCACTGCGCGCCTCTGGCCCACCAAAGCGCCGGAACCCTGGACAGCGGCACGCTCCGGCTCAGCTTCTCCGCCTTCAACCGCGCCTCGGAGCTGGCCCCGGCGGCGGAGGCGCTGCGGCGCTGTGTGGAGGCGCTGCGCTCCGGCGCGCGTGGATGACGGACAAGGGGGACGCGGTTCACGTCCCCCTCGTCTGTTTTGCAGACCCGGAACGGCCGCGCC
Organism: Oscillospiraceae bacterium; assembly: GCA_902784305.1. Lineage (GTDB taxonomy): Bacteria > Bacillota > Clostridia > Oscillospirales > Oscillospiraceae > Onthomonas. The sequence continues at coordinate 3,832 of CACZUK010000094.1, read as the reverse complement.
TCACTTGTCCATGGAGCGGACCAGCTGGTCCACCATGTCCGAGAGTGAGCGGGCCGCCTTGGCCACGGAGCGCTTGCGCCGCCGCCCGTGGGGCAGCATCCGGCCCATGGCGGAGCCCACGGCCATGCCCAGTCCGATTCCCTTTGCAAAGCTCTTTCGATTCACGCTGTCTTCACCTTCCTTCCCGCGCCCCAGTGCGCGCTCACAGGGGCACAGAGCTAGTATGCGCGCGGACTCGTCCTTCAACCCTGACAGTTTTCACCGCTTTTCCACCCTTTCACAGTACGAATCATTGAAAAATGATTGCAATGGGAGGAAATCTCCTGTATAATTGTGGAAGAGAGAGAGAGGACTTCAGAAAGGATGTGAACGGCGCAATGAAGCTGCTCATCAAACAGGGCACCGTGGTGGACCCCACCGGCGGCCTGAAGGGAAAAATGGACTTTTTACTGGAGGACGGGCGCATCAAGTGCATCGGCAGCGAGCTCTACGAGCCGCGGGCGCAGGTCCTCAACGCCGAGGGCTGCTGCGTGGCGCCGGGTCTGGTGGACATGCACGTCCACCTCCGGGACCCCGGCTTCACCGACAAGGAGGACATCATCACCGGCACCGCCGCCGCCGCACGGGGCGGCTTTACCTCCATCGCCTGCATGGCCAACACCAGGCCGGTGGCGGACAGCCCGGAAATCATTCAGTACATCCGCGACAAGGCCCACCGGCAGGGCAGCGGCACTCTGGTCTGGCCCGTGGCGGCGCTGAGCGTGGGCGAGAAGGGCCAGGAGATGACCGATTTCCGCGCCCTCAAGGAGGCCGGGGCCGTTGCCCTGAGCGACGACGGCGTCCCCGTGATGAACGCCAACCTGATGCGCGACGCCCTGCTCAAGGCCGCCCGGGCGGGCCTGCCCATCCTCTGCCACGAGGAGGACCGGGACATGGTTCAGAACTACGCGGTGCATGAGGGCCGGGTCTCCCGGCAGCTGGGCATCCACGGCCGCCCCGCCATCGCGGAGGAAATCATGATTATGCGCGACGCCATGCTGGCCGAGGAGACCGGGCAGCCGGTGCACATCTGCCACATCTCCACCGAAAAGGGCGTGGCCATCGTGCGCCGCTACAAGAAGCGCGGCGTGAAAATCACCTGCGAGACCTGCCCCCAGTACTTCACCCTGACCCACGAGCAGGTGCTCCTCCAGGGCAGTCTGGCCCGGGTCAACCCGCCCTTGCGGCCCACCAGGGACCGGGACGCCATTCTGGAGGGCCTGGTGGACGGCACCATCGACTGCATCGTCACCGACCACGCGCCCCACACCGCCTCGGAAAAGGCCCTGCCCCTCACCGAGGCGCCCAGCGGCATGGTGGGGCTGGAGACCTCCCTGGCCCTGAGCCTGACCCGGCTCTACCACACAGGCCTGATGAGTCTGGAGCAGGTCATTCAGCGCATGAGCACCAATCCGGCGAAGCTGCTGGGCCTGTCCAAGGGCTGGATCGGCATCGGCGCGGACGCGGACCTGACCATCTTCGACCCCAACGAGAGCTGGGTCATCGACCCCGTTCAGTTCCGCTCCAAGGGCCGGAACACCCCCTTCGCCGGGACGCGGGTCAAGGGCCGGGTCAAGTACACCATCGTGGGCGGGCGCATCATCTTCGCCGACGAGGGCGAGCGGTGCAGCATGCCCATGTGACAATGCACACTGCCGCACGCCGTATGGCAATTCCTTCATGTGCGGCGTGCAGTGAGCTGCGGCTCCACGAGCCGCGCGAGTCGCAATGCACAATTGTGTGGTAAACCAAGGGTTTTCTCTTCTTTTGAGGTGAGGGATGCAACCATTATGCAGGGGCGCACCGTGCAGGAGCCCCGCAGAGGGTATGCGTCCGGCAAGGAATGAGAGAATCCGCCCGTTGCAGCGCAAAAAACGAATTTCTACATACTTTTGCCCAAAAAAGGGGGTATTGTTATGTCATTTGCAGCCTTACAGAAGAAAATCATTCAGATGGGCAACCCCACCGTGGCCGGTCTGGACGCCCGGCTGGAGTATGTGCCTCAGAGCGTGGCCGAGCCCTTCCTCAAGCAGTACGGCGAGACCCGGAAGGCCGCTGCGGAGGCGATCTACGCCTTCAACTGCGGCCTGATGGACGCGCTGGCGGACCTCGTGCCCGCCGTCAAGCCCCAGAGCGCCTACTATGAGCTGCTGGGCTGGGAGGGCATGGAGATGCTGGAGCGGACCATCCGCTACGCCCGCAAAAAGGGCTATTACGTCATTGCGGACGTAAAGCGGGGCGACATCGGCGCCACCGCCAGCGCCTACGCCGAGGGCTGGCTGGGCCATACCCGGGTGGGCGAGTCCGGCCTGCCCGGCTTCGGCGCGGACTGTGTCACCGTGAACGGCTACATGGGCGAGGACGCGGTGAAGCCCTTCCTCAAGATCGCGGAGAAGGAGGACAAGACCCTCTTCGCTCTGGTGCGCACCTCCAACCCCTCCGCCGTGGACCTCCAGGACCTGACCATCGGGGACCGGAAAATCTACGAGGTCATGGGCGAGCTGGTGAATGCCTGGGGCAAGGGCTTTATTGACGAGTACGGCTACAACCGGGTGGGCGCCGTGGTGGGTGCCACCTGGCCCGAGCAGCTGGCTCAGATGCGGGAGGCCCTTCCCCACAGCTTCCTGCTGGTACCCGGCTACGGTGCCCAGGGCGGCACCGCCGAGGACGTGAAGTTCGCGTTTGACGCAAAAGGCCACGGCGCCATTGTCAACTCCTCCCGGGGCATCATGTGCGCCTGGAAGAAGACCGGCAGAGACGGCGCGGACTATCAGGAGGCCGCCCGGAACGCCGCCATTGAAATGCGGGACGCGATTCGGGAAAAGGTGGAAATCGGGGAATAATCCTCCCCTTATCATACCCTCAACAGGAGGAACCTTTCATGCCAATACAAAAGAGATGCACCATTGTGAAGCGTGAACAGCTCACCCCGGACGTGGTGTCCCTGACCCTGATGGCCGGAGAGCTGGCCCGGAGCGCAAAGCCCGGCCAGTTCGTCAATGTGAAGTGCGGGGAGGGGAACCTGCTCCGCCGCCCCATCTCCATCTGCGACGCAGAAGGGGATGCCCTGCGCATTGTGTTCCAGGTGAAGGGGGAGGGTACCCAGTGGCTCGCCCGCAGAGACAAAGGCCACAGCGTGGACGTGCTGGGGCCGCTGGGTCACGGCTATGACTACCCCGAAACCGGCAAGGTGCTGGTGGTGGGCGGCGGCATCGGCGTGCCGCCCATGCTTCTGGCCGGGAAGGCCGCGCCCGGCGGGGCTGTGGCGGCTCTGGGCTTCCGGAACAAGGACGCGGTGTGAATCCGCGGGCATGAGCGTCAAAATTGCCAGCGACGACGGCAGCGTGGGTCACCACGGCTTCGTGGACGCACTGGTCCGGGAGTATCTGCGGGAGGATAAGGAAATCGCCGCCGTGTTCGCCTGCGGACCCAAACCCATGCTGAAAAACGTCTATTTGGCCGCAAAAGAGTATGAAACGCCCTGCTTTGTGTCCATGGAGGAGCGCATGGGGTGCGGCGTGGGCGCCTGTCTGGTCTGCGCGTGCAGCGTGGGCGGCCACTACCGCCATGTGTGCAAGGATGGACCCGTGTTCAACGCGGAGGAGGTGGATTGGTGATGAAAAACGTGGATATGAGCGTGAACTTCGCCGGAATCCATCTGAAAAATCCCGTGGTGGTGGCCTCTGGCACCTTCGGCTTCGGCCGGGAGTTTGACCAGTTCTACGACATCAGCGCCCTGGGCGGCATCTGCTGCAAGGGCCTCACCCTCCACCCCCGGGAGGGCAATCCGCCT
>CACZUK010000093.1 GCA_902784305.1 Oscillospiraceae bacterium | reverse complement strand
CAAATTCTGCTCCACCTGCAACCGGGTCCGGCTGACCTCCACGGGCTTCCTCAAGGGCTGCCTGTGCTACAACGACGGCGAGGACCTGCGGGAGCCTCTGCGCCGCGGTGACCTGGAGGAGGTGCGCCGCCGCTTCCGCCGTGTGCTGGAGAACAAGCCGGACGCCCACTGCTTTGAACAGCTCAGTCAGGTGACAGAGCTGAGAGAGATGTCAAAAATTGGAGGATAACGGGAATGACAGGTACAATTCGGGCGATTTGCATCAGCGAGCGGCGGGGGACGGCAAAGCATGAGGTGCCCCGGGCTCAGCTGAAGGAGGACTGGGGCATCGAGGCCGACGCCCACGGCGGTCGCTGGCACCGGCAGGTGAGCCTGCTGGCGCTGGAGGAGATTGAGGCCTTCCGGCAGCGCGGCGCACAGGTGGACTTCGGCGCTTTTGGGGAGAATCTGGTGGTGGAGGGCTTCGACCTCACCGCTCTGCCGGTGGGAACCCGGTTCCAGGTGGGGGAGGCTCTGCTGGAGCTGACCCAAATCGGCAAGGAATGCCATAGCCACTGCGCCATTTACCAGCAGGTGGGGGACTGCATCATGCCCCGCAAGGGTGTTTTCACCCAGGTGCTCCGCGGCGGGCCCATCCGCGTGAGCGACGAAATCGAGCTGATTCCCCCGGCGGCGGACCGTCCCTTTACGGCGGCGGTCATCACCCTCAGTGACAAGGGCGCGCTGGGCCAGCGTGTGGACAAGAGCGGGCCGCTGATGGAGGAGATGCTGCAAGCCGCGGGCTATCAGGTGGTGGAAAAGCTCCTGCTCAGCGATGAGCCGGGCCCCTTGAAGCAGCAGCTCATCCGGCTGGCGGACCAGCGGCAGGTGAACCTGATTCTGACCAGCGGCGGCACGGGCTTCTCCCGGCGGGACAACGCCCCGGAGGCCACCGCGGCGGTCTGTGACCGCATGGCCAACGGCATCGCGGAGGCCATCCGCGCCTACTCCATGACCATCACGCCCAGAGCCATGCTCAGCCGCGGCGTGTCCGGTCTGCGCAAGGGGACCCTGATTGTCAACCTGCCGGGCAGCCCCAAGGCGGTGCAGGAGTCGCTGGGCTTCATTCTTCCCAGCCTGGAGCACGGTCTGGGCATCCTCCGCGGCACCGCGGGGGAGTGTGCCCGCTGAGAAACGCATTTTTCGCAGAAAGAGGGGGATTACCGTGAGAAGACCTGTTACGTCCGCTGTTTGCGTTGTTTTGTGCGTGTTGGTGGCACTTCTTTCCATCTTTTGGATGGCGCCGCTCATGTCCTCGCCGGAGACACATCAGGAGACCATCCAGTACCTGGAGGACCGGCGAACGGTGGTGCTGGAGCTGACCGGCGCCTCCACCGCCGCGTCCGTGGCCATCACCCTGATTCCCGGAGACGCGGGCACACCCATCGCGGAGAAGCTGGCGGATTTGAGCTCCGCGTTTCTGGTGATTATGACCGCGCTGGTTCTGGAAAAGTATCTGGTGACGCTTACCTGCTATGTGGTGTTTCGGTTCCTGATACCTGGGGTTTGTCTGCTGTTTTTGCTGTTCTTCCTGCTTCATCATGAGGCTTTTTGTCACACGGCGCTGCGGCTGCTGGCGTTTGGTATGGCCCTGTTTCTGCTCGTTCCGGTGAGCGTGCGCCTGTCCAGACTTCTGGAGAACACCTATCAGGACCTTCAGGTGGCGGTCAACAGCACGCTGGAGCAGGAGGATTTCCTCGCGGAGGGCTCGGCAGAGGCGGAGAGCTCCGCGTCCGCTGAACCGGCAGCACTGGCCGATAGCCTCTCCGAGGCCGGGGAGCAGGCGGCGGAAAGCATCGCGGCCAGTCAACCCTGGTGGCAGCGGGCACTGGACCAGTTCACGGGCCAAACATCGAACGCGGGCGCCGCGGTTCAGGAGCAGATTGACCGCATCAAGTCAGATTTGGAAGGCATCGCCCACCAGGTGACAGTGGCGCCGGAGAAGCTGAGCCGGCTTCTGAACCATTACATCGAGGTGGTGTCCGTGCTCATTGTCACCTCCTGTGTGATTCCCGTTCTGGTGTTCTTCGTCTTCTACTGGCTGGTCAAGCTGCTGTTCAGTCTGGATGGGCCGCCCGTGTCCAGGCTGATGGGCACTTTGCTGAAACGTTCCTAATCCCCACGCGCAGGAGTGCCGAAGCTCCTGCGCGTTTTCTGTCCTGTTTCTGATGGCGGAGCGGGCCGCTCTTGCATTTGCAGATTCCTCCCGCCGCGCCCCTCCGACCCTGCGCATCCTCGCCCATTTTGGCCCGCGGCTGCCCGCCCCAAAGCTACGAGGCGTAAGAGATTCAGACTTTTATACAGAAAATCTTCCAACAGACCCGCAAGATTTTCCGATATTTTGCATTTACCTTTCCAAAATGCCAGAGTATAATGAACCCATAGCGCCGAGGCCCCGCCCGGCGCGCACCACTGATGTTTCACAGACAGGAGAACTGTTATGGGCGGATTTTTTGCAGTCGCGTCGAGGGAGAATTGCACCTTTGACCTGTTTTTCGGCACAGATTACCACTCTCACCTGGGCACCCGCCGCGCGGGCATGGCTGTGTACGGGCCAAAGGGCTTTCGCAAGTCCATTCACAACATTGAGAACTCCCCCTTCCGCACCAAGTTTGACGGCAGTCTGGAGAAGCTGACGGGCAACATGGGCATCGGCTGCATTTCGGACTACGAGGCCCAGCCGATTCTGGTGCGCTCCCACCACGGCACCTTCGCGGTGGCCACGGTGAGCCGCATCAACAACACCCAGGAGCTGGTGGACGGGATTCTGGACAAGGGCACCCACTTCTTCGAGATGAGCAACGGGGAGATCAACCCCACGGAGCTGGTAGTCTCCCTCATCAACCAGAAGGAGAACCTCATCGACGGCATCCGCTACGCGCTGGAGTGTGTGGACGGCTCCCTGTCCATGCTGGTGCTGACGGACAAGGGGATTTTCGCCGCCAGGGACAAGCTGGGCCGCACCCCCGTGGTGCTGGGCAAGAAGGAGGGCGCCCGCTGCGCCGCCTTTGAGAGCTTTTCCTATCTGAACCTGGGCTACGAGGACGACCGGGAGCTGGGTCCCGGCGAAGTGGTGGTTTTTGACTCGGAAGGGGTCCACAGCCTGGTCAAGCCGGGTAAAAAGATGAAAATCTGCACCTTTTTGTGGGTTTATTACGGCTACCCCTCCGCCTCCTACGAGGGCATCAGCGTGGAGCAGATGCGCTACAACTGCGGCCGCATGCTGGCAAAGCGGGACGGCGACGTCCACTGCGACGTGGTGGCCGGCGTGCCCGACTCCGGCACCGCCCACGCGGTGGGCTACGCCAACGAGTCCGGCGTGCCCTTCTCCCGGCCCTTCATCAAATACACCCCCACCTGGCCCCGTTCCTTCATGCCCACGATTCAGGAGAAGCGGGACATCATCGCCCACATGAAGCTCATCCCCGTCCGGGAGCTCATCGAGGGCAAAAAGCTGCTGCTCATCGACGATTCCATCGTCCGGGGCACCCAGCTCCGGGAGACCACGGAATTCCTCTACGAGAACGGCGCCCAGGAGGTCCACGTCCGACCGGCCTGTCCGCCCATCCTGTTCGGGTGCAAGTATCTGAACTTCTCCCGCTCCCGCTCGGAGATGGAGCTGATCGCCCGCCGGGTCATTGAGGAGCTGGAGGGCGGCCCGGCCACCCGTGAGGTGGTGCAGGAGTACGCCGACCCGAACTCGGAGAAGTACCAGCGCATGGTGGACCGCATCTGCGAGAAGCTGAACTTCACCTCTCTGCGCTACCACCGCCTGGACGACATGCTGGAGAGCGTGGGCATCGACCGGGAGAGTCTGTGCACCTACTGCTGGGACGGCAGAGAATGAAACTGGTCCGGAGGGCTGACCGGCAAGCGTCGGTCAGCCCTTCTTTCTGCGTTGGGCGGACAAATTTGCCGAGATTGGGCCTTGAAAAGGATTTACAAGACGCCTTTCGGCTGGTATAATGAGATATTGAGGCAGTGTCCCCGGACGCTCCGCCTCAGAAAAAACGAGTTGACTGCCCCGCTCCCGGTTTGGCGGGGCTGACGCATAGAGAAGGAGGACGGTTCCCTTGTTGAGAGAGAGACGTCGCAGGCGCGGGGACGAGACTCCCCGCAGACAAGAGCAGACCTGGCGCTCCTGGCTCCGGGTGGAGTATCTGCTCTTTCTCATCACGCTGTTGGCGGCGATGGCGCTCACCCTGAGCTTTGCGCTGGGGCTGTGGAGCAGCGGCTCGCAGCAGCGGCAGGACAAAAAGGAGAGTGCCGCCAATCAGCAGGACTACGTCACCTACTTCCGCCATGTGGTGGATGAGGACGGCAGCACCGACACCGCCGACGACGGCGCCGAGAGCTCCGCGGAGCCGGAGCCGAAGACAGAGATGCGCCTGCTGCTGGACGTGGACATTCACCAGTTCGAGGACCAGGAGGGCCTGGCCGGAGAGGTCTACGCCACTCTGCTGGAAAAGTATCCAAAAGAGGTGGAAACCATCCTGAGCTGGTACGAAGAGGCCAGTCTGGAGGAGAAGGGCGAGTGGACCACGGTGGGCGAGGCCTACCCGGAGCAGGCGGTTCCGGAGCGGCTGCTGAAGCTGATTCTGAGCAATGAAGAGACCATCCCCGTGGTGGCGCAGTATCCCTATCGCTCCCGCGAGAACCCGGAAATCGAGCTTCTGAGTGAGCTGGACAAGCCCAACGTGCCGCTGCTGCTCCAGTGGGACCCCCGGTGGGCCTTTGAGCCCTATGGGGACGGCTTGCTGTGCTACACCGGCTGCGGCCCCACCTGTCTGGCCATGGTCGCCCTGCATCTGAACCAGGACAGCAGCATCACGCCGGTGAGCGTGGCCCAGTACGCCGACCGGGAGGGCTACTACACCGACGGCGTGGGCTCCGCCTGGACCCTGATGTCCGAGGGCAGCTGGCACTTCGGCCTGACGGCGTCGGAGGTCAGCGTCACCGAGGAGCGCATGCGGGAGAAGCTGGAGGAGGGGAAGCCCCTCATCGCCGCGGTGGGTGCCGGGGATTTCACGGAGAACGGCCATTTCATCGTCATCTCCGGCTATCACAACGGCTCCTTTGTGGTCAACGACCCCAACAGCCGGATTCTCAGCGAGCGGACCTGGACCTTTGACCAGCTCAGCGGCCAAATCAAGGTGATTTGGGCCTTCTCCCGTTCGGGAGAGGGCTAACAGGGAGGTGTTTTTGTGTCCGCATTGCGAGACCTGATTCTGGACGCCTGGAAGCAGGCGGACCACCTGCTGCTGAGCCTGTGCTGCATCGCCAACCTTTACGGCATCATCCTGATTTACTCCGCCACCCGCTACAAGGCGGCGCTGCACAGCATGGCGATGAAGCAGGCCATTTCGATGGTCATCGGCATTGTGCTCTACTTCGCGGTCAGCCAGTTCAACATTGACGTTTTCCGCACCAAGTGGAAGTGGGTTCTGGGCGGCTGCACGGTTCTGGTGCTGCTGCTGCGCACGCCGCTGGGCAAGAGCGTGTCCGGCAACCGGGCGTGGCTGCAAATCCCGCACCTGTCCGCCTTCACCATCCAGCCGGCGGAAATCAACAAGATTTTCTTCGCCATATTGCTCTCCCAGCTCATCGTCTACTTCCGGCGGGAGCACAAGCTCAACCACATCACCTCTCTGCTGGCCATGGGCGGCCTGCTGATGTACTTCGTGGGCCTGTACTACGTCATCTCCGGGGACATGGGCTCCTGTCTGATTTTCGTCGCCATCTTCGTGGTGATGCTCTGGACCGGAGGCGTGAGTCCGCTGTGGTTTGCGGCGGGCATCGCGGCGGTGGTTCCCGTGGTGCTCTACGTTTGGCCCAAAATTCCCGCTGACAACTACCAAAAAAAGCGCATTATGGTGCTCTTTGACCACAGTCTGGACCCCCAGGGCGTGGGCTTCCAGCAGGAGCACGGCATCCTGGCGGTGCGCTCCGGCGGCCTGCTGGGCCAGGGCTATCTCAAGGGCGTGCTCACCCAGTCCGCCCAGAACAGCCGCCTCTCCCAGCGCTTCAGCGATTTCATCTTCGCCTCCTGCTGCGAGGAGTGGGGCCTGCTGGGGGCCGCGGCGGTGGTGCTGATTCTGACCGCCATCATCCTGCGCATCATGTTCATCGGCCTGCGGTGCAGCGACCCCTTCGCCACGCTGGTCTGCATGGGCTTCGCGGGCATGTTCATGGCCCAAATCGGCATCAACATCGGCATGTGCCTCTATGTCATGCCCGTCATCGGCCTGACGCTGCCCTTTTTCAGCGCGGGCGGCACGTCTGTCATGGTGAACTTCCTGATTATGGGCCTGGTGTCCGGTATCCGCAACCGAAGCGAACCGGATTGGCTCAAAAACACGGACCGGCCGGAGCCGCATCCCATGCCGACGATTCAACAGCCCCAGCGCAAGAGCGTGCTCTTCACGCCGGGAGACCGGCGCAGAGGGCACCGGACCGGCTCCATTCAGCGGGGACGGTGAAAGGAGGAGATTGATAATGAAATCAAAGCAATACAAAGACATCGACTACGCCGTTGCCAGACTGCTGCTGGACAGGCAGGTTCCTCAGAAAAAGACGATAACTTATTCGGATTGCGCAGCAATCCTCTCCGGAATCCTCGGCCGCCCTGTTAATCCTCACTTTTCTCTAAGATGGCCGCTGTATCGTGTTGCTGGAATTTGTTATGCACTGGACCTTCCTTTTATTACCACACTGGTGGTGTCAAAGAATCAGACCAACGGACCACAGGCTGGAGAAGGCTTCTATAAGATGGCCAGTGGATACCGAGCGGAATACAAGTCGATGAGGCCAGAAGATATTTGGGAAATTGAGCATCAACGTCTGATAAATTGCAAGGATTGGAGCAAACTGGATGCGTTTCTGAAGCGAGCTGGCTGGTAGAACCGCTTTTCATCAAAAAATCCCCTCTGTCCGCCGAAACCGGCAGGCAGAGGGGTTTTCTATGTCTTTTGGTTAGATCGTGGTGATGTCAATGGGCACCAAAGACTGCGCGCTGCCCTGCTCGCGGGCGGTCAGAATCGCGTGGGCGGTGTCAATGCTGGTCAGGCACAGCACGGAGTCCACCGTGCCGGACTGAATCATGTCGTCCATGTTGGGATGGACCTGATTGAGCTTGTTCACCAGCTTCGCGTTGATGCCCAGATTGTTCAGGTGGACGCAGGTGCCGCGGGTGGCGAAGATTTCGATGCCCAAATCCTCCAGCTCACGGGCGATGCTGACCACCTCGCCCTTGTCCTCATCCTTCACGGTGAGGATGACCCGGCCGCCGCGCTTGGGGATGCGCATATTGGCGCCCTTGAAGGCCTTCAGCAGGGCCTGAGGATAGGACTCCGCCACGCCCAGGCACTCGCCGGTGGACTTCATCTCGGGACCGAGGTTGATGTCCACGTCGGTCAGCTTCTCGAAGGAGAACACCGGCATCTTCACGGCGTAGTAGTTGGCCTCGGGGTACACGCCGGTGCCGTAGCCCAAATCCTTCAGCTTCTGGCCCAGCATGACCTTGGTGGCCAGGTCGATGATGGGCACATTGGTGACCTTGGAGATGTAGGGGATGGTGCGGGAGGAGCGGGGATTGGCCTCGATGATGTACACCGTGTCGTTGTAGATGATGAACTGCACGTTGATGAGGCCCACGACGCCCAGCTCCCGGGCCAGGTTCTTGGTGTGCCGGAGGATGGTCTGCTTGTGCTCCTCGTTGATGTGCAGGGGCGGGTAGACCGCGATGGAGTCGCCGGAGTGGATGCCGGCGCGTTCCACATGCTCCATGATGCCGGGAATCAGGATGTCCTCGCCGTCGAACACGCCGTCCACCTCGACCTCGCGGCCCATCAGGTACTTGTCGATGAGGATGGGGTGCTCCTGAACCGTCATGTTGATGATGCGCATGAAGTCCACGATGTTGGAATCCCGGTAGGCGATTTCCATGCCCTGGCCGCCCAGCACATAGGAGGGGCGCACCAGCACGGGGTAGCCGATCTCGTTGGCGGCCTGAAGGGCCTCCTCGGTGGTGTAGACGGTCCGTCCGGCGGCTCTGGGAATCTGGCACTTGTTCAGGATGGCGTCGAAGCGCTCCCGGTCCTCGGCGGCGTCCACGCCGTCGGCGCTGGTGCCCAGAATGGGCACGCCCATGTCGGACAGAGCCTTTGCCAGCTTGATGGCGGTCTGACCGCCGAACTGGACCACCGCGCCCCAGGGGTGCTCCAGATTGACGATGTGCTCCACGTCCTCGGCGGTGAGGGGCTCAAAGTAGAGCCGGTCGGCGATGTCGAAGTCGGTGGACACGGTTTCGGGGTTGTTGTTGATGATGATGGTCTCAAAGCCCAGCCGCTTGAGGGCCCAGACGGAGTGCACGGAGCAGTAGTCGAACTCAATGCCCTGACCGATGCGGATGGGGCCGGAGCCCAGCACCAGCACCTTCTTGCGGCCGTCGAATTTGATGTGGGACTCGTTCTCCACGTCGTAGGTGGAGTAGTAGTAGGGGGTCAGGGCCTCGAACTCCGCGGCGCAGGTGTCCACCATCTTGTAGGTGGGCTTGATGCCGTAGTCCAGGCGCAGGTCGCGAATGGCCTCGCGGGTGCTGCCGCACAGCTGGGCGATGAGCTGGTCGCTGAAGCCGGTTTCCTTGGCGTAGCGCAGGCGGGAGCGGGTGGGCATGCCGCCCTGACGCAGCTCGTTCTCCAGGTCGATGATCTGCTGGAGCTGGTCCAGGAACCAGATGTCAATTTTCGTGGTGCGGTTGATGTCCTCGGCGCTGATGCCCCGGCGCAGGGCCTCGGCGCACACGAAGATGCGCTCATCGTCCACCACGCTGAGCTGGTCCCGAATCTCCTCGGTGGTGAGGTCGTCCAGCTTGGGCAGGTGGAGGGAGGTGATGTTCTGCTCCAGAGAGCGCACGGCCTTCATCAGGGCGCTGGCGAAGGAGTTGCCAATGGCCATGACCTCGCCGGTGGCCTTCATCTGGGTGCCCAGCTCCCGGCTGGCGGTGGTGAACTTGTCGAAGGGCAGGCGGGGAATCTTCAGCACGCAGTAGTCCAGCGCGGGCTCGAAGCAGGCGGAGGTCTTGCCGGTGATGACGTTGGGAATCTCGTCCAGGGTGTAGCCCAGGGCCACCTTGGAGGCGACCTTGGCGATGGGATAGCCGGAGGCCTTGGAGGCCAGGGCGGAGGAGCGGGACACGCGGGGATTCACCTCAATGACCGCGTACTCGAAGGAGTCGGGGTCCAGAGCAAACTGCACGTTGCAGCCGCCCTCAATGCCCAGCGCGGTGATGATTTCCAGCGCGGCGCCCCGGAGCATCTGATACTCCTTGTTGGCCAGGGTCTGGGTGGGGGCCACCACGATGGAGTCGCCGGTGTGGACGCCCACGGGGTCCAGATTCTCCATGCCGCAGATGGTGACCACGTTCCCGGCGCTGTCGCGCATGACCTCAAACTCGATTTCCTTCCAGCCGGCAATGCAGCGCTCGATGAGGCACTCGTGGACGCGGGAGAGGTTCAGGCCGCGGTCACAGATTTCCCGGAGCATGGGCTCGTCGTAGGCGATGCCGCCGCCGGTGCCGCCCAGGGTGTAGGCGGGCCGGACAATGACGGGATAGCCGATGGAGTTGGTGAAGGTGACAGCAGACTCCACGTCGTTGACCACCAGGGAGGTGACGCAGGGCTGATGAATGGCCTCCATGGTGTCCTTGAAGCCCTGCCGGTCCTCGGCCTTGTGGATGGACTCGGCGCTGGTGCCCAGCAGGCGCACGCCGAACTTGTCCAAAGTGCCCTCCTCGTAGAGGTTCATAGCCAGGTTCAGACCCACCTGACCGCCCAGGGTGGGCAGCAGGGCGTCGGGGCGCTCCTTCTCAATCACGTCCCGGAGGGTGAAGATGTTCAGGGGCTCGATGTAGACGTGGTCCGCAATGTCCTTGTCGGTCATAATGGTGGCGGGGTTGGAGTTGACCAGCACCACCTCCAGGCCCTCCTCCTTCAGGGAGCGGCAGGCCTGGGTGCCGGCGTAGTCGAACTCAGCGGCCTGGCCGATGATGATGGGGCCGGAGCCGATGACCAGAACCTTGTGAATACTCATATCTCTGGGCATAATCAGCACGCTCCCTTCTTATGTGCTTCCATCATGGAAATGAACTCGTCGAACAGGTAGGAGGTGTCCACCGGGCCGGGGCAGGCCTCAGGGTGGAACTGAACGGTGAAGATGTTCTTGCCCTTGTAGCGCAGGCCCTCGACGGATCCGTCGTTGACGTTCACATGGCTCACCTCGGCCACCTCGGGGTCCAAGGTGGACTCCAGCACCACATAGCCGTGGTTCTGGCTGGTGATGAAGCAGCGGCCCTTGGCCAGATCCTTCACCGGATGGTTGCCGCCCCGGTGGCCGAAGCCCATCTTGCGGGTACGGGCGCCGGTGGCCAGCGCCATGAGCTGATGGCCAAGGCAGATGGCGAAGATGGGCAAATCGGAGTCGTAGAGCTTCTTCACCTCGGCGATGATCTCCTTGCAGTCGGCGGGGTCGCCGGGGCCGTTGGAGAGCATCACGCCGTCAAAGCCGCCGTTGATGATGGTCTCCGCGCTGGTGTGGGCGGGGAAGAGGGTGATGTCGCAGCCGCGCTTGTGCAGCTCGCGAATCATACTGCGCTTCTGGCCGAAGTCGTACATCGCCAGCTTCACGCCGTCAGCGGGGAAGTGCTGAACCTCGGGAATGGTGCAGCGCTCCACGGTGCCCTTCACCCGGTAGGCCCGCACCTGGTCCAGACACTCCTGGAGGTTGAAGTAGGGCTCAGTGGTGATCATAGCGTTCATCACGCCGTGGTCCCGGATGATGCGGGTCAGGGCGCGGGTGTCCACATGCTGAATGCCCGTGATGTCGTTGGTCTTGAGATAGTCGTTCAGCGTGCCTTGGCAGCGGAAATTGCTGCCCCGGGGCGCCAGGTGCCGAACGATGATGGCCTCGGCCCAGGGCTGTCTGCTCTCGTTGTCCTCCTCATTGACGCCGTAGTTGCCGATGAGGGGGTAGGTCATCACCACGCCCTGACCGGCGTAGGAGGGGTCGGTCAGAATCTCCTGATAGCCGACCATGGAGGTGTTGAATACCATTTCAAAGATGCGCTCTTTGGGGCTGCCAATGCTGTCGCCCACAAAAATCTGGCCATTTTCCAGAATTAAAAATGCCTTCACGCTACCATCCGCCTTTCTAGTGGAAAGAAAAAAGAGGCCCTCCGAACTCACGCTTATGTGAATGCAGAGCAGCCCCTCCTTCTGTGGCGAGGCCCGAACCCGCGCGGCGGAACCGGCCCTCGTTTTTTATCTCCGTTATTATGCCACGAAAAGCGGGATTTTGCAAGGAATAGCGGCGCTGTTTTCATAATTTTCCCATACTGCAAAAGAAGAGGGGATAATTGTCGGGATTTTTGGCGACAATAACCACGAATTCCGTTCGATTTGGAACAAAGAGGGGGAGACTGATGTGGCAATCTGCTTCTTTCGCACCCTGATCCTGTATTTGCTGCTCATCACGGCGGTGCGGCTGATGGGCAAAAAGCAGGTGGGGGAGCTGGAGCCCACGGAGCTGGTGCTGGCCATGCTGCTCTCGGACCTGGCCAGCGTGCCCATGCAGGATTTCGGCCTGCCGCTGCTCTTCGGCATCATGCCCATCGTGCTGCTGGTGTGCCTGACCATGCTGCTCAGCGTGCTCACGCTCAAGAGCATCCGGCTGCGGGAGCTGCTTTACGGCCGACCCAGCCTGGTGCTGGACCACGGCCAGCTGCTCCAGGGCGAGCTGGAGCGCAACCGCCTGACGGTGGACGAGCTGCTGGAGGAGCTGCGCAAGCAGGGCTATGTGGACCTCACCGCGGTGAAATACGCCATTTTGGAGAACTCCGGCGAGATTTCCGTCATTCCCTATCAGGGGGAGGCTCCCGCCACGCCCCGCCAGCTGTCCCTGAGCGTGTCCGAGGGCGGTCTGCCAGTGGTGCTGGTCAGCGATGGCCGCATCCTCGACCACAATCTGCGGCACATGGAAAAGGACCGAAGCTGGCTCTATCAACAGCTGCGCGCGGAGGGTCTGGAGAGCGTGAAGCAGGTTTTTCTGCTCACTCTGGACGAAACCGGCAACGTCTACCTGTGTCAGAAGGAGGGGAGCGCATGAGGCGGCTTTACAGCGCACTGGGGGCCATCGTGCTGATGCTTGGCCTGACGCTCTTCCACATCCAGACCGTGGACCGGGAGACCGGGCAGCTGCTGAACCTGCTGGAGCAGGTGGACCAGGCCGTGGAAGCCGGGGATTGGACCCTGGGCCGATCCAGAATGGCAGAGGCGGAGGGCGAGTGGCAGCGGGTGGAGCAATGGTTTGGGATGGTGCTTCGGATGGGGGACACCGAGGAGGTGGACAAGGGCTTTCAGGAGCTGCGGGAGACCCTGCGTCAGGAGCGTCTGCCGGAGTTTCGCAGCAGCAGCGCCGCCCTGAGCGGCCGGGTGAAGAATCTCTCCGAGGGGGAACAGCTCAGCTGGGGAAACATCTTCTAAAACGGTATAAAGATGAAAAAACGGCGTGGATTCCCCCAAAACAGGAAATCTGCGCCGCTTTTTTATCGTAATAGTATGAATATTTTTTGTAATAGCATGAAAGCGTGTTGGTGACCTTTTCTCCTCCTTGACCGCCGCGTGCTGGATGGCAATTCCTTCGTGCGCAGTAGTCAAAGAGGAAGGGCAGAATATCCAAACACTTTGCGACTATCACTTTTTTATGGAGTTGGAAACGATTCAGTCCGCCGTCTGCTCACTGGCAAGCTCCTGGAGCTTGCGCAGCCGGTGGTTCAGGCAGGACTTGGACACCGGCGGGTTCAGCATGGCCGCCAGTTGGGACAGGGACAGCTCCGGATTGCTGCATCGAACCTGAGCGGTCTCCTGAAGGGCCTCCGGCAGGCCGGAGAGGGCGCCGGTGCGCTCGAGCACGCGAATGGCGTCAATCTGATTCTGTGCCGCGGCGACGGCCTTGTCCACATTGGCCACATCGCAGTTGTACTGACGATTCACGCTGTTGAGCAGGCTCTTGGAGGCCCGGGCGCGGGCAATCTCCTGGGCGCACTCCGGTGCGCCGATTGCGCTCAAAAACGTGGAAATCGAGGAGCTTCGCTTCAAATAGGTGATGTAGTTGGATTTTCTCGTGGTGGAGCGGGGCTGGAGGCCCAGCTCTGGAATCAGCGCCTGAAGCTCCCGGTGGACGTGCAGATGGCTTGTGGTCAGCTCCAGGTGATAGCCCTTGACAGGGTCCGTCACAGAGCCGCCGGCCAGAAACGCGCCGCGGCAGAAGGCGGCGTGAGTGCCCTCGCCTTCCAGCACCGCGTAGTTGATGTGATGGGCCGTGTGGCTGCCCAAATCGGAACCAAAGGCGTTGAGCACCGCTTCGATAGCCTCCGGGCGCCGCAGGAAAAAGCTGAGCTTGCCCGGCTGCTCCGGCTGGGGCAGCTCATCAAACTCCAGGCCAAAGGCGCGTTGAAACAGCTCCGGGAGCCGCCGCGCGAAGTCCGGGGAGAGGGTGGTGATGCGCACACCGCCGCGGGAAAACTGGTTGCAGAAGAGCAGCACGCCGTAGGCCTCCGCCAGAACGCTCTCCTGCCGTTCCAGCGGAAGCCGACAAAGCTCTCCCTTTACATCTGAGGAAAAAGACATAGAATTGGGCCCTCCCTGCGCTCAAACCAGCCGTTTGATTTCCAGCTCCAGGGAGATGCCGGTTTTGGCCAGAACGATGTCATGAATCTGCCGCGTGAGGGTGAGCACATCCGCGCAGGTGGCGCCGCCCACGTTGACCACAAAGCCCGCGTGCTTGGGGCTGACCTGAGCGCCGCCCACGGTCATACCCTTGAGGCCGCATTCGTCGATGAGCGCGGCGGCAAAGCCGCCCACCGGCCGCTTGAAGGTGCTCCCGGCGCTGGGGAACTCCAGGGGCTGCTTGTCGCGGCGCTTCTGGTTCAGCTCCGCCATCCGCTCCTGAATGGCCTGGGCATCGCCCCGCTCCAGCCGGAGCAGGCCGCCGGTGATGATGCGCTCGCCGCCCACAAAGGCGCTGGTGCG
>CACZUK010000092.1 GCA_902784305.1 Oscillospiraceae bacterium | reverse complement strand
GCCTCCTCCATCCGGTTGCTCTCAGCGCAGAGAATCCCCAGATTGTTGCAGGTCATTGCCACATCCGGCTCGTACGCCTCCGGGCTGCGCTCCGCCAGTGCTCGGTAGAGGTCCAGTGCCTCCTGAAAGTGCTTCACGGCCTCCTTCATCCGGTTGCTCTCCGCGCAGAGAATCCCCAGATTGTTGCAGATCATTGCCACATCCGGCTCATACGCCTCCGAGCTGCGCTCCGCCAACTTGCGGTAGAATTTCAGCGCCTCCCGGTAGTACGCCTCAGCCTCCTCCATCCGGTGGAGGTCGGTAAGCAGAGTTCCCAGATTGTTGCAGGTCGTTGCCACATCCGGCTCATACGCCTCCGGGCTGCGCTCCGCCAACTTGCGCCAGATGTCCAGTGCCTCCCAGTAGTATTTCTCGGCCTCCTCCATCCGGTTGCTCTCCGCACAGAGAACGCCCAACAGATTTTGCAGCGTTCCCCGCTCCTCCTCCGGCACCTGCTCCAGCTCATACCACTTCAGCAGCCAGCGGCACAGGCCAATGGCCTCGTCATAGCCGTGGAGAGGCCACAGAAAGTCCGCAAAGTCATAGAGCACATACAGAGACACCTTGTGCCGCTTCGCCAGCATCACTGACTCCCGGTAGAGGGCTTTGATCTCCGGGATGGTCATTCCTGTGCCTTGTCGGGGTTGTCTTTCCGCTCCGGGGCAGAGAGGAGGGCGAGGGCTTCGGCGGTTTTTCCCTGCTCCACCAGTGCGCGGGCCTGTTCTTCCCGCTCAGTGGGGTCTGTGGGCGGCTCTTTGGCTTGCTCCTTCGCCGAAAGCATAGCCATGATTTGTTGCTGATTTTGGAGGATTTGTTGCTGGTTTTGGAGACTTTGATTCTGTCCGATGAGGAGCGTTGCCGCAACATCCGCGGGGAAATGGGGGTCTTCCTTGGCAAGCTCAACCATGAGTTGAGCCAGCTCCCGCAAAACTGCGCGGACTGCGCCATCCTCCTGACCGTCCGTGTGCTTTTCTGCCCTCTCATAGGTGCCGAGCAGATAGTAATACAAGACATCCGGGTCAATCAGCTTGGAATCGTTCTTCCAATCAACGCCGGACGTGGCGGACAAAACCCCTCCCACGACACTCTCGCAAAACGCGCGGTGTTCCTGCGGGCAGTTGCGCGCAAGGATTTCGTTCAGCCTGCGTTTTGTGAGATTTCTGCTGGATAATGGGAGCAACTCCACAACATTGTCAGGCAAAAATGGATACAGCCTTTTCAGCGCGGTTGTCACCACGATTTTCAGCAACAGTTCAGACATCTGCGCTCACCTCCTGTCCGCCTCCATTCTACCAGATTCCCCGCCCCGGCGCAAGATGTTTTCCACCTGCCCCAAAAAAGACGCATTACAAGAAAAACAGCCCAAAATTCTGCTCTTTCACAGAATTTCGGACCGTTTCCCAAAGATACGGGCAGCGGGATTTGAACCCGCACGCCGAAGCACAAGAACCTAAATCTTGCATGTCTGCCAATTCCATCATGCCCGCGTAATGGGCCGCGCCTCCGGGGCGCGGCCCGTACTGCTTTCTCAGATGAAGCCGTTTTCCTTCAGCTTCTTGTACACCCGCTCGGTGTTCTTCCCGTCGTGGTGCTCGTTGATGGTGAGATACATCTTCTCGTTCTCTTTCGTGCGGAACTGGCTCAGCTCAATCACACCGTTGTGGATGCCCGAGGCCACCACCTGCTCCAGCGCCTCCATGTCGAACACGCGCGCGCCGATATACTCCTCATTGGAGGGAATCAGCTTGCCCACGAAGGACTCGTACTTCTCCAGGTCCGGCTGGAAGAAAATCACCGCGCCGCCCTGATAGAAGGAGTTCCAGCACACAGAGGAGTAGTCCGTGATGAGCAGCTTGGACTCAGAAAGCACCTCGGAGATGGGCTTGTCCCACACCAAATCGCTCAGACTCGTGGACTTGAGCAGCTCATAGGCCCGGGGATGGGCCACCACATTGATCTGGGAGCGGTCCACATAGCGCAGCAGCATCTCGTAGATGCCCATGGTGTACTGGAAGTAGGAGGAGTCCTCATAGTCCTGCAAAAGCTCCTCATCCTGCTTCCAGGTGAGCATGATGGTGATTTTGTCCGGGGAGTCCTGGGTGATGTGCCCATACTCCACCTGGTCGAAAATCAGCATGCCGGTGTTCCAGATGCGGTTGGGGTCCAGACCCAGCATCTCGGAGACGATGTGCATCTCCTTCTCGCTGTTCACGATGACGTAATCCGCCTGTCCCGCCTTGCCCTTGAGGTAGGTGGAGCGCTCGCCGTGGCGCTTGAGGTAGGTGACGCCGTGCTGGAGGAAGATGAAGGGGTGACGAATCAGATTCCAGCGCAGATAGCGGTTGTTGGAGTTCATCAGCGTCAGATGGCTGGGCGCCTCGGAGCTGATGTAGTAGTTCACATTGAACAGCAGCCAGTAGTATTTCAGCGAATACTTGGCCACAACGCCCTTTTCCTTCCCCAAACGCTGGTAATCCGGCGTATTTTTGTCCAAAATGAAGTAGCAGCGGGTCTTTTTGCTCTCACGGCACAGCCGGAAGAGCTCGAACACGCCCTCCTCCGCCTTCTCGGAGTACTTCTCGTTGAACAGGGCCACCTTGCGGCGGAAGGGGACGTGGTTGATGGTTCTGCCCAGGTGGAAGAACAGGCCGGAGACCGCATCCGATTCCATAAAGCGGAACCACTTTGAGTGCTCAATCTCCTCCATGGGCCGCTTCACCAGCACGTACACGCCGGAGAAGCCCCTGCGCAGGTGGATGGCGTAGCCGTCCCGGTACATGGTGGCCACCGGCACCCAGGCCTCCCGCTTGCTGTGCTTCGGGAACCACTTGAAGGGTCTGCTGAGCTGGATGCGCTTGACCATGCGGTAGGTGATGGCCGCGCTCTGCTCCACCTCCTCGAAGCCCTCCGGGAAGCCGGAGACCAGCAGCGTGGCCCAGCACAGGTTGCCCGCGTTCTGAATCAGGCCAGAAAGCTCGTTCTCCCTGGACAAAATGGCGCTCATGGGCACCGAAAGGGTGTTGGAGTACCTTTTGCCCTTCATAGCAGCGCCAGAAAGCGGTGACTTGCTCTGGACAATGGGCCGCATCTCGCCCCGGTAGTCGCCCACCTGGAGGCACACGCCGTCAATCCGGAAGCCGTAAGGGTTGGCCACGCCAATGTTCACATCAAAGCGCAGGCCGCTGCTGTCCAGACGGGCGCGCTTTTGAACGATGGTGCAGCGCAGCATCACCTTCATGCAGTCCTCTCTGGTGCCCCATACGCACATCAAATCCCTGCTGTTGCCATAAATACACAGGTAGATGCTCTCCAGATCCATGTCCCGGTAGGGCAGCTCCTCCTCGGGATGGCGCAGGCTCTTCTCCTCCGAGTGCAGCAGCTCTTCCTTTTTCTCGCCGTAGTTCTTCTTCCCAAACACCTGGCCAATCCAGGCCTGCTTCCTGCGCAGCAGGGACTGCTGCCGGGCGTTCTCCGCCAGCAGGAGGTCTGCGCCGCCGGCAATCAGCGCCATAGCCTGTTCCCGGCTCAGGCGGGTAAACCGGTAGAGGTGGTCTCTGGCCCAGGCAGGCAGGCCCAAATCAAAGGGCATCGCCTTGCCGTAGCGCAGCTCCTCAGCTCCCAGACAACCTGTGGCACACACACGGCCCTTTTTGTTCCTGAACTGAGCACCAACGACCAATTTTCCGTTTTCTATGCTCAGCACGGACTCAAAGCCCGCGCCGTTGTGCGTACTCTTCTCACTCAAGACCAATTCTCTCCCTTTTCCGTGAGCACATTGCTCCAAATGGCCTCTTCGCTCAGCGCGTGCAGGCCGGAATGACACTCATTGGTCCTATATTGTAACACAGTTCACAGAGCTATGTCAATATTTCGCCCTCTGAATCGGTTCTGCGGATACGACGATTTTTTGTCGTTTTTGTGATTCTTCCCCCACTGCGTGCCGGGTGACACTTGTCCCGGCCCGGACCGCGGGAATTCATCCGTCCGAATTGTAAATTTTTTTCGGTTTTCCCAAAATTTCCATTTTCTTCTGGGCACAGCTGTGCTATAATCCAGACTGGAGTTGTTTTCGACAGCCATAAAGTTTCCCCGCGGCGCGGGAGGAAAGGACCGACACCCTGTATGACCCCTAAGGAAGAGTTTATCCAGATTTATAAGGAAAAAATCACCCGCCAAGGCGCTGCCGAGCTGCTGGACTACCTGGAGAACCGATGCGATTTCTTCACTGCCCCCGCCTCGGCCCGCTACCACAACGCCTTTGAGGGCGGCCTGTGCGAGCACAGCCTGAATGTGTATGACTGTCTGGCCGACTGGATGAGCCGCGCCAGGGTCCGGGAAACCTACGACCTGAGCTATTCCGAGGAGTCCATCGCCATCGTGGCCCTGCTGCACGACCTGTGCAAGGCAGGCTGCTACCGGGAGGGCGTGCGCAACGTCAAGCAGCCCGACGGCAGCTGGCGGCAGCAGAAAATCTACCAGTTTGAGGACCCCATGCCCTACGGCCACGGCGAGAAGAGCGTGTACATCATCAACGGCTATATGCGCCTGACCCGGGAGGAGGCCTTCGCCATCCGCTACCACATGGGCTTCTCCGGCCCCGAGGACAACCGGGACGTGGGCAAGGCCTTTGAGATGTTCCCCCTGGCCTACGCCCTCCACGCCGCCGACAGCGAGGCCACCTACTTCCTGGAGGGGAAGGACTAAGTGACCAGCCGGGACTACCGCCGCCTCTCCGCCCCCTTTCGCACCCCGAGCAGGAAACGGGCGGTCCTGTGGGCCAATCGGGTGCTGACTGGGCTGTTTTTTCCCCTCTACGGCGCAATGCTGCTGAGCCTGGCCCTGGGCCGGGACGCGCGGCTGCCCCGCTGCGTGCTGGTGCCCGGCGCGTCCTTCCTGCTGCTGTCCTTTCTGCGCGCGCGCCTCAACGCCCCGCGCCCCTATGAGGTCCTGGACATCCGGCCCCTCATCCCCAAGGACACCAAGGGCAACAGCTTTCCCAGCCGCCACGTGTTTTCCGCCTTTGTCATCGCCATGACCGCCCTCTGGCTCCTGCCCCCTCTGGGCTGCGCCCTGCTGCTGTGCGGCGGCGCGCTGGCCCTGTGCCGGGTGGTCGGAGGCGTCCACTGGCCCAGAGATGTCCTCGCCGGAGCCGCCGCGGGCGTGCTGGCCGGCCTTGCGGGCTACTGGTGGCTTTGATTTTAAATATTCTTTTGCATCCTGACGGATTGGAGTGATTTTCATGAATCTGAGAGAAGAAAAGCTGAGCAGCACCTATTACTACAAAGGCGCTATCATCAACATGAAGGTGGACAAGGTCCGCCTCCCCGACGGCTCCGTGGCCAATCGGGAGGAGGTGGAGCACCCCGGCGGCTGCTCCATCGTGGCCCTGACGCCCGACAATGAGGTCTTCTTCGTCCGTCAGTTCCGCTACGCCTACGACGAGGTGCTCCTGGAGCTCCCTGCCGGCAAGCTGGAGGCGGGGGAGGACCCCTATGAGGCCATGAAACGGGAGCTGCGGGAGGAGACCGGCTGCCTGGCCGAGCGCTTCGTGTTTCTCGGCACCGCGTACCCCACCCCGGGCTACACCAACGAGCTGCTGCGCATCTGGGCCTGCCGGGTGAGCGGCACCACACAGCAGGACCTGGACCCGGGTGAGTTCCTGGAGGTGGAGAAAATGCCTCTGGAGCGGGCCCTCGAAATGGTCATGAACAACGAGATTGCCGACGCAAAATCCCAAATCGGTATTCTCAAGGCCGCAAATCTGGTCAGGGAGGGCAAGCTATGAAAAAAACCCGTTTTCTTTCGTTCCTTCTGGCTCTGTGCATGATTTTCTCCCTGTGCAGCGCCCCGGCTCTGGCCTCTGACAGCAGCGCCTCGCTGAGCGTAAACTCCTCCGACGAGAGCGATGATGACAAGAAGAAGGAAGCGGAAGAGAAGAAAAAGAAGGAAGAAGAAGAAAAGAAGAAAAAGGAAGAGGAAGAGAAAAAGAAGAAGGAAGAAGAGGAAAAAAAGAAAAAGGAAGAGGAAGAAAAGAAGAAGCAGGAGGAAGAGGAGAAGAAGAAAAAGGAAGAGGAAGAGAAGAAAAAGCAGGAAGAAGAAGAGAAAAAGAAGCAGGAAGAGGAAGAAAAAAAGAAGAAGGAAGAAGAGGAAAAAAAGAAGGAAGAGGAGAAGAACAAGTCCGATTCCTCGGACAAATCCTCCGACAAGTCTTCTGATAAGTCTGACTCTTCTGATAAGTCCTCCGATAAGTCCTCCGATAAGTCCGACTCTTCCGACAAGTCTTCCGACAAATCCGATTCCTCGGACAAATCATCGGATAAATCCTCCGACGACAAGTCTGATTCCTCGGAAAAGTCCGATTCTTCGGAGAAATCCTCCGACAAATCCGACGCCTCGGACCAATCTGACGCCAGCGGTGCCGAATCCTCTGACGAGGGCGACTCCTCCGGCAGCGGAAGTCTGAGTCCCCAGGACGACGGCTCCGGCTCCTCCGAAGAGGAGCAGCCCGCCGAGGGGGGCGATGAGAGCCAGGAGGAGGAACAGAAAAAAGAGGACGAGAAGGACAAGGATAAGGATAAGGAAGAGGAAGACGACGAGAAGGACAAAAAGGTCCACAAGAAGGACATCAGCGATCAGTCCGGCAGCTGGACTATGACTGCCGCCAGCTTCTCCGACTACAGCAACTCCACCGGCAAGGCCGACGGCGCCAAGGTGAGCTTCAATCGCCTGCTCACCGTGCAGGTCACCGATTTGGTGCCCAACGACTCCTCCGCGGGCAAAAAGAACCTGAGATACATCGAGTCGGTGATGAAATGGATTGAGAAGCAGCACAAAAAGGGCAAGCTCACCAGCACCATGGTCAAGGTCGTCATCCCCAAGGGCGTCTACTACATCAACTGCGACGGCAGCTGCATCCATCTCTTTTCCAACACCTGGCTGTCCATGAATGGGGTCACGCTCATCAAGAGCGCTGCCAAGAGCGGCGCCATGATGCGGGCCGGCCGGTCCGACACTGGCGTGTCCGGCTACGGCGGAGAGAGCAACATCATCGTGGAGGGCGGCGTCATCGACGCCAACACCAAAATCCACCCCAAAAATTACCACTTCTCCGGCACGCGCTTCGGTCACGACCACGACATCCTCATCGCCAATGTGAACTTCAAGGGCGCCGTCAGCGGCCACCACCTGGAGCTGTGCGGCGTGAAGAACATCTCCGTGGTGGGCTGCGCCTTCACCGATTACAAGGACACCGGTTACCGGAAGGGCATCAACCGCAACGAAGCCATCCAGATCGATCTGACCAACAGCTCCAACATCACCCCCACCTAACCTCTCCCGGGGCGTGGGCAGCCACAGCGCCGTGTACGGCAAGTACTATCAGGACATCGTCATCCAGTCCAACAGCTTCAAGGACATCAAAGCCCAGGCCATTCACTGCGAAAACTACCAGAACTGCGCCATTGTGGGCAATACCATCCAGAAGTGCGGCGGCGGAATCGAGTTCAACGCCATCTGCTTCGCGCCCGACGGCAACTACTACAATCCCGCCGCCGGCTCCCTGCCCAGCTATGACAGCGTCAAAACCTACAACGCCAAAACCGTCATCAAAAACAACAAAATTGAGGTGAAAAAGGGCTCCTCTCTGGCCAACGCCAGCGCCATCTACGTCTTCGGCGGCAAGGCCAACAGCCAGCGCACCAAGGAGCGCACCAAAAAGTTCTACAAGAAGACCTTCCGCCTCACCGGCGTGACCATCCAGGGCAATCACATCTCCAGCGCCAAAAGCGCCGGCATCTACCTGGCCTACACCGGCAGCTACAACGTGAAGGGCAACAAAATCACCGGCGTGAGCACCAAGAGCGCCCCCAGAGGCGTGGGCATCTATCTGGACAACTGCTCCGGCGGCAAGGTCCAGAGCAACAAGATTTCCGGCAACAACTCTCACGGCATCTACCTGCTCTCCAGCTCCGGCAGCGCCAAGAACCCCATCTCCCTGTACAAGAACACGGTGGACGCGTCCAAGAAGACCGGCGCCATGGGTCTGTACCTGAAGAAGTCCAAATACGTGGACATCGCCAGAAATACGGTCTCCGCCAAGAGCTACGCGGTCTACCTCTATGACTCCGCCGTAGTCACCATTGGCGAGAAAAACGCCGGCAACACCCTGACCTCCGCCGCCAAGTACGGCATATTCGCCACCCACAAGAGCAAATACGGCATTTCCGCCCGCTACAACTTCATCACCGCCAGGGAGTCCGCGGTCCATGCGATGAAGGGCTCCAAGGTGGAGGCCTTCGGCAACGCCGTCAAGGCCACCAGCAAGAGCAAGAGCGCCAGCAGCAAGAGTGCTAAGAGCAAGAGCAGCAAGAGTACTAAGAGCAAAAGCACCACGAGCAAGAGCGCCAAGGCTGAGACGAGCTCCGCCAAGACCAAATCCGGGTCTTCCAAACAGAAAAGCAGCTCCTCCAAGAGCAAATAAGGAATCAGGGGTTCCCTGACGCAGCGAAGGCCGCGCCCCAGCCGGGACGCGGCCTTTCCCCCCCAAAAAAATAGCACCGTTTCCGGCGTTTTCTCCGAAAACGGTGCTGTTTTTGTGTTATTCTGCCCCTTCCTTGTTCTTGGGACGGTGGCGGCGGCGATTGGAACGGCGGGCGCTCCTGCCCTCCTGCTCCCCCTCGCCTTTGGGGGCGCGGCGCTTGCCCTCGCCCTCCTGGGATGCCTTGGGCGCGGCGGCGCGGTTGGAGCCGCGTCCTTTTCCGCCCCGGGAACGGCGCTTCTCCGGCTCTCCGGCGCTCTGGGGCTGCTCCGCGCTGACCTGCTCCGGCCGCTCCAGACCGCTCAGGTGGGTGCGCACCGGCTTCTCGGTCTTCTCCGGCTTCTCATAGCCCGCCGGGCGCTTGCCCTTGCCTCTGCGGATGACCTCCAGCTCCTCGTTGGGATAGATTTTCGGGGTCTCCGGGTCGTCGTCCAGCACCACCCGGCTCTGCTCCCGGAGCAGATTCACCTGGTTGATAACGCCGATGCCGTCCGGCGTCTTCACCAGAGAATCCAGCCGCGGCGCGTGCTTGATGAGGTCTTCATAGGCATCCTGCTCGTACTTCAGGCAGCACATCAGCCGTCCGCAGGCGCCGGAAATCTTCGTGGGGTTCAGAGAAATGCTCTGGGTCTTGGCCATCTTGATGGACACAGGCTGGAAGTCGTCCAGAAACGCCTTGCAGCAGAAGGGACGCCCGCAGATGCCCAGACCGCCCATCATCCGGGCCTCGTCCCGGACGCCGATCTGCCGCAGCTCGATGCGGGTGTGGAGGTTGGAGGCCAGGTCCTTCACCAGACTGCGGAAGTCCACCCGCTCGTCGGCGGTGAAGTAGAAGACCACCTTGCCGCCGTCGAAGCTGTACTTGACCTCCACCAGCTTCATGTCCAGCTTGTGCTCCTGAATCTTCTGCTGGCACAGCTCATAGGCCCGGCGCTGCCGCTCCTTGTTGCGCTCCAGCTGGAGGAAGTCCTCCTCCGTGGCCACCCGGAGCATGGGCCGCAGGGTCGTCACCAGCTCCATCTCGTCCACCATGGTGTTGGACTGCACGCACTTGGCGAACTCCACGCCCTTGGAGGTCTCGATGATGACGGACTGACCCACCTCCACCTTCTCCCCCTTGGGGTTGAAATAATACATCTTTCCGCCGGGTTTGAACCGGACTCCGATAATTTCGGTCATTTTTTGTTCCTCGCTTCACGGGAGGCGGTCAGACGCCTCCATTCCTGAGTATCTCCGAGAGCTTCACCGCCAGCCAGCCGGCGCTGTGGGCGGGCGCCACATTGCTCTTGCCCATGGCCCGGGCCTCCTGCACCAAATCCCAGCAGCGCAGCAGCTCCGCGCGGCTCCGGCAGCCTGCCAGAGTGCGCTCCGGGGCCGTGCCCTGCTCCAGACCCTCCTGAACCAGCAGCGCGCACCGCATACTCTGGCCCAGGGCCAGCCACAGCGCCTCCGCCGCCTCTCTGGTCAGACGTTTGGTCTGCACGGCGGCGGCGCAGCGCATCAGCTCCAGCTCTCCGCCCCGGCTCAGGGCTGAGAGCCACGGCTCCGTCTCCGGCGCCTCTGTCTCCGACGCCGATTGCTCCAGCCGGGTCACAGCGGCCCCCAGAAGCCCCTGAGCGGCCTGCGCCGCCTGCCGCAGCTCTGTCTCCGGCCGGTCGGGAAAGCGGCTCTGGAGCCATTCCAGGGCCTGAGCCTGGGTCACAGGGCCGGTCCGCAGCAGCACGCAGCGGCTGCGCACCGTCTCCAGCAGGGAGGCGCTGTTGTCCGTCAGCAGCAGAAAGGCCGCGTGGGGCGGACCCTCCTCCAGCAGCTTGAGCATGGCGTTCTGGGCGTTGAGGTTCATGGGCCGGTCGATGAGGTACACCTTGCGCCGGGCCTGGTTGGGAAAGACCTGGGCGTCGGCCCGGATGTCCCGGATGGTGCTCACCTTCACGTCCTTGTCCCGGTCCGCCTCGGCCACAAAGCGCTCCAGACCCAGCACGTCCGGGTGGATGCCCTGGGCCGTCCGGCGACAGTCGGGACAGACGCCGCAGGGCGGCTCCGCGCCGGTGCAGACATGGGCCTGGGCCAGCAGCCGGGCCAGGGTGTGCCGCCCGGAGCCCTCCGGCCCGCTGATGATGACGGCGTGGGAGGGCCGCTCCAGACCCGCCAGAGAGCGCTTGAGCGCTTCGTTCCCTGCCAGCTCCTTCAGACGCATCGGCCTTCCTCCTCCCCGGCGCAGACGATAGCCTCCCTATTATAGCCTATTTGCGCCAAATAGGAAAGAGCTTTTTTCTGGATACGCTCCCCGGGCGCGATGACGCTCACCCCCGGCGGATAGGGGGCCAGCTGCTCCGCCGCCACCGCTCCCGCGGCCTCGTCAAAAGGCAACCGCCACTTCGGCCCGAACACCGCCTGCCGGGGGGAGAGAACCTGTTCTCCCACGGGCGGGGGAGGGGGCATGGCCCCCATCGGACGCGCCGCGCCCCGCAGACCCAGCTCGTCCAGGCCCCGGCGCAGACGCAGAATCTCCGCCTCCCCGTCGCAGTCGGTGAGGATGAACACCACATGGCCCCGGTCCGCCATCTCCGGGTAGATGCCCCGCGCCTGAAGCGCCGCCTCCACGCCGAAGCCGTCCTCCACGCAGAGGGTGAAGCGGGTGGGGTCCAGAGGCGCGTCCCTGTCCGTCAGGGACGGATACTCCCGGCGCAGACGCGCCGCCTGCTCCGCGGTGCGGCGGTAGTCATCAGCGCCCTGCTCCTGATAGTAGGCGCGCGCCCAGTCCAGCGCCGCCATCATGGGATAGGAGGGGGAGGAGGTGGCCACCAGCATGGACGCCTCCCGCAGCCGCTCCAGCGTGATGCCGTGACCGGCGAAGAGCAGGGCGCTCTGTCCCGGCGCGCGGAGGGTCTTGTGGGCGGAGCAGACCACCAAATCCGCCCCGTCATAAACCCCCGTGGTAAAGAGGGGCAGATGGGCGCCGTGGGCGGCATCCACCACCAGCCGGGCGCCGTGGGCGTGACAAACCCGGGCAATGCCTGGCACATCCGACAACACTCCGTAATAAGACGGCGATGTGATACAAACTGTTTTGACATTTTCCCCCTGTGAGAGGGCTTTCTCCACCCTTTCCGGAGTCAGAGGGCCCGCCACGCCCGCCTCCCGCAGCCAGGGCCGCTCCAGCCACAGCGGGTGCAAATCCAGCAGCGCCAGCGCCGTTTGAACGCTCCGATGGCTC
This sequence comes from Oscillospiraceae bacterium, assembly GCA_902784305.1. Classification (GTDB taxonomy): domain Bacteria; phylum Bacillota; class Clostridia; order Oscillospirales; family Oscillospiraceae; genus Onthomonas. The sequence goes on along the minus strand of CACZUK010000092.1, from coordinate 2,891 downwards.
ATGCGGTCCGCCAGAACCCGCTCCCCGGGCCGGGCGGCGCACAGCAGAGCGGTGTGGACGCCCTGGGTGGAGCCGCCGGTGAGGAAGAGGCAGCAGTCCATGCCCCACCAGTCGGCCCAGAGCCGTTCCGCCGCCTCGATGGGCCCGCCGGGGGCGTAGAGGTTGCCGGTGGGGGGCAGCTCGGTGAAGTCCAGGCGGGAGAACTGTGTCCCCAGGGGACGGACATCCCTGCCCTTGTGGCCGGGCATGGCCATGCGCAGAGGACCGCTCTGAGCCAGGCGCTCCAGGGTGTCGCAAAGGGGTGTGGACATGGAACTCTCCTCTCAGGCAAAGGCCCCCTCCGCCCCCCGGACAGGGGATGGAGGGGGGCAGAATCCGTTATCGGCTGTAAGCCACCACGATGCGGCGGTTGGGCTCGGTGCCGGTGGAATAGGTGCTGATGGCGGGGTCGAAGTCCTGGAGCGCGGCGTGGATGACGTGGCGCTCGTAGGCGTTCATGGGCTCCAGCATCATGTTCCGGCGGTACTTGATGGCCTTGCCGGCGGTCTTCCGGGCCAGGCGCTGGAGGGATTCCTCCCGCTTGGCGCGGTAGTTCTCCGCGTCGATGTGGACCCGCACCCGCTGGGTCTGGCCGTTGTTCACGGCGTAGTTGGTGAGCTGCTGGATGGCGTCCAGGGTGTCGCCCCGGCGTCCGATCAGGCCGCCCAGGTTCTCGCCCACCAGCTCCACGGCGTAGATGTTGTCCTCCTTCAGGCGGATGACCGGCTTGGCCTCCACGTCCAGCTTCTCCATCAGGCCGGTGAGGAAGGCGTCAATCTCCGCGGTGCGGTCCGGGGCGGGCTCGGCGGGCGCGCTGGGCTGCTCACTCTCCTGCACGGCCTCGGCGGCCTGCTCCTGAGGCTCCGGCTTGGGCTCCTGAGCGGCCTTCTTTCTGCGGCGGCGGGAGCGCTTGCGGGGTGCCTTCTCGCTCTGCTCCGGGGCCTCGGCCTCGGCGGCGCTCTCAGCGGGCACCTCGGGCTCCTCGACGGGCGCGGCAGCGGGGGCGCTCTCGGCGACAGGGGCCTGCTCCTCCACGGGAGCGGGCTTCGCGGCGGGCTTGGGCTCCTCCACAGGGGTGGGCTTCACCTCAGGGGCGCTCTTCACCTCAGGGGCGGGCTCGTCGGGCACCTCATAGCTCACCCGGATGCGGGCGGGCTGGCTGCCGATGCCCAGGAAGCCGGTCTTCGCCCGGGCAATGACCTCGACGCTGACGCTGTCCCGGTCCAGGCCCAGCTTCTTCAGGGCGGCGGCAATGGCATCGTTTTCCGTTTTACCGGTGGCTTCAATCCATTTTAACATGGGTAACTTCCTTTCCTAATTTCTATCAGGCGATGATGGGAACCCCTGATTTAATCCAACTTCGGCGCTGGATGGCTATTTTCCGCCAACTCTTCGTTGCGAAAACTTGAAATCCACAAAGGATTTACCCCGTCCGGGGCACTTCGTCCGCGTTTGGCGCGCCTGCCCTCAAGGGGCACTCCCGCCCCTGCGGGGCTCCTGTCGATTGGACGAAAACTATCTCGCCCACCGCTCTCGTCAGATTAAACCAGTGATTCTTTTACTCTTCGCCGCCCTTGAGCTCGTCGTTGATTTCCTGGAACATATCCTCAGAGTTGGCAGCCGCTCCCTGCTCGTTCACGGCAGGAGTCTCCACGGCCTCCTCCTCGGCCCGGGGCAGAATCCCCTTCCGGCTCAGGGTGTCCTCCAGAGCACCCTCGTCCAGCACGTCCTGGGGGTCCCGGTAGGGGGTGACGGGGTAGCGGTTGGGGTCATAGGCACGGCCCCGGGCGTAGGCGCGCACGCCCACCCGGCTGTGCTCCGTGGGACGGTCGCCGCTCTTGGCGGCCTTCTTCTGCCGCTTGACCTGCTGACGGCCCTTCTTGGTCTTCATCCGCTCGGCCTCCTCGGCGCGGCGGCGGGCGATCTCCTCCTTGCGGCGGCGCTCCTCCTCCTTGGCCTCCTGGGCACGGCGCTCAGTGGCGGCCTGGAGCTCAGCGAACTTGCCCCGGAGCATCCAGGCGCAGATGACCTCCTGAATGGCCATGAAGATGGAGTTGAAGATCATGTACACGCACATGCCCGCGGGCATGATGTAGCCGAACCAAAGGTACATCAGCGGCATCATGATCATCATGGTCTTGGTGGACTGGGCGGCCGCGTCGTTCTCGCTCTTCTTGCCCATGTTGATCTGGTTGGTCTTCTGAGAGAGCTGGCTGTAGAACAGGCTGACGATGACCACCACCACGGGAATCAGGGTCAGACCGATGTTCTGCCAGGTGAAGGGCTGGGTCCAGAACTTCCAGGTGGGAATCTCGGCCAGATTCAGGCCCAGCCAGTGGAAGTCGATGTGGGCCATCTTGCTGGCGCTGGGGCCCACGGCCTCCGCCACGGCGTTCCAGACGGTGGTGTCGCTGTTCATCAGGCCGGCAAGGGTGATTTCCTTGTAGGCCACGTTGTTGCCCAGGCTGTAGCCCAGCTTCTCCACGGCCTCGATGGCGGCCTTGATCTCCGTGTCGGAGAGGGCCATCATGTAGAGCATGGGCCGGCGAATGATGTAGTACAGGCCCATCAGAATGAGCATGGGCACCATCATCCACACGCAGCCGCCCAGGGGGTTGACGCCCTCACGCTCATAGAGCTTCTGGGTCTCCTCGTTCAGGCGGGCCTGGTCTTTGCCGTACTGCTTCTTGAGCTTCTCCAGTTCCCCCTGCATGGCCGTGGTCTGCATCATGCTCTTCTTTCCCTGATAGGAAAAGTAGAACAGCAGGATCTTGGTCAGCAGCGTGAACAGGATCAGGGACAGGGCATAGCTGTGGCAGAAGTTGTAAATCAGCAACAGCAGCTTGCCGAAC
>CACZUK010000091.1 GCA_902784305.1 Oscillospiraceae bacterium | reverse complement strand
CGATTACTGCGCCAGCTCCTCAGCCAGCTTCTCGATGGCAGCGGCAGAGGCGGCGTTCAGCGCGGACTTCACCGTGACAGAGGTCTCGGCGTAGGTCAGATTCTTGCTCTTCTCCAGCATGGCGGACATCGCCTTCTTGGCGGAGGGCGCCCAGGAGCCGTTCTCGATGAAGGCCACAGTCCGGTTCTGGAAGTTGCGCTCGGTCAGATGGTGAATGAAGTCCTTCATGAAGGGGAACACATCGGCGTTGTAGGTGATGCTGGCCAGCACCAGCTTGGAGTACTGGAAGGCCTGCTCCACGCACTCGGCCATATCCGTGCGGGCCAGGTCCTCAATGACCACCTTCTGGCCCATGGCCTTCAGCTTCTCAGCCAGCAGCTCGGCGGCCGCCTTGGTGTGGCCATAGATGGAGGCGTAGGCGATGAACACGCCCTCCTCCTCAGGCCGATAGGAGGACCAGATGTCATACTTCTCGATGTAGTGGCCCAGATTCTCCGTGAGCACGGGACCGTGGAGGGGGCAGATGGTCTGGATGTCCAGGCCGCCGGCGACTTTGAGCAGCTTCTGTACCTGCATGCCGTACTTGCCGACGATGCCGATGTAGTAGCGGCGAGCCTCGCAGTCCCAAGGCTCTTCCACGTCCAGGGCACCGAACTTGCCGAAGCCGTCGGCGGAGAACAGGACCTTGTCTGTGCTGTCGTAGGTGACCATGACCTCAGGCCAGTGAACCATGGGGGCAAAGACGAAGGTCAGCTTGTGCTTGCCCAGGTCCAGGCCCTCGCCGTCCTTGACCACCAGCTTCTTCATGTCCGCGGGGAGCATGAAGAACTGACCCATCATGTTGAAGGTCTTGACGTTGCCCACCACCACAGTGTCGGGGTAGACCTTGAGGAAGTTCATGATGTTGGCGGAGTGGTCCGGCTCCATGTGCTGCACCACCAGGTAGTGGGGCTTCTGATCTCCCAGCACGGCGGCCAGGTTGTCCAGCCACTCCTGGGTGAACTTTACGTCCACGGTGTCCATGACGGTGATCTTCTCGTCGAGAATCACATAGGAATTGTAGGCCATACCATTGGGCACATGATACTGGCCCTCAAACAGGTCCACCTTATGGTCATTGACGCCCACATACTTGATGTCGTTGGTGATTTTCATTGCTGTTCTACCTCCATCCGGGTACGCTGTCGCCTGGCGCCTCCCGCTGGAGGCCCTGACGCTCCTTTTCTGTCTCATTATAGCGTATCCTAACCGGAGAATCAAGTCTTGCGACCCCTCAAATCGAGGTCATTTGCACCAGAACCCCCGGCAGCGCCTCTCTGACTCAGGAATCGAAACGATAGAGGTAGAAGGCGTTTTTCTCCTCATCGTAGAGGCACAGGGACCAGTTGCGCCACGCATCCTGGGAGCCGTCCGCGTCGTCCTCGCCGCCCAGCAGCCTCCAGCAGCCCTTCAACTCGCCCAGGGGCAGGGATTCTGTCAGCAGGTTCCGCTCGCCGTCCCCAGTGAGCACCGTGGCGCGCTCCACAATCTCCTCGGACAGGGGCAGCGCCTCCCAGCCGCTGAGCACCGGCTTCTCCCCCTGCGCCTCCAGATAATAGAGCACCTCGCCGTCCCCGTGAAAGCCCCGGGTGTCCTCCAGCTTCACCGCGCTGAGGCTTTTGGTGTCCATCTGCACGCCGAACTTGTCCACCAGCACCTTGGCCGCGTCGGTGTCCTGCACCTCACTCAGGGCCTCCCCCACGGGGCTGACCAGCCTGGGCACGGCCATCACCGCCAAAGGAACCACGCCAATTGCCAGCACCGCCGCGGAGATGAGCAGCGCCTGTCGCTTGTCCGTTCCGCTGAAAATGAGCAGCACCAGCACCACCACCGGCAGCCCCAAAATCGACAGTATCATAGCTTTTCCTCTTTCCCGCAAAGGAAGGGCCCGACGCAGCCCCCAGAGGGACCGCGCGGCGCCGGGACACGCATCCCGCTCCGCGCTGGTCATTCTGAAAGGCACTTCAGGCCCTACCCGCATCATTATTCGCCTTTTTTGTTCCGAATTTCCTGAATCAGGGCGGGCACCACCTCAAACAGGTCGCCCACAATGCCGTAATCCGCCACGCCGAAGATGGGGGCATCCGGGTCGCGGTTGATGGCCACGATGGTGTCCGAACCGCTCATGCCGGCCAGGTGCTGAATCGCGCCGGAGATGCCCACGGCCACATAGAGCTTGGGAGCCACGGTGCGGCCGGTCTGGCCCACCTGATGGGCGTGGGGAATCCAGCCCGCGTCCACGGCGGCACGGGACGCGCCCACGACGCCGCCCAGAGCATCGGCCAGCTCCCGAATCAGGGTGAAGTTTTCCGGTGCCTTCAGGCCGCGGCCGCCGGAGACGATGACATCCGCCTCCTCCAGGTTCACGGCCTCGGCCACCTCCCGGATGCGCTCCACCAGCTCCACCCGGATGTTTTTCGGGTCGATGTGGACCTCCTCCCGGACAATCTCGCCGGTGCGGCCCTCATCATAGGCGGCTTTTTTGAACACGCCGGGCCGGACGGTGGACATCTGAGGCCGATGGTCGGGGCAGGCGATGGTCGCCATCAGGTTGCCGCCGAAGGTGGGGCGGGTGGACATCAGCAGCCTGGTCTCCTCGTCAATGTCCAGACCGGTGCAGTCGGCGGTGAGGCCGGTCTTCAGGGTGCAGGCCACCCGGGGAGCCACATCCCGGCCGTTGTTGGTGGCGCCGTAGAGGACGATGGAGGGCTCGTATTTGCGAATCAGCTCCGCCATTGCGAAGGTGGCCGCGTCGGTGTTGTAGTTCCGGTACTCGGCGCCCTCCACCAGGAGGACGCGGTCCGCGCCGTAGGCAATGGCGTCCCTGGCCGCCTGCTCCACGCCCTCACCGATGACCACAGCCACCAGCTCCTCGCCCAGCTTGTCCGCCATGGCGCGGCCGGGGTTCAGCAGCTCAAAGCCAACATTTTTGGCCCTGCCCTCGTCGGTTTCAAGATAAACCCAAAGATTTTTAGACATTCCAGCCCCTCCTTACAGCAGCTTCGCGGCGCTCATCAGCTCCGCCAGCTTCTTCGCGGCCTCGGACCCGGTCAGACCCGCAATCTTCTGCCCGTTCTTCTCCCGCACCGGGGTGTAGGTCTTCTGCACCTTGGTGGGGGACCCAGCCAGCCCCCGCTCCTCCGGCGCGACCTGCACCTCGGCGCTGGTGAGCACATGAATCTCGGCGCTCTTGGCGGCGCGCTGGGTCTGGAAGCTGGGATAGCGCAGCTCATAGGGGGTCTTGTTCATGGTGATGACGCAGGGCAGCTTCGCGGTGTAGAAGTCATAGCCCTCGTCGCTCTCCCGCTTGCACTTCACGCCCTTGCCGTCCTCGGACAGCTCAGCCTCCACGGCGTAGGACAGCAGCGCGCGGTCCAGATGTTGACTCAGCTCGGGGCCCACCTGGCCGGTGTCTCCGTCGATGGCCTGCTTACCGCAGAGGATGCAGTCGAAGGCGCGGCCGTTTTTCTCCTCCAAAGCCTTGATGGCGGTGGAGATGATTTTGGAGGTGGCGAGGGTGTCGGAGCCGCCGAACGCGCGGTCGGTGATGAGGTAGGCCTCATCGGCACCGGCAGCCAGACACTCCCGCAGAGCGGCCTCCGCGGCGGGCAGGCCCATGGTGAGCACCGTAACCTTGCCGCCGGTCTGGTCCTTGAGCCGCAGGGCAGTCTCCAGGGCGTAGGTGTCAAAGGTGTTGACGATGGCGGGAACACCCTCCCGAATCAGGGTGTGCTTGATGGGGTCGATTTTGATTTGGTTGGTGTCAGGGACCTGCTTCACGCAGACCAGCAGGTTCAGACCCTCGCCCGTCCACTTCTTTGCCGCGGGAGCGGGAGCGGCGGTCTTAGGGTTTTCCTTCTTCGCCTTGGGCTTCGGAGCCGCCGGGGCGGGCTTGGCGCCGCCGTCCACATACTTCTTCTTCATCTGCCCGGCAATGACGCCCCGCTGCACCTGGTTGGTGCCCTCGTAAATCTGGAGAATCTTCGCGTCGCGGAAAATCTTCTCCATGGGGTAGTCCTTCATGTAGCCGTAGCCGCCCATGACCTGCAAGCCATCCACCACATTGGCCATGCCCGCGTCGGTACCTGCGGTCTTGGCGATGGAGGCCTCCAGCGTGAAGGGCAGCTCCGCGTCCATAAGCTCCGCGGCGTGGAGGTACATCTGACGTCCGGTCTGGGTGCGAATCTCCATATCCGCCAGCATCTGCTCCACGGCCTGGAGGTTGGCTACGGGGGCGCCAAACTGCTTGCGCTGCTTGGCGTAGACGGTGGCAATTTCGCAGGCCCGCTGGGCAATGCCCACGCCAAAGGCGCCCACGCCCGCGCGGCTGTGGTCCAGGGTTTCGAGGATAATCTTAAAGCCCCGGTTCTTCTTGCCCAGCATGTGGCTCTTGGGCACGCGGACGTTGTCGAAGATGACCTCGCTGGTGACGCTCAGGCGCATGCCCATCTTGTCCTCTTCCTTGCCGATGCTCACGCCGGGGCGGTCGCGCTCGACCATGAAGGCAGTGAGGCCCAGCACGCCTGCCTTGGGACGGGTGGAGGCCAGCACAGTGTAGATGCCCGCAATGGGCCCGTTGGAGATGAAGCACTTGGTGCCGTTGAGGATGTAGTCGTCACCGTCCTCCACAGCAGTTGTGCGCACGCCGCCCGCGTCGGAACCTGCGTCCGGCTCGGTGAGGCAGAAGGCGGCCCACTTCTTCTCCAGCATGGTCTTGAACCAGTACGCCTGCTGTTCCTTCGTGCCGGAGAGCAGCACAGGGTAGGAGGCCAGGCAGTTGCCGATGAGGGTGGTGCCCACGCCGATGTCGCCCCGGGCCACCTCCTCGGCGATGGCAAAGGTCTGCACATTGGTCAGGCCGGGTCCGCCGAACTCCGCGGGCACGCACAGGGCGTTGAGGCCCATGCCCACCGCCTTGTCCAGCAGCTCGTCCAGACCCTCGTTGTCGTTCTTCTCGATTTCTCCCACCTTGGGAATCATCTCTTTATCCACGAAGTCCCGGACCATCGCCAGGATTTCTCTGGTCTCAGCATCAAAAATCATAGATTTGATGTCTCCTTTGCACTAGAGTCAGCGCCATTATAGCACCCTCCGGCCTCAATAGCAATCCAATTCACAAAGTTTTCACAAATCAACGAGAATCCCGCCGTGAGAGCGGCAATTTGACTGCAAATTCACAATTTTGGTAAAGCAAACCACAAGCCCCCATTCTGCCTTGAACCGGGTGGAATTGTGCCTCAATCCCCAAAAAAGAACCCCGCTGACGCTTCAGCGGGGTCCCTGTGTTCGTGTTTGGGAAAATGGGTCAGATGAGGCCCATGCGCTCCAGCTCGTGGGCGATGCCGTCGTCCTTGCAGCTCTCACAGACCACGGTGGCGTGGGCCTTGACGCTGTCGGCGGCGTTGCCCATGACCACAGCGGTGCCCGCCACGTCCAGCATGGGCAGGTCGTTGCCGGAGTCACCGAAGGCGATGGCGTCCTCCAGCCCAACGCCGTAGTGGGCGCAGATGGCCTTCACCGCCACACCCTTGTCCACGCCCTTCTGCATGGTCTCGCCGTTGATGCGGGGCTGGTCGGGAACCATGTTGTCCTGGAGCACAGTCTCGAACTCGTCGCCCAGCTCGCCGATGGCAGCCACCACGGAGGGCTCGTCGTCGCCGATGAAGCAGATTTTGTACACGGGCTGGTTGTCAAACTTGCCCAGAGGCAGCATGCCCAGGCCCTCCAACAGCTGAACCATCATGCGCTTCATCTCGCTGTTGGCGGTGGCCAGATTCTTCTCCCACTTCTTGATGTGCTTGCCCACATCCGCGTAAGTACCCTGGTCCGTCTCCAGCATATAGCTCACATTGTACTTTTCAAAGGTCCTCAGGGCGTGATCCAGCAGCTCCTGAGGCATTTTGCGGTCCTCCAGCACGGCTCCGTCCGCGATGATGTGGCCGCCGGCGCTGGCAATGATGCCGTCGAAGCCAATGGCCAGGACGAAGGGCTGGATGCTGGGCACATTGCGGCCGGTGGAGATGAAAATTTTATGGCCGTTGGCCTGCGCCCGGTGGAGGGCGTCAATGGTGACCTGGGAAACGTGCTCACCCGGCTCGCACAGGGTTCCGTCAATGTCCAGAAACAGTATTTTCATGGGCGTAGTTCCTCCTCATATCTGTCCGAAACCGACCTGGGCAGACAGGAGCCGACCCTGCTCCTCTCTGTGCTCCCTGACACGACACAGTCGATTACGGTGTTGCCTTATCTTATCTTAAACCATTTTTCTGAAACTTGCAAGCCTTTTCCCCACACTCGTCAGATTTTTTTACACAGTCGTGGTTGTTCACAATTTGTTGACAATTTCGTTGCAAATTCTTGACATCTTTCCCCCGTCTTCTGTGCTAAACTGTAAGCGTGCAAAGCGATGGTTTTTTTCTTTCTTTTCTCTTCTTTTTCTTTCAAGCAAAAGCGCCGTAGGGTGGTTCCCACGGCGCTTTTGTTTTGTTTTATTCAGTTTTCTCGGATTTTGGTGAACAGACACAGCACGGCGAAGGCCACGCCCGCCGCCAGAGTCACCGCCCAGACGGTGCCGGAGGCGCTGAGCAGCATCCCCAGGCCCTCCCGCAGGGTCAGCAGGCCGAAGGCGGTGAACAGACCGAAGGCCAGCAGATTCATCAGACCCTCCGGGGCTTTGCTCTTGAGCAGGTAGCCCAGCAGCACGCCCAGCACGTCGGCCGCGAACAGGCCCACCGAGCAGGCGCCCCAGACCACCAGCGCATGGGCCGCGCCCGCATTGGCGGCGAAGGTGATGGCGGTCAATTGGGTCTTGTCCCCCAGCTCAGCCAGGAAGAAGCTGCCGAAAACGGCTAAAATCGGGGCTTTTCCCCCTTGATTGGAGGTTTCTTCCTCCTCATCGTCCTCTCCGCGCAGCGTGCTCCAGGCGAAGTAGAGGAAAGCCAGGGCCGCCGCCAGCTTGATGAGCCAAAGCGGGATAACGCTGCTCACCAGCGCGCCCAGACCCACAGCCAGCGCGTTCAGGGCGAGGATGGCCAAGCCCGCGCCGATGAAGATGTCGCGCAGCTTGTAGCGGGCCGCCATAGCAATCATCATCAGCTGGGTTTTATCCCCCATCTCGGCCACAAAGACGGTCAGCATGATTTGCAGGAACAGAGACATGGAAGCTCCCCCTTTTCGGGTGTATTCGAATGCAAATGAAAAAGCTCACCACAGTTGTGGTGAGCTTTGCGTTAGCGCTACCTATCTTCCCGGCTCGTCTCCAAGCAAGTATTGTCGGCAGAAGTGAGCTTAACTGCTGTGTTCGGAATGGGAACAGGTGGACCCTCAC
>CACZUK010000090.1 GCA_902784305.1 Oscillospiraceae bacterium | reverse complement strand
GTCTCCTCCTCCGTCAGGCCGCGCTCCATGGCCTTGGAGGCCAGCCGCGCCGGGCGGATGCCCGTCAGCGCACCCCAGGGCGGCGTCTGGTCCAGCAGGGGCAGCGCGGCGCGGTAGTACGCCTGCTTCAGAATACGCTGGAGGAGCCGGTCCCGCTCCAGCGCGTCGGCGTCCTCGGAGGGGGCGGGGGCGCTGGCCTCGGCGGTGCTGCTCTGACCGTTCACGCGCAGCTCAGTCCGGGCGCGGGCGGTGCCATGCTCCACGCTGAGCTGGGAGCGGCAGAAATCGTCCTCGCTCAGCGGCTCCGCGTCGGGGTACTCCGGCTTCTGGCCGGGGAAGAGAACCATCGTGATTTGCTCGATGGCGTAGCGATAGGAGTGATTTAAATAGAGTTTCATAGGAAAAAAGCGATGAAAAACGCTGATTGAATCCGGCGGGGGGGGTGAAAGAGGGAGCTATCGTCCCATCCGCGGGAGCCGCGCGTCACAAAGGAGCGCGTGCCCCATGAGAGTCGGTGCGCCGAACGCGGGCGCTGAGTGGACGAAGAAGACCCGGCCAGCGCCGAAGCCGGATTGCATCAGGGGAAGTTCTTAGCGAAGTGCCCAGCGGACCATGGGATTGTACCGGCGCTCCACGTCCAGACTGGAGGTGCTCTCGTGGCCGGGCAGGACCTTCAGATTGCCCTCCAGCAGGGCCAGACGGCGCAGCGAGGCCATCATGGCGTTCTCGTCGCTGGTGGGGAAGTCCGTGCGGCCGCAGGAACCGGCGAAGAGGGTGTCGCCGGTGAACAGCGCGTCCCCACAGCGCAGGGTGACGCCGCCCGCGGTGTGGCCCGGCGTGGTCAGCACGGTGACGGTGAAGCCGCCCACCTGCACCGTGTCCCCCTCGCCGTAGAAGTGCACGTTTTCGATGCCCTCCAGGCTGATGCCCCGGCCGAAGCTGGCGGGCGCCTCGGGGAAGTCGGCGCGGTGGATGTACACGGGCACGTCCGGCTGACCGGCCTTGGCCAGGCTGTCCAGCAGGGCCTCCACGCCGCCGATGTGGTCGAAGTGGCCGTGGGTGAGCAGCACGGCGGCAATCTGCCAGTTGTCCTGAAGCGCGTGCCGGGCCAGGGTGTCACCGGCGTCGCCGGGGTCGATGAAGGCGGCCGTTCGGGTGGACTCGTCGCCCAGCAGGTAGCAGTTGGTCATGACGGGGCCGACTACATAGCGTTGAATCTGCATAAAACACCTCAGAAATTGGAAGAAATAGCGGAATCACGGAGGAAATCCGGCGAAAACGGTGGGCGAGGGACTGTTCTTCAAATCATCAGAAGCCCCGCGGGGGCGGGAGCGCCCTTGCGGGCAGGCGCCAAACGCCGACAAAGTGCCCTTTCGGCAAAACCTTTGCGGACCGAAGGCCTTCGCAGGCGGTGAGCTGGCGGAAAAGAGCCGTCTACCGCCAAATTTGGATAAAAACAGGGGTTTCTTCGGCCTTAAAGTTCAAAAATCAGGGTGACGGGCCCGTCGTTGACGCTCGTCACCTGCATATCCGCGCCGAACTCGCCGTGCTCCACCCGGAAGCCCCGGGAGCGGCAGCAGGCCATGAAGTGCTCGTAGAGCGGCACGGCCAGCGACGGCTTCGCGGCGTGGGAGAAGCCCGGGCGGCGGGATTTGAGGTCGGCGTAGAGGGTGAACTGGCTCACCACCAGCAGCGCGCCGCCCACGGTGGCCAGGTCCAGGTTCATCTTTTCGTTTTCGTCCTCAAAAACCCGGAGATTGCAGATTTTCTCCGCCATTTTCTCGGCGATTTGTTCGGTATCCTCCGGGCCGACGCCCAGCAGGACCAGATAGCCCCGCCCGATTTGGCCGTTGATTTGGCCGTCAATGGTGACACTGGCGGAGCTGACGCGGGTGACGACTGCTTTCATAGTGGGGGTGCTTCCTTTCGTGGGGGGGGTCAATGGTTCGATAATATTTCAACTATTATGCGGAAAATCTGCGCATATCAGAAAGATTTAGCCCGTTTTCCGAATCGTCAAGCGACTCGCAGAGGCGACCCTTGTAGGGGCGACCTGAGGTCGCCCGCGCTCCGCTCTGACCGGGAATTGAGAACAATTGTGCATTGCCGTAACGGCTCCGGGACCCGGCCTCACAAAGATTGTGCCTTGTGACACGACTGGGGCCGGGAGCTGGGCAACCGCGAACAGTCGTAGGGAGTCTGCCCGCGGGCGCAGCCCGCTACCCGTTCCCCTGTTCAATACCGTAACGGCTCCAGGACCCGGCCAAACACGGCTGGATTTCGCACTCTCAGCCGAGGCCGGGAAATGGGCAACCGCGAACAGTCGTAGGGAGTCTGCCCGCGGACGCAGTCCGCTACCCGTTCCCCTGTTCAATACCGTAACGGCTCCAGGACCCGGCCTCACAAAGATTGTGCCTTGTGACACGACTGGGGCCGGGAAATGGGCAACCTCTGACAGTTGTAGGGAGTCTGCCCGCGGACGCAGTCCGCTAGCCTTTTCCACGGCTGACGGTCATGACGCCGGAGACGGTGTCCAGCTTGCGGATGACCGTGTCCAGCTCGTAGCGGTCCCGGACCGTGAGCAGGATGAACACCGTGGCGTAGCCGTCGGGGGTGCTGCGGGCGTTGATGGTGTCCACCCGCACCTTGGCCGCGCTCAGGGACGCGGCCACGTCCAGGAAGAGGTTCGGCCGGTCCTTGGCGTAGACCTCCAGCGTGGTGGCGTACTCCTGCTGCTCCTTGTTCTTGCTCCAGCTGACCTCCACCCAGCGGCCCGCGTCCTCCGGCTTGCGCTTCTTTGGGTCCACGTTGGGACAGTCCGCGCGGTGGATGCTGACCCCGTAGCCCTTGGTGACGAAGCCCACAATCGGGTCCCCGGGCACCGGAGCGCAGCATTTCGCGAACTTCACCAGGCAGTTGTCGATGCCCTCCACGATGACGCCGGTCTTCGAGACTGTCCGCGGGGGCGGCGTGGGGATGGGCGGCAGACTGGTGCTGACGTGGATGCTCTCCTCCTCGCCGCTGGTGTCCAGATGGTCCGTGGCCGCCGCTGCCTCCCGCTGCTCCCGGGCGATGGCCGCCAGCTCGCCCTTCATCCGGTTCACCGCCTTGATGGAGGTCATGCCGCCGTAGCCGATGGCCGCGTAGAGGTCGTCCAGCGTGTTGTATTGGGCCTTGCGCAGCAGCCGCGGCAGAATCTCCGGAGCGGAGATCTCCTCGATCGTGTAGCCGTTGCGCTTGAGCGCCGCCTCAAAGGAGCTGCGGCCGTTGACGATGTTCTCCGCCCGGCGCTCCTTCTTGAACCACTGACGAATCTTGTTGCGCGCCTCGTTGCTCTTACACAGGTTCATCCAGTCCCGGCTGGGACCCCGGGCGGACTTGGAGGTCTGAATCTCCACGATGTCGCCGTTCTGGAGCACCGTCTGATAGGGCACCAGCCGCCCGTTCACCTTCGCGCCGATCATCTGGTTGCCGATGGCCGAGTGGATGGAATAGGCGAAGTCGATGGGAGTGGAGCCCGCGGGCAGGCCCTTTACCTCGCCCTTGGGCGTGAACACGAAGACCTCGTCGGAGAACAAATCCACCTTCAGGCTCTTGATGAACTCCTCCGCGTCCGTGTCCTGCTGGCTTTCCAGCAGCTTGCGCACCCACTCGTAGGCCTCCTCCTCGCCCTGGGCGTTGCGGCCGCCCTTTTTGTACTTCCAGTGGGCCGCGATGCCGTATTCCGCCGTCTCGTGCATCTCCCAGGTGCGAATCTGCACCTCGAAGGGGATGCCCTCCCGGCCGATGGCCGTCGTGTGCAGGCTTTGGTAGCCGTTGGGCTTGGGCGTGGAGATGTAGTCCTTGAAGCGGCCGGGCACCGGCTTGTACATGTCGTGAATCAGACCCAGGGCGTTGTAGCAGTCCGCCACCGTGTCCACGATGATGCGCAGGGCGTAAAGGTCAAAGATTTCGTCCAGCGTCTTGTGCTGCGGGTACATTTTCCAGTAAATGGAATAGATGTGCTTGGTCCGGCTGGTGATTTTGCAGTGGATGCCCTCCTGGCTCATGCGCGTCTCAATGCGACGCTGCGTCGCGGCCAGAAACTCCCTGTGCCGGGAGAAGCGGGCGTTGAGCTGGTTCTCAATCTCCTTGTAGCCCAGCGGGTCCAGATAGCGGATGGACAAATCCTCCAGCTCGTATTTCAGCACCGCCATGCCCAGCCGGTGGGCGATGGGGGCGTAGATTTCCATGGTTTCCAGGCTCTTTTCGTGCTGCTTCTTCGGCGTTTGGTACTGCATGGTGCGCATATTGTGCAGCCGGTCGCACAGCTTCACCAGAATCACCCGGATGTCCCGGTTCATCGCCAGCAGCATCTTGCGCAGATTCTCCATCTGCTTCTCCGCCAGAGAGGCGTACTTGATGCGCGTCAGCTTGGTGACGCCCTCCACCAGCTCCGCCACGTCCTCGCCGAAGCGCGCGGCGATGTCCTCCTTCGAGGCGTCCGTGTCCTCAATGCAGTCGTGGAGCAGCGCCGCCAGCAGCGACTCCATGTCCAGCTTCAAGTCCGCGCAGATGTCCGCCACCGCCAGCGGGTGGGTGATGTAGGGCGTGCCGTCCCGCCGCATCTGCTTTGAGTGCTTGCTGTCCGCGTACTGAAAGGCCGCGTAAAGCAGCTTCGTGTCTGCACCGGGATTGTAGCTGAGCACCTTTTCCTCCAGCGCGTGATAGCGTTCCAGAATGGGGTCCATCGTTGCACCTCTCCTTTCCCAGGGCGGACCGCGTCCGCCGACGATCTGCTGACATGCGGCGGACTGCGTCCGCTGGCAATCTGCTGACGCGCAAATGGGCAGCGACAGCGGTAAATGACGGAAGAATCAGCCGCTTTTGCGGTGTTTTCTGCTTTTGGCGGACTGCGTCCGCTGGCAATCTGCTGACGCGCAAATGGGCAGCGACAGCGGTAAATGACGGAAGAATCAGCCGCTTTTACGGTGTTTTCTGCTTTTAATGTTTACAAAGCGACTGCCCCCCCCCGGCGGTGTGAGCGGCAAAGGAAGCCCCGGTGCCGCCGATGGGGAAGGGGTGGAAAGTATCGGGGTTCTCAGGGGGTGCCGGGCAGCGCCCCGCCTCAACCCAGCCTTGCGCGCAGCCTGCGCAGCACCGCCGACTCGTTCAAATCCACCTTGTCCGTCCCGGTGTGGATGCGGATGGTCAGCGTGCGCGGCCCCACGCTCAGGTCGATGAGCCCGCGCTCCCGGAAGACCTCCAGACAAATCATCGTCGCCGCGCAGCTCTGCTGTACGCCGCTGAACTGCGCCACGTTCCGGGAAAGCACCGTGGGCGCCTCCACCAGCGCCTCCGTGGCCGCCGACTGGGCCAGATAGCGCCACAGAGCCACGAAATTCCGCCGCTCCGGCAGCAGCAGCTCCAGCTCCCAGCGCTCCAGCGCCTCGCCGGACACATAGCGGCGATAGAGCCGCAAATCCCGCTGCGCCGGACTCATGCTCCGCCGCAGGTCCGTGACCAGCAGCTGCACCGTCCGCTCCCCGCGGAACTCGTTAATTTGGGGGAAGAAGGCCACGTCCAGCACCATGCCCGGCCGCAGTCCCATCTCCAGCAGCGACATGCTGAAGAAAATCGCGTCGATGCTCACCCCGTTCCGGCTCAGCTGGAGCCGCGTGTGACGCCCGCCGCCTACGCTGCTGCACGACTCCACCAGCACCTGCTCCAGCAGGAAGGTGGGCCGGGGATTCCCCGCGCCGAAGGGCTCCAGCAGCCGCAAATCCTCCACATTGCGCAGGGTCAGCAGGCTCAAATCCGGCAGCGCCGCGTCAATGTGCAGCACCCGGCCTCCCTCGTCCGCGGGATGCCGCGCCGCCAGGTCCACCACCCGGCGCCGGAAGGCGTTCAGATGCTCCGCCTGTATCGTGAAGCCCGCCGCCAGCTCGTGCCCGCCGAAGGTCTCCAGCAAATCCGAGCACGCCACCAGCGCCTCAAACAGATTGAAGCCGCCGCAGGAGCGACAGGACCCCTTTCCGCGGCCATTTTCCAGACAAATCATAAAAACCGGCAGCTGATAGCGCTCCACCAGCCGGGAGGCCACGATGCCGATGACCCCCTGATGCCAGTTCTCGCCCGCCAGCACGATGGCGTGCTCCCGCATGCTGGGGTGCTGCTCCAGCAGCGCCGTACACTGCTGGAAGATGTCCTGCTCCACCGCCTGCCGCTCCTTGTTGAGCTGACACAGCCGCTGGGCGCACACCTGGGCCTCCGACTCCGAGTCCGTCATCAGCAGCCGCACCGCCAGCTCCGGACAGCCCATCCGGCCCGCCGCGTTCAGCCGCGGCGCCAGCGTGTAGCTGATGGTCGTGGACGTGAGCACCCGGTCGCCCAGGTTCGACTCCTGCAAAAGCATCCGCAGACCCGGCCGCCGCGCCCGGCGCAGCTGCTCCAGACCCATGGCCACGATGGCCCGGTTCTCGCCGGAGAGCTTCATCACGTCCGCCACCGTCCCCACAGCGGCCAAATCCACACTCTCGCGCAGAAAACGCTCCCGCTCCGCCTCCGGCGTCAGGGCCAGCGCCAGCTTCAGCGCCACGCCCACCCCCGCCAGGTGCTTGAACGGATACGGACAGTCCGGCTGATGCGGATTCACCACCGCCGCGCAGCGGGGCACCCGCTCCTTGCACTCGTGGTGGTCCGTCACCACCACGTCCATGCCCATCGCGCGGGCGTGCTCCGTCTCCTCCAGGTTCGTGATGCCGCAGTCCACGGTCACAATCAGACGGACGCTCTGCCGGCGCAGCTCCTCCAGAGCCTCATCGTTCAGGGAATAGCCCTCGTTCATCCGGTTGGGCACATAGGGCAGCGCCCGCGCCCCCAGGCTCTTCAGCCGCTTCACCAGCAGACAGGTGGCCGTGATGCCGTCCACGTCGTAGTCGCCGTAGACGCAAATCAGCTCCCCCGCCGCGATGGCGCGCCGAATCCGCGCCGTGGCCCGGTCCATGTCCTTCATCTCTTCCGGCTCGTGCAGCAGGTTCGCGCCCCGCTCCAGTGTCGTGCGGGCCTCCTCCGCCGTCTCGCAGCCCTTTTGTGAGAGCACCAGGGAGAGCAGCGGCGTAAACCCGCTGCGCTCCATTGTCTCGGCCCCTCCCCGCGGAGCGGCCAGATTCCACTTTTTGTATTTCATGCCTTGTCCCCTCGTGGGTGCGCCGGGGCCTCCTCCTGCCCCGAGTGAAACTTATTTTCCCTATTATAGCAGACGCTTAGCCAGTTGACAACCTGTTTGCGCAACGTTTTTTCCATTTCTCTGCCCTTTTTTGGGGCGTTGAGCGCCGGTCGCGCCCGATTGTCCGCGCCTCGCGCACACACGGGGCGGTGGGAAGAGATTTGCCGCTGTGCGCCGCCGGACCCGGAGGAGGAAGAGGGTGGGGCGTGTCCCCCAAAAAGTGAGGGAACGGCGGCGG
>CACZUK010000089.1 GCA_902784305.1 Oscillospiraceae bacterium | reverse complement strand
CCGACGGGCGAAGCGATTTAAAAAAAGGAGGGGGAATTGTGGCAAAACGGGCAATTGAGCGTCAGCGCAGCTGGCATCTCCCCTTCCTGCGCGACCAGGGCCGGGAGCATCAGGGCCTGCGCAACCGCTGGATGGTCAACAGCCTCTCCGCGGTGCTGGCTCTGGGCCTGCTGGTGGTCATCTTCTTCACAGCCTCCTTCAGCAGCTATTTCTACTCCAGCGTGCGCACCAATCTGGAGAACCGGGCCAAAATTGCCAGCGTGGTCTTCTCCAACTACGCCACCAACGAGGCCATCTACCTGAGCATGGCCCAGCACTATCTGGCCGACTTCGACGACCGGGACCGGCTGGAGCTCCAGTTCATCAACAGCCGCGGCCAGATTTTGCAGTCCTCCTCCGGCCTCACCTCCGGCGGCTCCCCCGCCACTGAGGACGTGGTCAAGGCCATCGACACCCAGAGCGTCACCTCCTGGGCCGGCAGAAGTCCCGAGACCCGGGAGCGCATCATGGCCGCCTCCTCCCCCATCGTCAGCAACGGCCAGGTCCGGGGCGTCATGCGGGTGGTCACCAGCCTCACTCTGGTGGACCGGCAAATCGTGCTCATGGTCAGTCTGGTCACGCTCATCGCCGCCCTGGTCACCACGCTGGTGTATCTGGTGAATATGTACTTCATCCGCTCCGTCATCACGCCCCTCTCCCGCATCACCGACACCGCCAAGGGCATCGCGGAGGGCAGCTACGGCATCCAAATCGAGAAGCAGTACGACGACGAGGTGGGGGACCTCATCGACGCCATCAACAACATGTCCTCCAAAATCAGCCAGACGGAGAAGATGAAGAGCGAGTTCATCTCCTCCGTGTCCCACGAGCTGCGCACCCCCCTGACGGCCATCAACGGCTGGAGTGAGACCCTGCTCACCGGGGAAATCAGCGACGCGGAGAGCGTCCACAAGGGCCTGAGCATCATCGCCAGCGAGGGACAGCGATTGTCCAAAATGGTGGAGGAGCTGCTGGAGTTCTCCCGCATCGAGGACGGGCGCTTCACCCTGAACATGGAGGATGTGGACATTCAGGCGGAGTTTGAGGACGCCATCTTCACCTACCGCCAGTTTTACCGCAAAAAGAACATCCGCCTGGAGTACCGGGACACCGCCGGCGAGCTGGCCCCCATCCCCGGTGACCCGGAGCGGCTGCGGCAGGTGTTCTCCAACGTGCTCGACAACGCCGCCAAGCACGGCGGAGAGAACCAGCTCATCGAAGCCAGCCTGGGCGTGCAGGGGAACCGGGTGGTCATCCGCATCCGGGACCACGGCCCCGGCGTGCTGGAGAAGGACCTGCCCCATGTGAAGGAGATGTTCTACAAGGCCACCTCCAAGGTCCGGGGCAGCGGCATCGGGCTGAGCGTGTGCGACGAAATCGTCACCCGCCACGGCGGCAGTCTGGACGTGGCCAACGCCGAGGGCGGCGGCTGCGTGGTCACCATCAGCCTGCCCATGAGCCAGCCCGCGCCCCGGTAAGCGCCGCGGGCGTCCCACGGGGCAGAGAGCAATATACAGTCCGTTTTTTGGGACCGCTGTCAGGAATCCCTTCTTGCCACGGGCCCGAAAATTTGCTATGATTCAGAAGGAGCAGAGAACCATCCATGTCCAAACAAGCAAGTCCTGAGGTCTGCTTCCGCACGAGCATCGGCGGGCAGGCCCTCATCGAGGGCATCCTCATGCGCGGCCCGGAAAAGCAGGCCATCGCGGTGCGCCGTCCGGACGGCGGCATCGAGCTCAAGGAGGAGGCCCTGACCCTCATCAAGGAGCGCTATCCCGTGCTGGGACTGCCCTTCGTCCGCGGCAGCGTCACCTTCCTGGACTCCATGGTCCGGGGCGTCAAGGCCCTGATGTTTTCCGCGCAGTTTTACCCGGAGGACGGCGAGGAGACCGCCGAGCCGTCCAAATTCGAGCGCTGGCTGGAGAAGAAGCTGGGCAGCGAGGCGGTGGAGCAGTTTGTCATCTACGTGGCGGCGGCGCTGGGCGTTGCCTTCTCGGTGGGACTGTTCATTCTGCTTCCGGCGCTGCTGTTCGGCCTGCTCCAGGATGTGATTCCCAGCTTTTTCGTTCGCAATCTCATCGAGGGCGGGGTGCGCATCGCGCTCTTCCTGCTCTACCTGGCTCTGGTGTCCCAACAGTCGGACATGAAGCGGGTGTTCTCCTACCACGGGGCGGAGCACAAGACCATCTACTGCTACGAGATGGGCCTGCCCCTGACGGTGGAGAACGTGCGCACGCAGCCCCGGCATCACCCCCGCTGCGGCACCAGCTTTCTGTTCGTGGTGATGGTCATCGCCATCCTGATTTTCTCCGTGGTGCGGGTCCGCAACGTGCTGCTTCAGCTGCTCCTCAAGCTGCTGCTGCTGCCGGTGGTGGTGGGCATCACCTTTGAAATCAACCGCTATATGGGCGCCCACGACAACCTTCTCTCCCGAATGTGCACGGCCCCAGGGCTGTGGATGCAGAATTTTACCACCAATGAGCCGGATGATTCCATGATTGAGTGCGCCATTGCGGCCATGGAGCGGGTCATCCCGGAGCGCGCCGGACAGGACGCGTGGTGAGTCTGGGAAGGGAGAGAAAGGGACATGGCAAAAACCTACAACACCGTATACATGGACCTGCGTCACGCCCTGCGCCGCGCGGGCGTGGAAGAGGCGCAGCTGGAGGCCCGGGAGCTGATTTGCCACGTGACGGGCAAGAGCCGGGAGGAGTTCTACCGCTCCATGCAGCTCTATGTGGTCTCGGACACCGAAGCGCAGATTGAGGCGCTGGCCCGCCGCCGTCTGGACGGGGAGCCGCTGGCGTACATTCTGGGCAAGTGGGATTTCTACGGCATGGAGCTGGTGGTGAATCGGAATGTGCTGATTCCGCGGCCGGATTCGGAAATCATCGCCCAGCGGGCCATTGAAATCGCCCGGGGCTCCGGGGAGCACGGCCGGGTGCTGGATTTGTGCTGCGGCAGCGGCTGTCTGGGCCTGGCGGTGGCGAAGCACGCGCCCAACTGCCGGGTGGTGCTGGCGGACGTGAGCGAGGAGGCCCTGAAGGTGGCCCGCCGCAACGTGGCCAACAACCGTCTGAGCCGTCAGATCACCACCTTCAAGGCCGACGCGCTCCAGCAGCCCCCGGAGATGATCTGGGACTTCAACCTGATTGTGTGCAATCCGCCCTATGTGCGCACCGACGACATGCTGATGCTGGACCCTGAGGTCCGGGAGTACGAGCCGGCGCTGGCCCTGGACGGCGGCCCGGACGGGCTGGAGTTCTACCGGAAAATCGCGGCCAACTGGCGCGGCGCCATGCGCTCCACCTGTATTCTGCTCTTTGAGGTGGGCGACGACCAGGCCGACGACGTGGAGGCGATTTTGGCCCGCAACGGCTACCGCTCCATCCGCCGCCACAAGGACGCCTTCGGCCACTGGCGCGGCGTCGAGGGCTCGGTTATGTGAGTCGGGCTGCGCCCAAACCCGGAAGGTGCCGTCAGGCCCCTGCACCCCGAATCTGTTTAACAGCTTCAGAAAATACTGTTTTCATCGCCTCCGAGCCAAATCGGAGCACAGAAAGGTATCATAACTATGGCAAAGAAAACCGCTCCCTCCAAGAACATCGCTCCCGCCCCCGTCTCCAGTGAGGAAAAGCTCAAGGCGCTGGAGACCGCCATGGCCCAAATCGAAAAGACCTTCGGCAAGGGCGCCATCATGCGCATGGGCGACAACTCCAACATTCAGGTGGAGGCCATCCCCACCGGCTCCCTGGGCCTGGACCTGGCCCTGGGCATCGGCGGCGTGCCCCGGGGCAGAATCGTGGAAATCTACGGCCCCGAGTCCTCCGGCAAGACCACTCTGGCCCTGCACATCGTGGCTCAGGCCCAGAAGCTGGGCGGTGAGGTGGCCTACATCGACGCCGAGCACGCCATGGACCCCAGCTATGCCCGCGCCCTGGGCGTGGACATCGACTCCATGCTCATCTCCCAGCCGGACACCGGCGAGCAGGGGCTGGAAATCTGCGAGCAGCTGGTGCGCTCCGGCGCTCTGGACGTGGTGGTGGTGGACTCCGTGGCCGCGCTGGTGCCCCGGGCGGAGATTGAGGGCGAGATGGGCGAGAGCTTCGTGGGCCTCCACGCCCGCCTCATGAGCCAGGCTTTGCGGAAGCTGGCCGGCTGCATCTCCAAAACCAACTGCGTGGTCATCTTCATCAACCAGCTCCGGGAGAAGATCGGCGTCATGTACGGCAACCCGGAGACCACCACCGGCGGCCGCGCCCTGAAGTTCTACGCCAGCGTGCGCATTGACGTGCGCCGCATGTCCACGCTGAAGGTGGGCGACGAGATGGTGGGCAGCCACACCCGGGCGAAAATCGTCAAGAACAAGGTGGCGCCCCCCTTCCGGGAGGCGGAGTTCGACATCATGTACGGCGAGGGCATCTCCAAGCTGGGCGAGCTGGTGGACCTGGGCGTGCAGCTGAATCTGGTGGAGAAGTCCGGCAGCTGGTTCTCCATGGGCGACGTGCGCCTGGGTCAGGGCCGGGACAACGCCAAGCAGTACTTCAAGGACCATCCCGACGTGGCCGAGGAGCTGGACCAGAAGATTCGCGCCAACGCCTACAAGCTGATGAGCCGTCAGGCGCTGGCCGCCGCTCAGGCCGCAGGACGCGCCCCCGCGGCCCAGCCCGAGGAGGCCCCGGAGCCTGAGGCCGCTCCCGAGCCCGCTCCCAAGCGCGGCCGCGGCCGTCCCCCCAAGAAGGAGAACCCCGTGTCCGCCCCGGCGCCCCGGGATATGGACGAGTTCGACGCCCTGCTGAGCCTGGACATCTCCGCCGAGGACTTTGAAGGCTGATGCCCAAAATTGTGCGGATGGAGGCCTCTCAGCGGGTCCGGGGCCGGGTTCTGGTGTTTTTTGAGGACAATTCCCTGGTCCGGCTCACAGAAAATGAAGTGCTCCTTCACCGGCTCTACGCCGGGAAGGAGCTTTCCCGCGCGGAGTATCAGGCGCTGACGGACCTCTCCCGGCTGACGCTGGCCAAGCATCAGGCCGCCCAAATCGTCAGCCGCACGCTGGTCTCCCGGCAGGAGCTGCTGCTGCGCCTGAAGCGCAAGGGCGTCACCGACGCGGACGCCGAAGCCGCCGCCCAATGGCTGGAGGGTCTGGGCATGCTGGACGACGCGCGCTGCGCCGCCACGGTGGTCCGCCACTACCAGCGCAAGGGCTACGGACGCAAAAAGATCGAGAGCGAGCTGTTTCGCCGCCGCATCCCCCGGGAGCTGTGGTCCGAAGCCCTTTCTGAGCTGGAGGACCCGGCGGAGGAGCTGGACCGGCTGGTGGAGCGCAAGCTGCGGGGCCGGGAGCCGGACGCCAGGGAGCTGGCCCGGGTCCAGAGCTACCTGCTGCGCCGGGGCTTCGATTGGCAGCAGGTGAAGGAGGCGCTGGAACGATACGGCGCGGAAGGTTCCGCATTTGAGGACTGAGGAGCAAATCAGATGAGCTATAAAGTTGCATTTATTTCCCTGGGCTGCGACAAAAACCGGGTCAATCTGGAGCAGATGATGAGTCTGGTGCAGGACGCGGGCCACACCGTCACCTGGGAGCCGGAGGGCGCCGACGTGGTGGTGGTGAACACCTGCGGCTTCATCGACGCGGCCAAGGAGGAGGCCATCGCCCACATTCTGGAGATGGCAAGGCTCAAGGAGGCGGGAGCGCTCAAAAAGATTCTGGTCACGGGCTGCCTGAGCCAGCGCTACCGGGCGGAAATCAAGGAGAGCCTGCCGGAGGTGGACGGCCTGCTGGGCACGGGCAGCTACACGGACATCGTCAGCGCCATTGACGAGCTGATGGCGGAGCAGCGCCCGGAGCACTTCGGGGACATCAACGCCACCGACGACGACGGCCTGCGGATTCTGACCACGGAGCCCTATTTCGCCTACCTGAAAATCGCGGAGGGCTGCAACAACTGGTGCGCCTTCTGCGCGATTCCGGCCATCCGGGGCCGCTACCGCTCCCGGAGCATGGAAAGTCTGCTGGAGGAGGCCGAATTCCTCTCCGAACAGGGGGTTCAGGAGCTGATTCTCATCGCCCAGGACGTGACCCGCTACGGCACCGACCTCTACGGCCGCCACGCCCTGCCGGAGCTGCTTAAAAAGCTGTGCAGGCTGGATTTCCACTGGATTCGCCTCCACTACCTCTACCCCAGCGACCTCACCGACGAGATGATTGAGGTCATGGCCACGGAGCCGAAAATCGTCCACTACTTCGACGTGCCCCTCCAGCACTGCAACGACGAGATTTTGTCCGTCATGCACCGCCGGGGCACCAAGGCGGAGCTGATTGCCAAGCTGGACGCCATTCGAGCCAGAATCCCCGACGCGGTGTTCCGCACCTCCCTGATTACCGGCCTGCCCGGTGAGGACGAGGAGAAGTTCGAGGAGCTGTGCGAGTTTCTGCGGGAGCAGAAGCTGGTCCGGGCCGGGGTGTTCCAGTACTCCCCCGAGGAGGGCACCAAGGCCGCGACCATGCCCAATCAGGTGGACCCGGAGGTGGCCGCCCACCGTCTGGAGCTGCTGGTGGACCTCCAGAGCGATGTCATGGACGAGTACAACGAGAGCCGGCTGGGCGAGACGGTGGAGGTTCTGGTGGAGGGCTTCGACGAGGAGATGGGCTGCTGGCGCGGCCGGACCTACGCCGACGCCCCGGACATCGACGGCCACGTCTACTTCCCCGCCGCGGGACGCATGGCCCCGGGCAGCTTCGTACAAGTGCGCCTGACGGACACGGTGGACGGAGATATGATGGGAGAAATCGAAGAAGAGTGAGGGAACTGTTATGAATTTAGCGAATAAAATTACAATGCTGCGGGTGATTTTGATTCCCGCCTTTCTGGTGGTGCTCTATCTGGACTTTCCCAACCATGTGCTGGTGGGTCTGGGCATTTTCCTGCTGGCGAGCATCAGCGACTTCTTTGACGGCTACATCGCCCGCTCCCGGAACATGGTGACGGACTTCGGCAAGTTCGTGGACCCCATCGCAGACAAGATGCTGGTCACTGCCGCCATGTGCGTGTTCGTGGAGTGGGGCCGCTTCCCCGCCTGGATGCTGCTGGTGGTGCTGACCCGGGAGTTCGCGGTGTCGGCCCTGCGGATGATTGCCGCGGACCGGGGCAAGGTCATCGCCGCGGCCTGGTCCGGCAAGGTGAAGACCGCCTCCACCATGGTGTGTTTGATTCTGATGCTGGCGGTGTCCATCCCCATGCTGGACAGCGTGTGCAGCTGGGTGATTCTGCTCACCACGGTCTACTCCGGCGTGGAATATTTTGTCAAGAACAAGGACGTGGTGGACTGGTCGGATATGTGACCATGAAAGGGATTTTGAACAACATTCGGGAGCCGAAAGAGGCGGACAGCGCTGTGCTGTCCGTCCTCTGCTCCGCGGCGCTGCTGCTGGCCGGGGCGGCGCTGGGGGCCTTCTCCAAGTGGCTGGACAACCTGGCGCTGGATTCCTCCGTCTGGTGGCACCGCCCTCTGGAGCTGCTGGATTTGCGCAATGTGTTCTCCGGCCTGGCGGTGTGGCTGGTGCTCTGCCTGGTGATTGCGGTGTTCAGCCGCACGCCAGGCAAGGCGGCGGTGAACTGCCTCCTGTTTCTGGGGGGCATGTGCGCGGTGTACCACCTGTGGACGGTGGTGTTCAGCAGCTTCAATCCCCGCGGCTATATGATGATTTGGTACGCCCTGACCCTGCTCTCCCCCGTCTTCGCGGTGGCGTGCTGGTACGGCAAGGG
>CACZUK010000088.1 GCA_902784305.1 Oscillospiraceae bacterium | reverse complement strand
ACTGTGGTGGCTCAATCGTCCGTGAGGGTGGCTCTATATGTGCGATTTAGTGGCTCTCAAATCGCGTGCACGTGGGTCTGAGGAGGCGAATTATCCACGAAAAATATTTTTAAAACTATTGTGTTTCACAAGCCTCCTCATATACATTTTTGTGTGTACATCACAGGTTCTTTCTTTTACACTATGTACATTTTTTATGTGTACATCACAAGCTTTTTCTTTTACACTTAAGACGAAAAATATTTTCAAAAAAGAAAGAAAAGACTGGAGCAGGGGGCAAACAATGGCATTCCGAAAATCCAGGAAACCGCGGCAAATCAACGTCAAGGCCCGCTTTGAATATGACACCACAGGTATTATACAGTCCCGTTTTATAGCGGTCATCTGCTTTTGTGGGCAAAAACCACACGTAATATTCTCATATTTTCCTCCACTCTCTATTGCATATCCTGCCTCAAACTTCGCAGCTGGCAGAAACGCAACAAAACATCAATTTAGATTTAATGCAAAAAGACGCAAACCCTCTAAAAAGTGTAATAATGGAATCTTCACAAAACCATTAACACAGAAAAGGAGGGCTTGCGCCATGGATATATAACACAGAGCTTCAAAAAAAACAGCGTTTTTAATCGGGCATATGGTCTTTTCAAGTGCTATAAAACTGGAGAAATCCTGCACAAGAGCAATGCCTGCAAGCGCGGTGGTATCGCTGTGGTACAGTACGGCGGAAAGCTGAGAGAGTACCCGGTGATTGACGGGGAGCAGAGGGATTTCTGCCCACAAGCCTCCAGCGCATCACCCCATCATCTGCAAAAGCAGCTGCGCGAAGAAGACGCCGACTGAAGCGCCGATGGCAACGGTGAGCAGGTCCCGCTTCCGGAAGGCCAGCACAAGGGCAACGACAACGCCTGCTGCGGCGGAGAGCACATGGCCGGTGGCAAAGAAGACAGCGGGCACCGTCATGACGCTCAGCACCGCGTAGGGCATGTAGTACAGAAAAGAGAGCACAAAGCGGTTTTCAATTTTCTTTTTCATCAGCACCAGCGGCACCGCCCGGACCAGATAGGTCACCAGCGCCATGGTGAGCAGATAGGGGAGAAATGCGTCAAACTTCATGACCGTCCTCCTTTTCCGGCAGTGGGAACAGGGCCGCAGCCGCTGCCGCAGCGATCACGGAGCAGATGATGACCACAAAGCCTGTCTGTACGCCGGAAAGCACCGGCAGAAAACGGAAGAGACACGAGAGCGCAATGGCAATCGAAACGCAGAACAGAACGCTTCGCTGCTCCCGCGCGGGGGGGACGACAATGGCGATGAACATGCCGTAAATTGCGATGCCCAGAGCGGAGATGACCAGGGCCGGCAGAACATCGCCTGCGCAGGCTCCAGCCGCCGTTCCCGCCGTCCAGCCGAGAAAGGGGGTCAGAATCAACCCGAACAGGTACTCCCTGCCCACGGATTTTTTGGAAGATGCCACGGCAAAGACCTCGTCCGTGTTGACAAAGGCGATGAGAAAGCGGTCGGAGAGCCGGACGCTGCTGTCGAATTTCTGAGACAGCAGAATGCTCATCAGCGTATACCTCAGGTTGATGATGAGCTGTGAGGCCGCAAGCTCAAACAGCGTTCCCCCCGACAGGATGACAGGCACCGCCGCGAGCTGCCCCGCGGAGGTGACATTGGTTGCAGAAATCAGAATCGCCTCCAGAGGGGTAAGCCCCTCGGAGACAGCAAAAATCCCGAAGGCAAAGCCCACGGAAAGGTAGCCGATACAGATGGAAATTCCGTCCTTCAAGCCCCTGACGAAGGGGGAATCCTGGTGTTCCGGACGCACGAATGTCTCACTCCCACTCGGCGGGACGTGCTCCTTTGGGAAGCCAGTCCTGTCCCGCCTGCTTTTTTCCAGATTATTGTAGCCGAAGCGGGACGTGGTGTCAAGGCTGGAAGTGGTGTTTTCTCCTTTCCGGACATCTGATATGGACCTGCCATTGATGATAAGCGGGCATTTTGGCACGGTTTCCTTCAGAAGTCAGAAGCATCGCTTTACGCCCATTTCCATCAACAACAGTCCGGCATTCTCCCAGATGAACTGGAGGGTTGATAACGCCGGAGGAAATGGGAAGAATGTTGGCTAGGGGAGTTCCATCGAACATCCAGCCTTTTTCAGCGCTGGGAAGTTAGGCGGTGCGGCCAGATTATCGTACACAAGACGTGTGCTCCTGAAAACAGAAAGTCACCTCTCATATTGTTTGAAATGCTCCCCCTATGTCGACAGCTTTTGTGCTTTCCTGTCTCTCATAGAGGAAGCATTTCATACTTTTAAAAGGTCTTTTCGGCGAATTTGGATGCTCCCGCAGCAGAGCGGCCAGAGCGGAACAGGCTGCTCCGCGGCCCTGCGCGGTGCACCCGGGACGCACAGGGTTCGCAGTTTTTTCAGCTCCGCTTCACGGACAGCATGGTCAGGTCGTCGAACTGGGGCGCCTCGCCCACGAAGCGGTCCACGGCGCCCTTGACGTTCTCCAGCAGTGCTTTGGGGGAGGCGTCGGGGTTCTGATTCAGGGCCGCCAGCGTCCGCTCCGTGCCGAAGAGCTCGTCGTGGGCATCGGTGGCCTCGGCCACGCCGTCGGTGTAGACAAACAGGGTTCCGCCCTTTTCCAGCGTGAACTCGTAGTCCCGGAAGCGGATGCCCTCCATGGCGCCAACCACCAGGCCGTGGCGGTCCTTAAACAGCTCGAAGCTGCCGTCGGCCTTTTTCAGCATGGGGTACTCGTGTCCGGCGTTGGCCGCCACCACCCGGCCCGTGGAGATGGTCAGGATGCCCAGCCAGACGGTGACAAACATTTCCTCGGAGTTGTTGGCGCAGATGGTGTTGTTCACCTTGGTCAGCACGGCGCCGGGGGAGGCGTTGGGGCCCTCCATGCGGGCGGTGTTGTTCAACAGAATCATGGACATCATCATGAACAGAGCCGCGGGCACGCCCTTGCCGCTCACGTCCGCAATGACCATGCCCAGATGGTCGTCGTCGATGAGGAAGAAGTCGTAGAAGTCGCCGCCCACCTCCTTGGCGGGGGTCATGGAGGCGTAGATGTCAAAGTCCGCCCGCTCCGGGAAGGCGGGGAAGATGTTGGGCAGCATGTTGGCCTGAATCCGGGTGGCAAGGTCCAGCTCCGCCCCGATGCGCTCCTTTTCCGCCGTGGCCTTGGCGAGATTGTGGATGTAGGTGTCCAGCTCCCGGGTCATGAACTCAAAGCGCTCGCCCAGCTCCTGAAGCTCGTCCCCGGTCTGCACCTGGTTGGTGAACTGGTCCAGGTGGTCCATCTGGCTGTTGACCAGCTCGGAGGTGGCGGTGTGGAGCTGATTCAGCGGCTCCATGACCACTTTCCGGGTGTAAAAATGGAAGAAGGCGGACGAAAGGACCAGCACGACAAAGATAACGCCGGTCACAGTGCCCACGAACTGGCGGATGTGGGCGTTGATGACATCCATGGACATGTCCACACTGGCAAGGGCCACGGGGGTGCCGCTGCTGTCTTTAATGGGCACATAGGCGCTGGCAAGGTAGCCGTAGAGCTTGTTATTGGTCACCAGAATGTGCTGCTCCGCGTCGGTGGAGAAGGCCTCCTTCATGACGATGTCGCCGCCGCCGTAGTACTCCTCGGTGTCGCCCAGCTCGCACACGCCTTCCTCGCCGTCCGCGCCGGCGTCCCAGATGTAGTACATATCCTTGTCCTGGGGCACCACCACATAGAAGTACTTCAGGCCTACGGTCTGCTTCATCATCAGCAGCTCCTGACGCACGGTTTCGTAGTAGTCGTCCTTGACCCCGCTCTCGTAGTAGTCCCGAATCCGGTCGCCGTCGATGAGATTGGCGGCGATGGTGGCCTGGTCAAAGGCGGTCTTTTTGTACTGGGCCTCCATTTTCAGCCGGTAGAGGTTGGCAATCAGCGGGGTGAGCACAATCATCAGGATGATGGCCATACCCAGCAGCCCCCGGAGGAGCTTGGTCTGGAGCTTTCGTTTTTTCTGTTTCATTGGGGTTCCTCCTTGGAAATGGGGCAGGTGTTCAGCCTCAGATGTCCATCGGACAGGCGATAGAGCCAACGGTCCGGGGCAATATGCTGTTCCGGGACGCTCAGCGCCGCGGTGCCCGTCATCAGGGCGGTGACGTAGTACCACTTTCCCGCCAGCTCCACCTGGGTCAGGCTGTTGAAGCGCCGCCAGAGCGCGCGGACCTCCTCGCAGCTCATGGCGTGGCTCAGGGTGAGCCGTTCCGCGGCGGGACGCCGCCAGTAGGGGCGCTTTTCCCCCTGATACGGTGCGGTTGCCCACATGCGGTCAAAGTCCCGCATCAGCTCCTCCAGCAGCGCCCGGGCGTTCTGGGCGCAGGTCAGATACACGTCCACGCTGTCCATCTCCGCCGTGATAGGAAAGCTGCGCTGGGCCAGAATCCGGCCGCTGTCCACCTTGGGCGCCAGGGTGTGCAGGGTCACGCCGGTGCGCGGGAGCTCCCGTTCCATGGCGCACTCGATGGGGTAGTAGCTGCGGCCCTGGGGCAGGCAGGAGCTGTGGACGTTGACGCCCCGGAACTGGGGCAGATTCTGGGGCAGCTCGATGATGCGGTTGTACTCCGCCGAAAAGAACAGCTCACAGCCGCTGTGGAAAAAATCTTCAATGTCTGCCGGGGTGATGCTCTCGTAGTGGACCGGGATGCCCAGTG
This sequence comes from Oscillospiraceae bacterium, assembly GCA_902784305.1. Lineage (GTDB taxonomy): Bacteria > Bacillota > Clostridia > Oscillospirales > Oscillospiraceae > Onthomonas. Next base: position 6,637 of record CACZUK010000088.1, on the reverse strand, counting down.
CCCTTGCCCGGCGGGTGATGGCGTATTCGGTGAAGTAGTCCTCGTCGTTGTGGTAGGTGTACAGGGCCAGAACCGTGTGATGGCACACGAAGTACTCAAAGCAGGAGAGAAACACGTCGCTTCCGAAGTAGACAATGTTCACGCTTTCACCTCACAGATGAATAATCATGGTGTTGAAGCCCTGATAGCGGTGGTAGAAGAACTCCTTGGCCCGCTTTTTCAGCATCAGAATGCCCAGCGCGTCAAAGTCCACGTCCTCGGCGCTCGTCGCCCGCTCCGTCTCCAGCAGGAAGGGGTTGAAGGTGACGGCGTTGTCGCGGAGGTGGACCTCGAAGTCCCCGTCCTCCAGAGCGATGACTGTGACCTGGATGTAGCCGTCCGTTCTGCCGTGGAAGCCGTGCTTCAGGATGGTCAGGCCCACCTCCTCCACGGCGTTGGTGACGGCAAATTGCTGACGCATGGTGGCCTCCCAGCGCTCGCAGAAGCCCTCCAAATCCTGACTGACGGTGCCCACGTCCTGATTCGTGCTCAGAATCGTGCGCTGGAACACCCGCTGAGCGTCCGTGATGGGCACCTGATAGCGTCCCATTTTGCGCAGCAGGAGGAATACCGCCAGAGAGCCGATTTCCGTCAGCGGGAAGAGCCACCAGAAGCCGTAGAGGCCAAATTGGGCGCAAATCACGGTCAAAGGCAGCAGCAGCACGCCTCCCCGGAGGGTTTCCAGCACAAAGGCGGCCTGGGAGATGCCGAAGGACTGATAGTAGTTGCACAGCAGGATGTTCAGTCCGGCGAAGAAGGCGCCCAGCACGTACACCCGCAGGGCGAAGGCCGCCATGGGCTCCGCGGCGCTGCCCGCGATGCCGAAGAGCAGGCACATGGACCGGGGCCAGACGGCAATCAGGGCAATGAGCAGGCTGCCCACCGCCACGCCGCTGCCGAAGCCCAGTGCGCTGGTCCGGCGCAGCCCGTCCAGATTGTGCTCCCCGTGGTAGGTGGTGAGCACCGGCTGCATGGCCCGGGCGGTGCCCTCATAGAGGTAGAGAATCAGGTAGGAGCTGTTCTGAATCACGTCGAACACCGCCACACCGGTCTCACCGCCCAGACGGATGAGCACATTGTTGCACACCAGAAAGAAAATCATCTGGTAGAGGTACTGCACCGAGGTCCCCAGACCGGAGACCAGCGCGAAGAAGGCAGGGTGCAGCCAGCCTCTTCCGGGGAAGCGGATGTGCAGCAGCTTGCCCTTGCCCAGCAGGCCCGGGGCGTAGAACAGCAGGGTGATGACCTGTCCCAGCGCCGTGGACAGGGCCGCCCCCTGGGTGCCCATGTTCAGCCCCAAAACCAGCACGATGTTCAGGGTGATGTCGCACAGATTGCCCACCACGGAGCCCACGCCCGCAATCTTCTGACTGCCGTCGTTGCGCAGAAAGTAGTTGAGCACGTTGCACAGGTAGAACAGGGGAGTGGCCAGCACCAGAATCCGCAGATAGTCCCGGGTGGCTTCAAACAGCGCGCCGTCCCCGGGGACCGTGCCCAGAGCGGCCAGCAGGGGCGTGAGAAAGAGGGTGCCCAGCACCGCTGTGCCCACGCTCAGGGCCATGGTCAGCCAGAACACCTGCGCGAAGCACTCCTTCGCCTCCGCCTCTTTTCCCTCACTCTTCAGCCGGGCAAAGCGGACGCTGCCCCCCAGACCCAGGCCGTGGGCGAACATGCAGTTGATCATATACACCGGCAGAATCAGAGCGATGGCAGCCAGTCCCACGGTGCCGATGCGCTGCCCCACCACCACGGCGTCCGCCATGTCGCTCAGCGCCCAGCCCAGTGAGGAGCACATGGCGGGCACCCAGAGTCCGAAGTAGATGGGGCCGGTGAACTGGTCCTCCGACAGAGCATTCCGGAGGCGCTGCAAACGAAACCAACCAATCACAGCGTCTTCTTCAGGGTCAGGATGTTTCTGCCGTTTTCATAGCGGTACTGCACATCATCCATGGACTTTTTTACCATGAAGATGCCCAGACCGCCGATTTGCCGCTCCTCGGCGCTCAGACTCACATCCGGGTCCGCCTTGGCCAGCGGGTCATAGGGCACGCCCTGGTCCAGGAAGGTGAGCATCACCGCCAGCGGCTCCGGCTGAACCTCCACCCGGATGGTGGCCTTGCCCACCTCCGGATTGTAGGCGTAGTGGGCGATGTTGACAAAGATTTCCTCCACTGCGATGTCAATCTGCATTTGGGAGCGCATGGAGCAGCCTACGGCCTCCAGCTCCTCGTCAACAAAGGCCAGCACAGCGTGCAGGTTTTCTGTGGTTGCGGCCAATTCCAACTCTTTCATAGGATACCTCCGGTTGATTTGCTTCGTTTGCGTTTTATATGACGTATAATATCCTCTATTATATGCGAAAAGAAGTTCAAATGCAAGAAAAACCAATCATTAGCAGGATTAGCAGGAAAAGTGTTTTTCGGCGCTGTTTTCAGGGAACCGTTCCCTTTCGCTGCTTTTCGGTGGGGAAAGCGCCTGACCGGTCCCATCCCTGCGGTGAAGGGGAAACAGGCTTCTGCCGCGACACATAAGGCTGTTAAAAACGCCGTATATGCCCCAACAGATACGGTGTTTGGGTATCAAACCAGTGCTTCGATGACCAGCTCCACCTGACCGTTCCGGATACCCACCCGAACCTCGTCAGCAATTCTGGCCACAATTTGGACCACGACGAAGGTGCGGTGTACTTTAACGTGCTGAACAACGGCTTTCCTTTTGAGCACAGCTTGCCGTGATTTCGCCGCCATGGATATAGATATTTCCCGAGACGGCAGGGGCTCCGCTTTTTCCTCTAAAAGCTTATTCTGCCTGGAGCTGTCTGCCCCTTCCGTGAATTTCTTCTCTTCGTCCGTCTCGGGTCCTGGCTCGGACTCCGGTTCCTCCTGCCGGACCTCAGCCTGTGCGCTCGATGCGTCAGCGCTCAGGCTGACAGCCCAGACGCAGGCACCGGGCAGGCTCAACGCCATGCTCAGTGCCAGAATCAGGGCAAACAGTCGTCTTAGAGGTTGTATTCACATCAAGGCAAAATTTCGCAGGAATCCTTTGTGGATTTCAAGAAATTTTAACGCAGAGTGGCGGCAAAAGGGCCGTCCAGATGGTGTGCGGCACCTTGTGAGTACAGCCTCTTATATTTTCCTGCTGTTTCTCTACTCCATCCGCATGTTTCGGGACCGGGATGCCCAGCAGGGTGCCATCGTTCTCTTCATTGTGGTCATGACCGTGGTCACCAGTCTGCTGGAGGTTAAAAACCTGGTCACCTCCAAATCCACCGCCGTCACCGCCCTGGGGATTCTGCTCTACTACAACTATCTGCTCTCCGTCCATGAGGCCCGAACCCTTGAGCAGCTTTCTGAGCAGCGCGTGCAAATCGAACGGGACAAAATCCAGATGCTTCAATTGCAGATTCACCCTCACTTCATCTTCAATTCCCTGCATGTCATCAAGTCCCTGATTCGCCGGGACCCGGAGCGGGCGGTGGACGCCATTATCGACTTCTCGGACTATCTGCGCTCCCACATTGATGTGATTCAATCGGACCGGCTCATTCTCTTCTCTACCGAGCTGGAGCATTTGCGGGCCTATCTGGCGCTGGAGCTTGCAGACGGCATCCGGGACATTCAGGTGGAGTATCAGCTGGAGGAGACGGAGTTTCTGATTCCGGCGCTGGCGGTGCAGCCCATCGTGGAGAACGCCATCCGGCACGGTCTGGGCAGCAAGGGCGGCATTGTGCGTCTGTCCACCTGCCGCTCCGGAGAGGATTATCTCATCACCGTGACGGACAACGGTGCCGGTATGGGTGTTTCCACCGATCTGGAGCGGGAACGGCTGGGGGTCGGCATCGAAAACGTCCACACCCGGCTGAAAATGCAGTGCGGGGGCAGTCTTTCCTACAGCAGCGGACCGGGGGGACTGTGGCCGTTCTTCGGATTCCGGTCAGGCAGGTGAGAGAACAGGAGGAGGATTCTGCATCGCGGATGCTATGAGAAAGGCATCATCCAAGCGCTGAGTCAAGGTGACGATGGAATCCAGGTGATTCCGAATGACGCCCACACGATGCTTTTGCGCAATTGGAATCGTGAAGCAGATGGTCTGCGACAACCTGACCGAAAGCGACTCAGCTTCAAAAAGCCATTGCTGAGGCGCAGGAATACCAGCCGAACGCAGTAAGGTGCTGTGCAGCAAAAAAGTCCCAGGAAGGGAGCAAGAAGCTCTCTTCCTGGGACTTTTCTGTTATTTCACCGTTGCAAACAGGCAGCAGGTTCCCGTCCTGTGATAATAGTCAATTACCGGCCGGAGCTTTTCAAGGCTGGTCCTCATTTCTCCCGCCGCGCAGTCCAGACACAGAAACTCTGCGGCTCCCCAAATCCTCGTGGCGGCAGCAATCCCGAACCTTCATGCCATAGCCTGCTGCGGAGGAAAGCCCCATGTCCCAGAAGCTCAGACTGACGTTGAAGAGCGCACCGCCAAATATGAAGAAGCCCTCTGTGAAAGACCGTGTTTTGTGTTTTCCTGTCTCTCACAGAGGGAGCAAATGCCCTGCCCGGCAGCAGGCCTCCTGGAGTCCCCATCCATCGCCGTTCTGATTTCCGCCGCATTTTAAGTTGGTTTTAGGATAGCCGCTTATACTGTGTCCAGAACAGCGATGCGTATCTCACAGAGAGGAGCGGAATCATGGGCAAAAAGGCAATCGGCCGTATGGCCGCGGGAGCGTGCAGCATTTGTCTCTGCTACGGTCTGGTTGTACAGGCTGTGCAAGGGCAGCCGAGCACGGTGGAACCATCCACAGACACCGCCCTTGTGGGGCAGAGCCTTGCGTCAGCGGAGGAGCCGCCCACTGCGGACCGTTTCTCTGAGGAGAATCCCTCCGTTGAGGAGGAGCAGGAGCCGCAGTTTGACTACGAGGTGCCCCGCCGTCACGGACACGGCGGCAGACGGCACCGATGGCACGAAGACGGCGATTCAGACGGCTGGACACCGTACCATCAGGAGCCTGACGACAAGGAGTCCTCTGGCACAGAAGAGAATGAGGACAAAAAGAAGAAGACGGAGGAGCAGACAGACTCCTCTGATTCCGAGCAGAACAGCTCAGCCTCCGGCGACCCGCCCACCCTGAATCAGTTCCTCTCCGCTCTGCGCTGCGGCGGCTGCGGACACAATTGCAGCCTGCTCAACCCCCGCTGCATGCGCGGACGCAGCAAGGCAGAGCGGGCGCAGAAGGAATACGCACAAACCTATGGGAGTGACAGCAAATGATGGAAAAACTGGAACAGGAGACCCGGGCCGCCCTGAATGATCTCTGTGCGGGACGGACCCGCATCCCGGAGGCGGAATGGTTCTTGCAGCAGCTTTACGCTCACTTTTCTCTGAACAATTCGCCGGAACAGAAGCCGGAGCTGATTGTGCTGGGGGAGGACTTCCCCTGGGAGCTGGCCTGGTCCTTCGGCGCAAGGCCGTACTTTATTATGGGCGGCAGTCTGGAGACCACCCGCTGGTCCGACACGCTGCTCCCCCGGGACGCGGACCCGGTCAGCCGTTCTGCCTGTGGCTATCTGCTCCATCCACACGGTTCCCTGACGGAAAACGCGCTGATTGTGACTACGCTGTGCTCGGACAACCGGCGCAAGCTGGCGGAGCTGCTGCGCTGCCACGGTTTGGCTGTGGTCGCGGCAGATGTTCCGCCGCTGGGCACGTCAGACGCGGCCCGGGAGATTTGGGTGGAGGAAATGCGCACACTTTGTGAGGAAATAGAGCACCGCACCGGGTATCGGTTCCGCCGCTCGGCCCTGCGTTGGGCGATGGACCTGAGGAGCCGCATCCGGGAGGAAATCCGCTCCTTTTTGCATGCTGCGGAACAAACGCCCGGCCTGAGCGCGCCGCTGCGCCACATCATCACCGAGAGCGTCTGGCACACAGAAAACCCGGAGGAGTGGCTGTGGCGGCTGGAGCAGCTTACGGAGGCCCTGCGGGATTCCAATGTTTACTTCCCTCCGGACCGGCGTCCGAACGTCCTGCTGGTGGGCCTCTGCTGCTGGACAGCGCCGGGCTGCGGCTGCTGGACTGCGTCAGCCCGGCCGCGTTCCACCTGAAACCCGCCGCGAAACCCGGACGCTTTGACAGCGCGGAGCGCCTGTTCCGGCGCATGGCGGAAAGCTACGCGGCACAGGACCTCTCCGGCTCCCAGACAGTGAACCGCGGCCTTGCCGCCGCCGTGGAGGAGCAGCTCAAGACCCATCGGGTGGACGGCATCCTTTACCATGTGCTCAAGGGGCAGATTGAGTTCGACTTCGAGCTGCCCCGGATAGAGGAGCTGGCGGAAACCCACGGCATCCCGGTCTTCCGGCTGGAGACGGACTACCAGCCCCAGGACGTGGAGCAGCTGCGCATCCGCGCCGAGGCCTTCGCGGAACTGCTGAGACAAAACCTGATGGAAGGAGCCCATACTGCGTCATGAAACGGAAACACCTTTTTGCGGCGGGAACGGCGGTTCTGCTGGGACTGGTGGCCTGGTTCGCCGCAAAGATTCCCTTTTTCGTCTTTCCGGAGGAGGGCGGCGGCACGCCGTCGGCCACGCCCTTCCTGCTGGCGGTGCTGCTGGCTT
>CACZUK010000087.1 GCA_902784305.1 Oscillospiraceae bacterium | reverse complement strand
GCGGGTGCAGGGCAGAGCCCTGCTTCACTCCCCCAGCTTCGCAATCGCCGCCCGTGCGGCCATCTGCTCGGCCTCCTTCTTGCTGCGCCCGGAGCCGGAGCCGATGGCCACGCCGTTCAGGCGCACCTCCATCTCAAAGCTCTTGTTGTGGTCTGGACCGCTCTGGCTGACCATGTGATAGCTGAGCACCTGACCGCTCCGGCGCTGCACCAGCTCCTGAAGCCGGGTCTTGTGGTCCCGGACCAGCTCCCGGACCTCGTCCACATGCTCCAGCAGGAAGTGCCGGATGATGCGCCGCGGCTCCCGGATGCTGCCGCTGTCCAGATACACCGCGGCCAGCACCGCCTCCACGGCGTCCGCGATGATGGACGGCCGCTCCCGACCGCCGCAGCTCTCCTCGCCCTTGCCCAGACGCAGCGCGCTGCCCAGCTCCAGCTCCCGGGCCACCCGGGCCAGACTGGTCTCGCACACCAGCTGCGCCCGCATGCGGGTCAGCTCGCCCTCGGGGAGGCGGGCGTAGCGGTGGAACAAATCGTCCGCCACCACCATGCCCAGCACGCTGTCCCCCAGAAACTCCAGACGCTCGTTGGAGCCCACCGCGCCCAGATGGTGCTCATTGGCGTAGGAGCTGTGGGTCAGGGCGTTCTCCAGCAGCCTCCGGTCCCGAAAGTGGTATCCCAGCCGTTCTTCCAGTGTTCTCATCGTCATTCCTTCTTCAGATTGGGGATGTTCTCCATCAGCTTCTCCACCGTGGACTTGGGCGCCACGGTCATGTGCTGAATGTTCTGCTCGATCTCCCCGTTCACGTCCGCCTTGACGAACTCCACCGCCTGCCGCACCGCGTGCTGGAAGGCGTACTCGTCGCTGTTGCCGTGGGCCTTGATGACCGGCTTCTGGATGCCCATCATGGCGCTGCCGCCCACCTCGCGGCTGTCGATGGACTTCTTAAAGGGCCCCATCTGGTCCTTAATCATCAGGTAGCCCATCTTCGTCTTGAAGTTGGTGGTGAAGATGTCCTTCAGGGCGTGGACGATGAAGTTGGCGGTGCCCTCCATGGTCTTGAGCACGATGTTGCCCACAAAGCCGTCGGCCACCAGCACGTCGGGGGCCTCCCTGGAGGCAATCATGGTGGGCTCCACATTGCCCGCGAAGTTGATGCGGCCCGCGTCGTGGGCCTCCTGGAGCAGGGCGTGGGTGTCCTTGTAGAGCTCGCTGCCCTTCTCCGGCTCCGCGCCGATGTTCACCAGGCCCACCCGGGGGCTGGTGATGCCCTGCACCTTCTGCATGTAAAAGCTGCCCATATAGGCGAACTGGAGCAGGTATTCGGGGGTGCACTCGGCGTTGGCGCCCGCGTCGATGAGCAGGGCACGGCCCCGGCCGGTGGGCACCAGCGGCGCCACGCAGGAGCGGCGGATGCCCTTGATGCGCTTGACAATCAACGTCGCGCCGGAGAGCAGCGCGCCGGTGGACCCGGCGGAGACGAAGGCGTCGCCCTCGCCGTCCCGGACCATGCGCAGGCCCACGGACATGGAGGAGTCCTTCTTCTTCAGGCAGGCCCGGGCGGGGTCGTCGTGCATTTCCACCACCTCGGTGGCGTTGACCACCCGCACGCCCTTGGGCAGCTCCTGAATGCCCTGCTTCTCCAGCTCCGCGCGGATTTCCGCCTCCTTGCCCACGAAGGTCACGTCGCAGCCGTAGTTCTCCCGCGCCTGCAAGCCGCCCCGGACGGGCACGCCCGGCGCGAAATCGCCGCCCATGGCATCAATGATAATATTCAAAGAAATCACTCCTTTTCGGGGGTTTATCTGCTGTATCGGTTCTAAAATATCGCTTATTGGACAGCCGCCTGAATCGGCACAAACGGAATCCCCAGCACCGCGCTCAGCGCGCCGAAGCCGCCGATGAGGGTGAGAAAGAGCATCCAGCGCAGCCACAGTGGGATGTTCCAGCGCTCCAGATTGGGCGGCAGGAAGAGGAATCCGCCCGCCAGGTAGGGGAAGATGCACATGGTGAAGCCCGAGCCGGGCACCTGCATGGCCGCGTCCACACCCGCAATCAGGCACGCCGTGGAGATGAACCAGTAGAAATAGGTCTTATATTTGCTCCTGCTGGGGCTTTTTTCCTTAATTTTGCTCATGTTCTGTCTCTCCCTCGTTTCCCAAAGCCTCAGCGGGCAGGGCCTCCAGCGCCCGCCTGGCCAGCTCCGCGTTCTTGGCCCGCTTTCCGCCCCGGACCCTCCGGCCCAGAGGCGGGATGATGCCGAAATTCACGTTCATCGGCTGGAAATCCCGCACCGTGGGGTCGCTGATGTAGTATCCCAGCGCGCCGATGGCGCTCTCCCGCGGGAAGTCCAGCGGCGGCTGACCCAGCACGCGCCGGGCCAGCTCCGCGCCGGCCAGCAGCCCGGAGGCGGTGCTCTCCACATAGCCCTCCACGCCGGTCATCTGCCCGGCGAAGGTCAGCCGCGGCTCGGAAATGACCTGATAGTAACGGTTCAGCAGCCGGGGCGAATCCAGATAGGTGTTCCGGTGCATCACGCCGTAGCGGAGAAACTCCGCGTTTTCGAGGCCGGGAATCATGCGGAACACCCGCCGCTGCTCCGGCCAGGTCAGATGGGTCTGGAAGCCCACCATGTTGTAGACGCTGCCCTGAGCGTTGTCCTTGCGCAGCTGCACCACGGCGTGGGCCTCCCTGCCCGTGTGGGGATTCACCAGCCCCACGGGCTTAAGCGGCCCATAGCAGAGGGTGTCCCGGCCCCGGCGGGCCATGACCTCCACCGGCATACAGCCCTCGAAGACCTTCTGGTCCTCAAAGCCGTGGAGCCTGGCCTCCTCAGCTGCACAGAGGGCCTGCCAGAAGGCCTCGTACTCCTCCGCGGTCATGGGACAGTTGATGTAGTCCGCGCTGCCCTTGCCGTAGCGGCTGCCGAACCAGGCCTTGTCCATGTCAATGCTCTCAAAGCTCACCAGAGGGGCCACCGCGTCGAAGAAATGCAGGCTGTTCTGGCCGGGAAAGTGCCGAAAGATGTCCTCTGCCAGAGGGTCGCTGGTCAGCGGGCCGGAGGCGAGGAGCACCTGTCCCTCTTCCGGGATGGCCGTGACCTCCTCCTCCACCACGGTGATGAGGGGGTGATTGCGGACAGCCAGCGTGACCGCCTGAGAGAAGGCGGTGCGGTCCACCGCCAGCGCGCCGCCCGCCGGGACGGCGTGGGCGTCCGCACAGGCCATAATGAGGCTGCCGCAGCGGCGCAGCTCCTCCTTGAGCAGGCCCACGGCGTTTTCCACATTGTTGGCCCGCAGGGAGTTGGAGCACACCAGCTCGGCGAAATCGTCGCTCTGATGGGCGGGGGTGCGTTTGTGGGGCTTCATCTCAAAGAGGGTGACGGCCACGCCCCGCCGGGCCAGCTGCCAGGCGGCCTCGCAGCCCGCCAGACCCGCCCCGATGACGGTGACGGTCGGTTTTGTGTTGTTCATATCTTACTCTCAGCCTTCGCCGTTGTTCTGTTCCTTCGACTTCTTCTCCGCCTCCCGCTTGAGACGGGCCTTCTCCCGGCCCGCGGCCAGCGCGGCCTTCTGGGCCTCGGTGAGCTGCCGCTTGGGCTTGGGCTCGGCGGCGGTTTTGGTCTTTTTGGCGGAGGTTTTCGTGGTCTTTTTCGCCGTGGCCTTGCGGGTGGACTTCGCGGCGGATTTGGCCGCGGTCTTGCGGCCGCGGACGCTCTTCGCCGCGGTCTCCGCGCCCTGAGCCTCGGCCGCTTCGCCCTCCGCCTTCTTCTTCGGGGGACGGTAGCCGGGCCGCAGCTCCTCCGGCGTGAAGTTGCTGCACAGCTCGTTGATGCAGAAGGGCTTTTTCGCGCCTCTGCCGGACTTTTTGAACATGGTCTGACCGCACGCCGGGCAGTTCTCCGCCACGGGCACGTCCCAGGTCATGAAATCGCAGGTGGGACCGTTAACGGTGCGGTTGCGCTCGCAGCCGTAGTAGGTGTAGCCGTTGCGGCTGGTCTTCTTGAGGATGCGGCTGCCGCACTTGGGGCACTTGCCGGGCATCTGGATGACCAGCGGCTTGGAGAAGTCACAGTCCGGCCAGCCGGAACAGGCCAGAAAGCGGCCAAATCGGCCCATTTTGACCACCATGGGCTTGCCGCACTTGTCGCAGACCTCGTCGCTCTCCTCGGCGGGCACGGGGATGCGCTTGCCCTCCAGGGCCGCGGCGGCCTGGTCCAGCTCCGCGTGGAAGCCGTTGTAGAAGCGGCGCAGCACGTCCTTCCAGTAGACGCTGCCCTTCTCCACATCGTCCAGACTGCCCTCCATGCGGGCGGTGAAGCCGGGGTCCACGATGTCGCTGAAGCGCTCCTCCATGAGCTGGTTGACCACCTCGCCCAGAGGCGTGGGCTTGAGGGCCCGGCCCTCCCGGATGACGTAGTAGCGGTCCTGAATGGTGGACACGGTGGGGGCGTAGGTGGAGGGCCGTCCGATGCCCAGCTCCTCCAGCAGCTTAATGAGGCTGGCCTCGGTGAAGCGGGCGGGGGGCTGGGTGAAGTGCTGGGCCTTGTTCAGGGTGTTTTTGCGCACCTGCTCGCCCTCGGCCAAATCGGGCAGCGGGGAGCCCACGGCCTCCTCGTCCTCGTCCTTCCCCTCCACATACACGGCCATGAAGCCGGGGAACTTGACGCTCTGGTGGCTGGCCCGGAAGAGGTGGGTGTGGCAGTTCACGTCGATGCTGACGGTGTCGTAGACGGCGTTGGTCATCTGACAGGCCACAAAACGGCTCCAAATCAGGCGGTAGAGCTTATATTGCTCCGCGGTGAGGCTCTTTTTCACGTCCTCGGGGGTAAGGTTCACATTGGTGGGGCGGATGGCCTCGTGGGCGTCCTGGGCGTTGGCCCTGGCCTTGTACTCCTTGGTCTCCGCGGGCACATAGGGCGCGCCGTAGCGCTGGGCGATGAACTGCCGGGCGGCGTCGGTGGCCTCCTGGCTCAGCCGCAGGGAGTCGGTACGCATATAGGTGATGAGGCCCACGGTGCCCACGCCGGACACGTCCACGCCCTCATAAAGCTGCTGGGCCACGGACATGGTGCGCCGGGGCTGCATGTTCAGCTTCCGGCTGGCCTCCTGCTGGAGGGTGGAGGTGGTGAAGGGGGGCGCGCTCTGGCGCTGCTTCTCGGCCTTGCGCACGGCGCTGACCAGGAAGGGATAGCGGTCCATATCCTCGATGACCGCGTTCACCTCGGCCTCGCTGCGCAGCTCCTCCTTTTTCTTCCCCTCGCCGTGGTAGTGGGCCACAAAGCTGCCCTCGTTGGGGGCGATGCGGTCCAGCTTCACGTCCAGGCTCCAGTACTCCTGGGGCACAAAGGCGCGGATTTCCCGCTCCCGCTCCACCACCAGCCGGGTGGCCACGCTCTGCACGCGGCCCGCGCTGAGGCCCCGGCGGATGGTCTTCCACAGCAGCGGGGAGAGCTGGTAGCCCACAATGCGGTCCAAAATGCGCCGGGCCTGCTGGGCGTCCACCAGATGCTGGTCGATGGCCCGGGGCGCGGCGATGGACTGCTTCACCACGCTCTTGGTGATTTCGTTGAAGGTCACCCGGAAGGTGGTCTCGTCCTTGAGCTCCAGCAGCTCCTTGAGGTGCCAGGAGATGGCCTCGCCCTCCCGGTCCGGGTCGGTGGCCAGGTAGACGTGATTGCTGCGCTTGGCCGCCCGCTTGAGGTCCCGGATGACGTCCTCCTTGCCCGCGATGGGCTGATAGCTGGGCTCAAAGTCGTGGTCCAGGTCCACGCCCAGCTTGCTCTTGGGCAGGTCCCGGATGTGGCCCATGGAGGCGATTACGGTGTAATCCGGGCCCAGATAGCGCCCGATGGTCTTTGCCTTTGCCGGCGACTCCACAATCACCAGGTCGGTTTTGGTCATTGCTCTCTCCTCCGAATCGCGGCGGCGCAGGCCGTTTGCCCCTTCCCCGCCGGATTCCCTTTTGATTTCAAATCGCGTACCGCGCCGCTCTGCGTCTCGTCCGACGCGCCCGTCAGCGCCTGTGTCCGCGGTTCACTCTTCCTCCCGGAGACGGACCCGGGCCTGAAAGCGTCCGCCCTGGTTCTCCTCCACCGCGCCCCGCAGGGTCAGCAGGGTGAGGGCGGAGAGGGTCAGGGCCGAGTCCAGTCCGGTGAGCGCGCTCAGCTCCTCCGCGCTTTTGTCCCCTTCCCGAAGCGCGCGCAGCAGACTGCGCTCCTGCTCCGTAAAGGCGGTCTTTCCGGTTTCTACGTCAATATAATCGGGTTCCGGGCCGCTGTCAACCCCTTTTTGCGCCTGCTCCGGCTTCGGCTCCCGGTCCGGGGCCTCGGGAGCGGGCTTTTTCGGGGCCTTTTTCGCCTGCGTTCCGGTGCCTGTGGGCGCGGCCACCAGGCTGACGGCCTTGCGCGCCTTTTTCCGCCTTCCGTCGCTCTCCGGCAGACGCAGAGACGGGAAAGCGGCCCGGAAGGGCAGCAGAATGTCCTCGGCAGACATCACGGGCAGGGCCAGCCCGGCGCACATCAGGGCGTTGGTGCCCGCGGCGGTGCCCACGTCCAGATTGGCGGGCACCACATAGACGGTCCTCCCCTGCTCGTTGGCGTTGGCGGCCACATTCAGCACGCCGCTGCGCGGCCCGGCCTCCACGCACAGAGTCACCGCGCTGAGGGCGGTGAGGATGGGATTTCGATAGAAAAAGTGCCGGTGGTCGTTGCGGGTCCCCGGCGGATAGGGGCTGATGAGCACGCCCCGGTCCCGCACGTCCCGGTAGAGGCTCCGGTAGTAGTCGTTGTCCTCAAAGGGCACGTCCACGCCGCCGGGCAGCAGGGCCGCCACAGGTCCTCCCACCCGCAGCGCGCCCCGGAGACTTGCCTCGTCACAGCCGGAGGCCATGCCCGTGAGCACCAGCGCGCCCCGCTTGGTCAGGTGGGCGGCAAAGTAGTCCGCCATCGCCCTGCCATAGGCGCTGCAAGTGCGGCTGCCCGCCATGGCGATGACGCACCGCTCCTGAAAGCTGATGCGCTGTCCCCAGCAGTAGAGCACCATGGGCGGCAGGGCCATTTCCCGCAGCCGGTCCGGATAGTCTTCGCCGTCCCAGCACAGAAGATACATGCCCAGCGCCTCGCAGCGCGAGAGAATCCGCTCGGCGCGCCCGGTGGACTTGTCGCACAGCCGCGCCGCCGACTTCTTCCACAGGCCCGCCACCCGGCTCAGCTCCTCCGGTCCGGCCTGATAGAGCCGCTCCACGCTCTCAAAGTGCCGCAATGCCCGCCATGCCTGCTCCGGCGTGCAGCTCAGAGAGAGCCAAATCCACAGCTTTGTCACGGATTCCATCCAATCACCCGCCTGTTTCGTATTTTTCTCATTCGCTCCGGTAGCGCTCCCAGAGCACCACCGCGGCGGCCATTGCCGCGTTCAGGCTCTCACAGCCCGGCTCCATGGGGATGCGCACCGTTCGGTCGCAGCGCTCCAGCAGCGCCTCGGACAGTCCCCGGCCCTCGCTGCCAATGGCCACCACACAGGGCTCCGGCCCCAGTTCGCGCAAATCCTCGGTGTCCTCCCGCAGAGCGGTGCCCCAGAGGCCCACGCCGCTGCTGCGGCACAGCGCGGCCAGCTCCTCCGGCGCAATCTCCCACGCCGGGAGGCGGAACACCGCGCCCATGCTGGAGCGCACCGCCTTCCAGCCGTAGGGGTCCGCGCTGCCCCCGGTGAGGAAGAGGCCCTGTGCCCCGAAGGCGCTGGCACTGCGCCAAATCGTGCCCACATTGCCCGGGTCCTGCACGCCGTCCAGGGCGACCCAGGTGCGGCCCTCCAGCCGCTCCGGCGGCGTCAGGGCGGGCACCGCGCAGGTGAACAGAACCCCCTGGGGCGCTTTCATAGGCGAAAGAGAGGCCATCAGGTCCCGGGGCACGCTGACGGCGCGGCAGCCCGCCGGGGCCAGGTGCTCCAGCTCCGGGGTGCAGACCACGCAGCGCAGCTGGGTGCCCCACTGCACCGCCTCCTCCAGCAGCTTCACGCCGTCGCAGACGAACTCGCCCCGCTCCCGGCGGTAGCTCCGGTCTTTGAGCAGCTTGCGGATGTGGGCGACGAGGGCCTTGGAAATCCGTCAGGATTCCCTGCGGACTGCGCCTAGCTCTGAACGATTCTGCATCCCCTCCTTTGTGCAAATAATTTTGCATCTTGCTATAAGAAGTATACCATGGAAGCGGAGCCTTGGCAAGTATCACAAAAAAGTCGGACCGGAGAACCTCTCCGGCCCAACCTGTTGACGGATGTTTCGCGCGGCGCTCAGATTTCGTCGCGCATGCTGTCCTCCAGGGCGTCCACGATGGTTGGCACGACCTTGGTGGCCTTCTCCTGCACCTCCTTGGGGGCATAGGGGAAGGTGTAGCTCACGTCGGAGGCCAGCAGCAGGGGCAGGTCGTTGAGGGAGTCGCCGATGCCGTAGATTTTGCAGTCCCCGAAGTGCTTGCGGATGACGTCCACGGCCTCGCCCTTGCTGGTGCCCTTGGGAGCGATGTCCACCTCAATGACGTTCTGGAAGGCGTTCAGGTAGGCGCCGTACTTGTCGTTGATCTCCTTGGTCAGGGCCGCGGCCTCCTCCAGGGTCTCGCAGTGGATGCCCACGCCGTGAACCATGCCCTGGGGCGCGTCGGCCATGCCGGTGATGACGTTGTACTCGCCGGGATAGTCCATCTCCTCGAAGACGTTGATGACGCCGTCGATGTCGATGCTGATGCGGTTGCCCCGGGGCTTCACGTCCTTGACGATCTGGTCGATGACGTCCCGGTCCACAAACAGCTTGCGGATTTCTGAAGGGGGTCAGGCCGCCCACCTGGCGCCCGGTGCACAGGCCGAAGTAGTTGCCCGCGTCCTGGTACTCCTTCACCTTCGCCACGTTCTCCGGGGGCAGCTTCACCTCCGCCTTGTAGAAGTACAAAGTGCCGTCAAAATCGCTGCAAAATACCTTCTTTTTCACTGAAATCATCCTTTCTGGCCCCCAACGGGCACCTTTTGGGTTCCGGTGCCCCGTCCGCCGCTCCGAGGGAGGGCACAGGGCTTTGGTCTATTGTACCACACAGCGAAGCATTTTCACAGGCCCTTTTGCAAAATTTTCGGATTTTTTCTCAGGACCCCACAGCGGCCGGGCCGCGGCGGCGGGAATTTTTATGGAAACTGCACAAGCCACTTGCATTTTTGAGCGCTTTACGCTATAATCATCTCACCACTTTATGAAAACGCTTTCAATTCATTCATACAAGGAGGTCAACGACCATGAGACTACCCAGACCGGAACAGATTTGGACCCACGAGCAGCGCTA
>CACZUK010000086.1 GCA_902784305.1 Oscillospiraceae bacterium | reverse complement strand
GAGCTGTTCTTCTCCTACGCCCGGGAGACCGGTGCGCCCGTCTATGTGTACCGATTCCCAAATCTGGCGGGAAAATGGGTCCGGCCCAACTACAATTCCGCCGTCGGGACCTTCTGCCACAACATCGCCCACGACCTGCCCATCACCGTGAACGACCCCTCTGTGGAGCTGGAGCTGCTGTTCATCGACGACCTGGTGGAGGAGCTGTTCGACGCGCTGGAGGGACATCCCCACCGGGCGGAGTACCCGAAGGCGGGCGAAGTGGTGAACGGTGTGGAGTACGACGGCCTGACGCCGCGCCTGTGTGAGGACGGCCGCTACTGCTGCGCGCCTGTCACCCACAAGGCCACCCTGGGCCGGATTGTGGAGCTGCTCCACTGCTTCCACGACCAGCCCAAAACCCTGCTCATGCCGCCCATCCCCAAGGGCAGCTTTGAGAAGAAGCTGTACTCCATGTACCTCTCCTACCTGCCAAGGGAGAAGGTTGCCTTTGACCTGAAAATGAACTGCGACGAGCGGGGGAGCTTTACCGAGCTGCTGAAGACAGCGGACTGCGGCCAGTTCAGCGTCAACATCTCCGCGCCGGGCATCACCAAGGGGCAGCACTGGCACAACAGCAAGTGGGAGTTCTTCATTGTGGTGTCGGGACACGGCCTGATTCAGGAACGGAAGCTGGGCACCGACGAGGTCATCGAGTTTGAGGTGAGCGGCGACAAAATCCAGGCCGTTCACATGCTGCCCGGGTACACCCACAACATCATCAACTTGTCCGAGACGGAAAATCTGGTCACCCTCATGTGGGCCAACGAGATTTTTGACCCGGAGCACCCGGATACCTTTTTTGAGCCGGTCTGATACGGGGAGAAAGAGTTGCGTTCCACCGAATGGATATGGTATACTGAGGATAACTTGCGCTGAGGCGTCACCGCTGACAGACCGCCGGGCCGTCAGACAGGGAAACCCCAGGCTACAGAGGATGTGATCACTTGAACAAAAAAGAACAGAATACGCCTGCCGGCCTGACCGCGCTGGGCGCATGGGCGCTGGCCTTTGGGTGCAGCGTCGGGCGGGGCGCTTTCATGATGCCGGGCAGCACCTTCCTGCCGGCCGCCGGGCCGCTGGGCACGGTGCTGGGCCTGGGACTGGGCGCCGTGGTGATGCTGCTGCTGGCCATGAATTACCACTTTTTGATGAACCATTCCCCGGAAAAGGGCGGAACCTACGCCTATTCCAGGAGCAGCTTCGGGTACGACCACGGCTATCTGACTGCGTGGTTTCTGGGCCTGACCTACACCGCCATCATCTGGGCCAACGCGACGGCGCTGCCGTGGATGGTGAGAACGCTGTTCGGGAGCGTGCTGCAATTCGGCCTTCACTATGTGGTCGCCGGGTATCATGTGTACCTGGGCGAGGTGCTGCTGGCCGTTTTGGCGCTGATTTTGGCGGCATTGCTGTGCATGAGGCGCACTTTGGCCGTGCGGACGCAGATTGTGATGTCGCTGGCGCTGCTTGCGGGCGTGGTGCTCTGTTTCGCGGCGGCCCTTGCCAGGGGCAGCGTCGGCCAGGGCCTCCAGCCCGCCTTTGCGCCGGAGCGCAGCCCCTTCTCGGGGACGCTGATCGTCTTCGGGCTGGCGCCCTGGGCCTATGTGGGCTTTGAGTCCATCTGCCACTCGGCGGAGGAGGCACAGTTCCCCCTGAAAAAGAGCTTCAAAATCATGGCGGCGGCGCTGGGCACCGGCGCGCTCACCTACATCCTGCTGGCTTTGCTTTCAGCCGGCGCGCTGCCGGAGGGATGCGCCTCCTGGCAGGAGTACGCCGCCAATCCGGGCAGCTGGGAGGGCATCCAGGCGCAGCCCGCCTTCTGCGCCGCGCAGAGCGCTCTGGGCGGAGCGGGTGCCGCGATTCTGGGCGTAGCCGCCCTGTGCGCCATCTTTACCGGGATTATCGGCGGATTTTTCGCGCTGAGCCGGCTTCTTTGCGCACTTTCTGAGGACAGACTGCTGCCCGGGTGGTTTGGCAAGCTGGACGACAACCAGGTGCCCCGCAATGCAATCGTGTTTTTGCTGGTTGTGTCCGCCATCTTCCCCTTCCTGGGCATGACGGCCATCAGCTGGATTGTGGATGTCACCGCGGTGGGCGCGACCATCGCCTACGCAATCGTCTCCGCGGCCGCCTGGAAGACGGCAGGCAGGGAGAAGGAGGGCCGCTACAAGCTCACCGGCATGCTGGGGCTGCTCTTCTCCGTGCTGCTGGGGCTGGAGCTTGTGGTTCCGAACCTCACCGCGGTCAAGACGCTGTCCACACAGTCGTATCTGATTCTGGCTGCCTGGGGCGTGCTGGGCTTCCTGGTGCTGCGCGTGCTCATCGCGGAGGATGTGGAAAAACGGCTGGGACGCTCCACCTTCGCCCTCATTATCCTGCTGGCGGTGACGATTTTCACCTCCAGCGTCTGGATGCTTCAGGCGGCAAAGCTCACGGTGAATCAGTCCATGGACCCGATTCAGCAGCACTATTTGGAGGAGCTGGAACAGGAGGGGGGCCAGGAGGCCGCTGCCGCCGCCAATGAGACCATTGAGGCCACGGAAAAGCGGGTGGACGGCACTCTGACCAGAAACCTCTTCCTGCAAATGGGCATGGTCGTGATTGCACTGACGGTCACGATGGATTTGTTCGCCTTCGCCCAGAACCGCGGGCGCCGGATGGAGATTGAAAAGGCGCTCTCCGAGGAGGCCAGCCGGGCCAGGAGCAGCTTCCTGTCCAACATGAGCCACGAGATTCGCACGCCGATGAACGCCATCATCGGTCTGGACAACATCGCGCTGCGCAATCCCAATGTGCCGCCGGAGACCCGGGAGCAGCTGGAGAAAATCGGAAACAGCGCCAATCATCTGCTGGAGCTCATCAACGACATGCTGGACATGGGCCTCATCGAGTCCGGCAACATGACGCTGAGGGAAGGGGAGTTCTCCACGCGGGAGTTCCTGGACCAGATCAACAGCAATCTCAACGAGCAGTGCGCGGCGAAGGGCCTGCACTACGAGTGCAGCATCGTCGGGATGCTGGAGGACTACTACTTCGGCGACAGCGGAAAACTCCGGCGGGCGCTGACCAACGTGCTGGGCAACGCGGTCAAGTTCACGGACGCGCCGGGCCGGGTGCTGTTCTCCGTGGAGCAGCGGCAGGAGTCGGAGGACAGCTTCCTCCTGCGCTTCACGGTGAAGGATACCGGAATTGGCATTGACAAGGAGTTTTTGCCGAAGATTTTCGAGCCCTTCTCTCAGGAGGATATGACCAAGACGAGCCGCTTCGGCGGCAGCGGACTGGGTCTGGCCATCGCGGACCGGTTTGTGAAGATGATGCGCGGCACCATCGAGGTGCAGAGCGAGACGGGCGTGGGCTCCGTCTTCACCCTGACGATTCCCATGCAGCGCTCCGAGCACTGCTTCCAGCCGGAGAGCGGCGCGCAGCTGCCCTCCAGGCTTACCGCCGCCGTGGTGGACAGCGATTCCGTCTCCTGCGAGCGCGCCCGGATGGTGCTCAGCGCCATCGGCGTCGAGGCGGACGGCTTCCAGGACCCCTGGGAGGCCATCGAGCGGATTCGTCAGGCGCACCAGCTGGGCCGCGCCTACAGCCTGGTCATCACCGACTTCAAGCTCAACAACATGAACGGTCTGGAGCTGACCCGGATGATTCGCTCCTTCGACGACAACCAGACCGGCATCATCATGCTGACCGGCTACAACTGGGACATCGTCGCGGAGGAAGCGGAGCAGGGCGGCGTGGACAGCATCGGCGCCAAGCCGCTGTTCCCGGACAGCCTGCAAAAGGAGATTCAGACGGTTCTGGCCAAGAAGGCGGGCAGGGAAGTGCCTCAGGACGAGGAGCAGGCCCAGGTCGTTCTGGCGGGCCACCGCATCCTCATCGCGGAGGACATCCAGCAGAACGCGGAGATTCTCCGGGACCTGCTGGAGCTGGAGGACATGAGCTCCGAGCACGCCGCCAACGGCAAGATTGCCACGGAAATGTTCGCGGCCAGCGCCCCGGGCTACTACGACGCGATTCTGATGGACGTGCGCATGCCGGTCATGGACGGCCTGAGCGCCACGGAGACGATTCGCGCCATGGAGCACCCGGACGCGAAGACCATCCCCATCATCGCCATGACGGCCAACGTGTTCGACGAGGATGTCAGGCTGTCTCTGGACGCGGGCATGAACGCCCACCTGACCAAGCCGGTGGAGCTGGAGCTGCTCTACGAGACCCTGAAAAAGTATTTTTCCCAGCGGGAGAAGAATCAATAAGGAACGCTTTGCGGCGGTTTTCTGCCGCTCCAAATGGTCAACACCCCCGCCTCCGGCGGGGGTGTTGAATGACTGTCCGGCAGCGGCTCACAGAAGGCCGGACGGAACGGAAACACACAGAGAAGATGGAAAGGAGTCGGTATTATGACACTTCGGAGGCTATGGAGGGGGTTCCTGGTGGCCGCGTTTGCCCTGTGCATCGTGTACATCACCCTGTTTTCCCGCACCGTATCCCTGAGCCGGGAGATGGGAACCAATCTGTTCGAGTCCTGGCGTGCGTTTATCGCCGGAGATAAGACCATAGGGCAGGGCATTCTGCTGAACATCGGCATGTTCATCCCCTTTGGATACCTGACGGCGGCTTTTTACGCCGCGTTCGACGTGGAGGACGAGGAGAGCGCCAGGAAAAGCTCCAAGCTGGGCATGGCGGTGCTGGTCATCCTGACGGGCACGCTGTTTTCGCTGGTTGTGGAGGTGCTGCAATACCGCACCGGCCGCGGCATGTTCGAGGTGGACGATTTGTTCAACAACAGCCTGGGCGCGGCCATCGGCCTGGTGATGTATATGGTCATCTCCCTTCTGGTCAAAGAGCAAAAGGCCGGCAGGGTGCTCGCTTACGGGCTCCTGCCGGCGCTGATGCTGGCCGCGGGTCTGGCCGGCGGCTGGAAGATGAGCCGGATGGTGCTGATGACCAACAACCACGCCGACCAGTTCTGGTTCTCTGTGGAACAGGTGGAGGGGGACAGCTTCAGTGGGCGCTGCTACCTCTATGACGGCAAAACACCGAACTATCAGCTGTTCCTGAAGAGCGGGAAGAAATCCCAAAAGACCCAGCTGGTGAGGGACGGCAAGAAGTTCACCGCCACAGCGCCGCGGGAGGACGGAAAACAGTACGAGATTCAGGTTCAGTTCCACGGCTTCCCGAAGATGACCACCGGCGTGTACCTGAACGGCACGAACACCGAATACGTGGAGGGCACGGTGCAGCTGCCCGCCGATTTGTCCAACGAGCCGCAGCTGGCGAACGCGGACCTGAAGGCCTGCTCCGTGGACTGGGACTGCTACGTCTTCGAGTCCGGCCGCGAGCTCATTTTCCTGGTGGGCAGCGTCGTCCCGGAGAGCACCGAGGTCATCTGCCACCTGCACACCAACGAGCCGGAGCGGCTGCCGGAGCAGCGCGTGGAGCACGGCTTTGACAACCTGGGCTTCTTCCCGGAGGTGCCGGACAGAATGGTCGGCTCCTACCGCTGCTTCGTCAAGCCGATTCCCACATCGTATCCGGTCAGCCAGATTATCGTGGGCCTGAACCCCGGCACAGAGACCGGCGAAATTGTCTGGAACTCATCCTTTAGACCCTGATTTGGGGAATTTAAACTTTGGAAGCCGGGACTTTTTCTCTTTGGGCGCCTTGGGAGTCTTCTCCTTGGGCGCCTTGGCTTTTTTGTCCTTGGGCCGTCTGAGCTTCTGTCGGATTCCTCTCAGCATGAGAAGCAGCGGCTTGCGCTTTTTGGCCAGGCTCTGGCGATCCCGATAGTCAGAGACGCTGTGGTTGACCCGGTTGACGATGCTGCCGATGACACGGATATCCACGCTGTTCAGGCGGGTGATGGCATCCTGGAGCGTGGACTGGGTTGCGCCGTCGTACTGAATGACGAACAGAGCCAGGTCGGTCAGCTCATTGAGCACCATGGTGTCCGCGATCTGACCCACAGGCGGGGTATCCAACAGAATGATGTCATATTCCTCACGCACCATCCGAATGAGATCCAATGTTCCCAGATTCAGGGGCATGGGGTCTCTTTCCAACAGTGCGGGCAGCAAATCCAGTGTTCCCGTGACGGGCAGAACCGCGTCCCGGGACACTGTTTTTCCCTGATACAGGGCGTTGATGGAGTTGATAGTCTCCACATGCTGAACAAAGTGGCCGGCCAGCATGGGATTGGGGAAGTCGAGATCCACGGCCAGCACCCGGACGCCAATCCGGGAGAAGGCCGCCGCCAGACAGGCGGTGGTGATGGTCTTTCCCTCTCCGCGGTCCGCGGAGGTGACCAGCACACAGGGGTGCTCGATGTCCCTGAGATGGCGTTTCAGGGCGTAGGCGGCTGCCAGAAAGCAGTCGGCAATCTCCGAGCGCTTGAGGGAGTTGTCCCCCTTTTGAAGGTTGAGCAGCTCCAGCTGGATGGGAGTTTCCTCATAGTTTTCGTAAATCGTGCCCAACAGGGGGATTTTGAGGCGCTTTTCCACGTCTACGATGGTCATCAGCGTGGGATGCAACAGCAAATCCAGCACGGCGACAGCGGCACCAACGCATACGCCGAGAATGATGCCCAGGATGAGATTCCGGGTCAGGTTCAGGTTGCCGCCGATGACGAAGTGGGCGGTGGGGTCGTTGATAACGGTCACGCTGCCCAGCTTCAGGGTCTTGAGCAGCAGCTTGGGCGCCTGACGGTTCATGGATTCCAGAATCTCAACGCCCTCAGAGGGGTTCTCCCAGTAGAGGTTGATTAAGATAATTTGCGTCTTTTTGTACTGCTCCATGCTCAAGCTGCTGTAGATGTCCCGTCCGCTGACGCCAATCAGGTTGATGTCCTCGATGATTTTGTTGAGCATGCTGTCGCTCATGAGGATGAACTGGGCGGCGTCCACCATGTCCTCAGCCAGATGGAAGTCCGCGGAGTCCGGGTCACGGGAGGACTTGGAAAACATGCCGTTTTCGTCCTGGGAGGCCAGGGCGATGGAGGTTTTGACGGCGTACTGCTTAATGGTCTGGGCTTTGATGTAGTTGAGCACCGAAAGAGACAGGCCGAATACCAGTCCGATGAGCGCGAACACCACAAGCCAGGTTTTTCGCTTGAACAGGACGTGGATGATTTCCTGGATGCGGACCTCCTGACCACCTGAACGGGTTCCCTGAGAGAGGGGAACCACGATCGTGGGCTGTTGCTGCTGCGGCTGCGTTTGATTCATCATTTCTTCTTAACGCCTCCCTTCGGGCCCTTTGCGCCCTTGTTATTCTGCATCCGCCGGTACAGGGCAGAGAGAATCACGCCGAGCACGAGGGCCACAAAGACGCCCAGCAGGACCAGACCGGTATCCAATAGCGTCCAGCGGGTGTACTGGAAGTTCTGAACGTTCACCTCGTCGGCAATATAGATCTCGATGGGGTGATCCAGATCGCTGCCAATCATCAGCTTGTAGGTATCCGGCTCCAGACCGGTGATGAGCGCATCCTTGCCGCTGGTGGTCCACTGCTGCACCACTTTGCCGCTCCGGTCCACCAGAGTCATGCGAATATCCGACATCTGGTTGCCCAGCAGGGTGCCGACCACCTGGAAGGAGGCGCGGATCATCCGGTTCTGGATGGTCATTTCGGAGCGCACCTTGCCCTGAATCAGGCCGCTGCCGTCCACCTGGAAGGAGTACTCGGTGGTGTCCATGCGATAATCGGGGGCCGCGGTGGTCTGCACGATGGTGTAGGTGGTGTCCTTTTGCAGGTCAGTCAAAACAATCTGCCCCAGCGAGTCGCTGACGTAGGTTTCACCGGTCTTCACGCCGCCGCTGACGACGAACTCTGCGCCCGGTATTGTGATATCGTCGTAGAGCGCGTCAATCACCTTGAGCACTTGGGCGGTCTTCTCCGTCTTGACGGTCTTGCTGACGGCGGTTTTCTCCTTGATCTCAACGCGCACATCCTCGGAGAGCAGGCCGTAGTAGTCCGGCACCATCTCCTCGCGCAGGAGGTATTTGCCGTAGTACAGCTCCCGGCTGGTGCCCTCGCCGTTGCCGTCGAGCAGGACGGTGTCAACCACATCACCGGTGCGGAAGCGGATGCTTCCGTCCAGCGTCTTGATGTTGTCGGCCGCAATCACCTGGAAGGAGCCGCCGGTGACGCCCTCGCCTGACTTCGCGTCCACCAGCTGAATGTGGACGGTGCTCCGGAGCGGGTACATCCG
>CACZUK010000085.1 GCA_902784305.1 Oscillospiraceae bacterium | reverse complement strand
GCGGTCCTTGGCCCCCTCCTTGCCGTACTTCTGCTCCAGCTTCTCCTTGAAGATGCGGAAGGCCACGGCGGGCTCGGTGGTGGTGCCGGACTTGGAGATCACGTTGACGGAGAAGTCCCGGTCGCCGATGATCTGGAACAGGCTGTTCACATAGGCGCTGCTGATGTTGTTGCCGGCGAAGTAGACTTCCACGCCGCCGTTGCGCTTGGGTACCTGATTGTAGAAGGGTCCACCCACGAACTCCAGAGCGGCGCGGGCACCCAGATAGGAGCCGCCGATGCCGATGGCAATCAGCACCTGAGACTGAGCCTGAATCTTCTTGGCGGCAGCCTTGATGCGCTCAAACTCGCCGGGTGCGAACTGAGCAGCGGTCTCGTCCAGGTCCATCCATCCCAGGAAGTCGTTGCCCGCGCCCTGCTTGCTCATCAGGTTGGCATAGGCGGCATCCACAAGGAACTTGGTCTGGTCCAGCTCGTGGTCCCGGAGACCGACATTTTTGATGTTCAGGGAAATAGACATGGTGCCCTCCTCACTTCTCCACAATGCGGATCACAGTGCCCACACCCAGGATGGGCATGCTCTTGCGCTCGACATAGATGGTGCCGGGGAGCTCCACCTCGGTGGCACCGCTGAAGTTGATGGTGCAGTGGCCCAGCCCCTTCAGGGTGACGGGAGCCTCGTAGCCCACGGCAGTGATGCGGTACTCCTTGTCGTCCACCTGCAGATACTGACCGGCCTTGATCTCTCCGTTGATGGGGTTCACGCTGACGCTGTAGCAGTAGTCCTTGATCTCCTCGGGGGCGTTGTCACCGAAGATGATGAACATCCCTGCGTCCCGAAACTCCTCCACAGCGATGCCGCAAGCCTTGACCTGGTTCTCGTAAATGACCTTCATAGTGTGTTCCTCCTGTTTATCAAATGGGATGAATGAACGATTCTCTGGGTTGGATTCCCATGGAAGAGTCCGGAGAAGCCCTCTGGATTCTTCCACGATAATCCATCTCCCGACCCGATGCGGCCGGGGCCGCACCGGGTGGTGAAAAGAAAGGAAGATGGGTGCGTTGAAATCAGAGCCTGTTACACGGCGGCGTACATGCCGATGCTGAACACAAAGGCCAGCAGAACACGAATCCAGCTGGTGATGAAGCGGGAGTACATGACGGAGACAACACCCACTTCCACGGTCTCAGTCTCTGCCTCAGCAAGGCCCAGACCCACGGGGATGAAGTCGCAGGCGGCGTGGCAGTTCAGAGCGAACAGGCCCACCAGAGCCAGTGAGGGGGAGATGCGGCCAGCGGCGATTTCTGCGCCGAAGATGCCGCCCAGAATCTGGGAGATGACTGCGCCGGGGCCCAGCAGAGCGCTCAGGCCGGGGATGGAGCAGATCACGCCCAGAACCAGCAGGCCCACCACGTTGCCCAGCAGGGGCTGGAGCAGCTTGGAGAAGGCGTCTCCGAAGCCGGAGCCGTTGATGATGCCGATGAGCATGGACACAAAGGCCATGAAGGGCAGCAGGGTGTTGATGCAGGTCTGAACTGCGTCACGGGCGGCCTGATTGAAGGTGGCAACTACCTTGCCGGCGCCCAGGCCGATCTTGGCCATCAGGTTCATGTCACCAGACTCGGCCATCTGCTCGGAAATCTTCTTGTACTCCTTCTTCTCCTGCTCTGCAGCGGGAGCAGCGGCGGCCACAGGTGCGGCGAAGCCGTCGGCCAGGGTGATGTTCTCGTTCTTCACGCCGGAGACGTAGATGTCCTCCACGATGTACTGGGCCAGAGGGCCAGCCTTGCCCACGGGGTTGATGTTGATGGTGGGGATGCGCTTCTTGGGATACAGGCCGCAGCGCAGGGTGCCGCCGCAGTCGATGATGACCAGAGCGATTTCCTCCTCGGGACAGGTGGTCTTGAAGCCGTTCACCGGCTCCAGACCGGACAGCTCCACGATGCGGTCCAGAATCTCCGGAGCCACGCCGCCGCCGGTGATGTACATCACCTTATTCTTCTGCTCGCTGCCCTGAATGGTCAGGGGGCCGCCAAAACCGCCGGAGCCTTTTTCTACGCGAATTGCACGAAAGTTTGCCATGATGATTCCCTCTCTTTCTCGAATCAATGGTGGGTTTTCAGCTCACGGCTGAGCTTTACGCCCTGCTGCTTCTCCACGAAGGCGGTGGTGAAGTCGGTAGCGAAGCCGGAAATGAAGTTGGCGATGAATCCCACCAGCATATAGCGCAGAGCCAGAGGCGTGGCGTCCAGACCAAGCTGGGTGATGCCGTTGGCGATGCCCAGATAGATCAGGATTTCGGCGGGGTTGATGTGGGGGAAGATGCCGCTGTTGGTGTGGCAGTGGTAGCTGGCCGCAGCGTAGTAGCTGGGCTTATAGAACTCGGGCATGAACTTGCCCATGGACAGGGCCATGGGGTTGCCCAGCATGAAGGCGCTGACCCAGGGCAGCACCAGGTAGCGCAGCAGGGGGTTGCTGGTGCAGACTTTGGCGATGGCCTCGATGCGCTGGTCGCCGATGAGAGCGATGACAGCGTTCATCATCACCAGCAGCATCAGAATGGTGGGGATAATGCCGGTGACCCAGCTCATAAACTGCTCGCCGCCCAGCTGGAAGACGCCCATAAAGGCTGATGCAAATTTAACCAGAAAATCCATAATGTTCCGCCTTTCTCAGGTTCTTTCTATACGTTTTTGTCTCAGATTTCTGCCGACGCTGGTGAGGGCCATTCCCATCTTCTGCGCGGGGGAAGGGGGTGCGTCCACCAGCTCTCCGGCGGTGTATTTCCGATAGGTCAGCGCCGCGTCGGCAATGGCCTTGCGGAGGTTTCTGTGGTTCCGGGGGCCGTCCTCCTCGGTGAGTTCCCCGACATAGCGGCCCTGGAAGCCCTCCAGAGGCTTGACCCTGGCCAGCACAGAAACGCCCTCCAGCACTTTGGCCTCCTGTACGATGCCCTCATCGTCGATGCGGAACATCACGATGGCACCGGCGTGGAAGCCGCCGCTCTTGCGTCCGAAGGCCACCTTGCCCTTGCGTCGAAGGGCAAGGTACTCGTTGGACAGATTCTTCATCTGCATAGCGCTGAGGATGCCCTGAATCAGGAACACCACAGCGGCGAATACGATGACTGGCAGCAAGGTCTCTCCTCCTTTTTTCTGTATACGTTGTCACTGTGCTTCCCGGTAAAGGGCCTGCAGCAACGTTTGGTAGTTGTCCGCGGCAGCGATGCGCTCTCGCAGCTCGCTGTCCTGTGCGATGGTGATGATTTCGTCATAGATGCGGATGAGCAGGTTGTCCTCCTCGTCCAACTGCTCCGGCAGCCCCAGCAGGAACACCACGTTCACCTCACGCTCGGCGCTGCGGATGCCCTTGGGGAGCACGCCTACCGCCAGAGTCAGCCGGTCTGTGGCATACTGCACCGTGTGAGGCAGGGCCACGCCGCCTGTGAACACCATGGTGCTCTGCTCCTCCCGCTGCTCCAGCCGCTCCAGGAAGCCGTTGTCCACGAAGCCACGCTCCTCCAGGGCGTAAACCATGGTGCGCAGGTTTTCCTCGTAGCTCTTTGCACTGTCCAGCACAAAGAAGCATTCCTTTTTCAGGATTCCCGCCATGACGAACCAGTTGCCGTCCAGCACCGGGGAATCCACCTGCTCCAGGTAGCGGGCCTTGTCGATTTTCCGGCGCAGCTCCTGCTCGTTGAAGATTTCGTTGATGGCAATGACCGGGGTACTGCACTCTTCCTTCAGGGGCACCGTGGTGAGCACCAGATCGAAGTCCTCCAGCCGCTCCTCCGTGGCCTGCTCCACCGGGAGCATGGTCAGCTCGGCGCCGTGGGGAATCACACGCCGGAGCTGAGTTTCCACCAGTCGGGCCGTGATGCGCCCGGTGGTGTAGACGGCGGCAATGCAGAACCGCTTCTCCATGCGGATCTGACTCTCCGTCAGCAGCACGCCGAAGTAGGTGGCCAGGTAGGCCTGCTCATCGGGAGTGACCTGAATCTGACGCTCCTGCTCCACCACTCTGGCGGCGATGCCCGCCACTTGGTAGGCCAGGGGATATTTTTCGATGAGGTCCTCCTTCATGGGGTTGGATAAGCGGATGCCGAAGCGCAGCCGGTTCACCATGAACATCAGATGGTAGAGAAATTCCTCGGTGAAGTCCCCCAACTGAATGCTCAGATTCAGCTCCAGCCGAATCCGATCCACAATTTTGCTGAGCAGAGGCCGGACGGACTCGTCCAGCTCGATGGAGCGCATCCCCTGCACATCCGCCGGAGTTCTCATTCCCAGAATGGGCAGGAGCACGAAGAGCTTCTCCTCCACCGGAAGGGGAATTTGAATGCTCTCACCGATTCTGTCCACCAGGGCGTTGACCATGCCGAACTCCGGCCGGGCGGTGAGGTCGTAAAAGCGCTCTGACATCTTCCCGATGTAGTGGCCGGTGAGGAAGCGGTCCAGCATCAGCACCGCAAAGCGGTGAAAGTTTTTCCGGGCCACCGTTTCCAGCCGCTTTTGGGTGAAAAAGTCCTCAATCAGCTCCTCAATCTCCTCATCCATGGGATAGCTGCTGTAGATGGCGTCAAAGCAGTTGTCCAGCACATAGCGGCGGATGTCCGTCTCGCTGCCGTAGAGGGTCAGTCCCTTGCTGGTTTTCCCCACGATGGTGAGCTGATACTCCTCAAGCTCGCTGCGGAGCTTTTTCAGGTCCCCCATCAAGGTGGTTCTGCCGATGGACATCTCATAGGCCAGATCGTCGGTGATAACAGGCAAATCGGAGCGCATCAGCTTGCCGAAGAGGTAGTCCATGCGGTTGCGGGGGGAGTTGAGGAAGTCGTCCTCCTCACACAGTTCCGCCGCCGCCGCCCGGAAGCCTTCCGCGTCGAACACCCGGAGGGAGTAGCGCCCCTGGGTGCCGTCAATGAGGGCGCAGCCCTTCAGCATCTGATTGAGCTGTTTGATGTCATTGCGGATGGTGCGGTCGCTGACATTCAGCTTTGCCGCCATATTGGTGACAGAGAGGGTCTGGGTGTTGTGAAACAGGTGCAGCAGATTGGCAAGACGGTTGTCTCCAAACAGACTCTTCATGTCAGCGCTCCTTTCTTTGTTATCTGGAGGGGCTCAGGCAGAGTGTTTCTTTCGTGCCGCCAACAGGCGGAGGGAATGCCGGGAGAATCGGTCCTCAGCCTCTGGACTTGCCACCGGAGATGTTGTAGGTGGTGCCCGCCACATAGCTGGCCCGGTCAGAGACCAGATAGGCCACCAGGTCGCCCACCTCGTCCAGCTTGCCGTCCCGTCCCATGGGAATGACCTTGCTGTAGTCGGTGGAGAGGTCCTCCGGCTTCACCCCACGGGTATAGGCCAGCGCCTCGTTGTAGGCAGCAGTTCTCAAGCCAGTGGCCTCCATGATGCCGGGGGCCACGGCCACCACACGGATGTTATACTTGCCCAGCTCCTTGGCCCAGGAACGGGTGAAGCTGTCGCAGGCACCCTTGGTGGCGGAGTAGGCACTCTGTCCCTGAGAGCCCTCCTTGCCGGACTCGGAGGACATATTGATGATGACGCCCTTGCCCTGCTTGAGCATCTGCCGGGCGGCGGCCTGGGCGCAGAACATCAGGCCCTTCACGTTGATGCCGAACATGATGTTAAAGGACTTTTCGTTCAGCTCATACTCAGGTTTCTCGCCCTTCACATCCACCAGCAGCCGGGGCAGGTTCACGCCAGCGTTGTTCACCAGTGCGTCAATCTTGCCGTACTTGTCCACCACGGCCTGGGCCATGGCGTTGACGCTCTCCTGAGAGGTGACATCGCACTTGACGCAGTACACGCCGTCCAGCTCATCGCCGGTGTTGACGCTCACGTCCACGATCACCGGGGTAGCACCTGCGTCCTTCAGGGTGCTGACCACGTGTCTGCCGATGCCGGAGGCACCGCCGGTGACGATGACCACCTTGTTCTCGATTCCCAACCAACTCATGTTCATTTCCTCCTGTAATTTCATTTCAGCCGGGAGCGCTGTCCCTTTTGATGGCTTTATTCTACAGGGACTTGGAGGAAAGTTTAATGCGTTATTTTTCGCGCGTCTGGAAAAGAATTAGTCCGGCTGTTTTCCGCGCGCAGGAAAAGCTGTGAACAAAAAACAAAATAATACGGTTTCTCTCCTTTCTATTGTATCATAAAGCCTTGCCCTTGTGAATCACGGTTTATTCCGCATCTTTTCCGCGGCGGGGAAAAAGTGCGCACAAAGCAAGCGGCTCCAAAGGCTTGACAGCGGGGGAAGAGCCTGCTATGCTCATGGAGGTGAAATCGTTAATCCTTTAACAATGTCAACAATCCGATCGGACAAAGCTGTCAGAACTATGAATCCCATGGTGATTGACAACGAACCCAGTGTATGTTAAAGTTTTCACACACTTGTTAAAGATTTAACAAAGCATTCCAGGGCGCTGACCGGCGTTGTTCACCTGATCCCACTTTCCAAGGAGGAAACAGCATGGAACCGAAAGTCTATCCCATCATCGACAGTGTCGAAACCCTCAAGGAGGCGCTCGAGCGCGTCCGCGCCGCCCAGAAACTCTTCTCCACCTACACCCAGGAGCAGGTGGACCGCATCTTCAAGGCAGCAGCAGCCGCCGCGGACATGGCCCGGGTGCCTCTGGCCAAGATGGCCGTGGCCGAAACCGGCATGGGCGTGGTGGAGGACAAGATTCTCAAGAACCATCTGGCCGCCGAGTACATCTACAACGCCTACAAGAACACCAAAACCTGCGGCGTAATCGAGGAGGACCGCGCCTACGGCATCCGCCGCATCGCCGAGCCCATCGGCGTGGTGGGAGCCGTCATCCCCACCACGAACCCCACCTCCACCGCCATCTATAAGTGCCTGATTGCGCTGAAAACCCGGAACGGCGTGCTCATCAGCCCCCATCCCCGGGCGAAAAAGTGTACCGCCGAGGCCGCCCGTGTGGTGCTGGAGGCCGCGGTGAAGGCCGGCGCGCCCGAGGGCATCATCGACTGGATTGACGTGCCCAGCCTGGAGATGACCAACCTGCTGATGCGGGAGAGCGACATCATTCTGGCCACCGGCGGTCCCGGCATGGTGAAGGCCGCTTACAGCTCCGGCAAGCCCGCTCTGGGCGTGGGCGCGGGCAACACCCCGGTCATTCTGGATGAGACCGCCGACATCCGGCTGGCGGTGAACAGCATCATCCACTCCAAGACCTTCGACAACGGCATGATCTGCGCTTCGGA
This sequence comes from Oscillospiraceae bacterium, assembly GCA_902784305.1. Classification (GTDB taxonomy): domain Bacteria; phylum Bacillota; class Clostridia; order Oscillospirales; family Oscillospiraceae; genus Onthomonas. The sequence continues at coordinate 1,075 of CACZUK010000085.1, read as the reverse complement.
GCAGTCGGTGATTGTCCACAAGGACATCTACGACGAGGTGCGCCGCACCTTCGCCGCTCAGGGCTGCTACTTCCTCAAGGAGGACGAAATCGACAAGGTCCGCAAGGTCATCCTCATCAACGGTGCCCTGAACGCCAAAATCGTGGGTCAGAAGCCCGCCACCATCGCCGCTCTGGCGGGAATCACCATCCCCGAGTACACCCGGGTGCTCATCGGCGAGGTGGAGAGCGTGGACCTCTCCGAGGAGTTCGCCCACGAAAAGCTCTCCACTGTGCTGGCCATGTACAAGGCAGAGGACTTCGCCGACGCCCTGAACAAGGCGGAGCAGCTGGTCATGGACGGCGGCATGGGGCACACCTCTGCCATCTACCTGAACGTGAACACCGAGCAGGCCAAGCTGGCCGAATTCGGCGCGCGGATGAAGACCTGCCGCATCGTGGTGAACACCCCTGCCTCCCACGGCGGCATGGGCGACGTGTACAACTTCAAGATGCCCGTGGCCTTCACTCTGGGCTGCGGCACCTGGGGCGGCAACAGCGTCAGCGAGAACGTGCAGGTCAAGCACCTGCTGAACGTGAAAACTCTGGGCGAGAGGAGAGAGAATATGCTGTGGTTCCGTGCCCCTGAAAAGGTGTATTTCAAGAAGGGCAGCCTGCCCCAGGCGCTGTGCGAGCTCCGGGACGTGATGGACAAGAAGCGGGCCTTTGTGGTCACGGACAGCTTCCTGTACAACAACGGCCTCGCCCGGCCCGTCACCGACCGGCTGGAGGAGCTGGGGATTCAGTACACCGTCTTTTCCGATGTGGAGCCGGACCCCACCCTTTCCAGCGCACAGGCCGGCGCGGCGCGGATGCGGGCCTTTAAGCCGGATGTGATTATCGCTCTGGGCGGCGGCAGCGCCATGGATGCGGGCAAGTTCATGTGGGTGCTCTACGAGCATCCCGAGCTGGACTTCATGGAGCTGGCCATGCGTTTTGCCGACATCCGCAAGCGCATCAGCCCCTTCCCGAAGATGGGCGAGAAGGCCTACTTCATCGCCGTGCCCACCAGCGCAGGCACCGGCTCCGAGGTGACG
>CACZUK010000084.1 GCA_902784305.1 Oscillospiraceae bacterium | reverse complement strand
CCGCTTCCTCCACCGCGGCGACCAGCTTCATGTCGTTGGTCAGGGTGGTATAGGTCATCTGCCATTTTGTCCCGCCCTTGTCGTATCGAATCATCTGCCGCGCCGCGCTCTCGCGCCGCATCGCCTCGGCAACGCTGTTGAGCTGCGGAAGAACCGCCACGATGTCCGTTCCCATCTCGTATTCGGGGTGATAGAGCACGCTGCCGTCCTCTCCCGCCAGAGAGAGGTAGCCCGTTTTGAAGTCGGTAAACTGCTCCAGCTGCGTCACCAGCGTGCTGAATTTCAGGTCCATGCCGATGAACCCGATAAAGGTGCCGGACTTGTATATGGGCACCACATAGGACACAACCCAGTCGCCCACCAGCTGGCTGTTATATGGGCTGAGCCAAATGGGTCTGCCCGCCTTCAGGGGCTCATAGTAGCGACGCACATCCTCGCTTTTCTCCGGGTCATAGTCCGCAATGTCCGTGGGCTTTACCTCCCGAAAGTCAGAAACTCCCTCCCTTGCGTAGAAAAACCCCTTGGGGACGGAGGTGAGCTCCGGGTTGACGCGGAAATAAAACGCCTCAATCCCGTTGGTGTGGTTGGCTATGCTGTGGAAGGCCTCGTCGATCATGGCCAGGTGCTCGTCAAAATAGCGGTCCATCTCCTCGTGCTGCCGGTCGCTGCGGTTGGGCAGCTCCTGAAGGCCTGTCCCGGACGCGCCCAGCACCCCGCCCTCCGTCGCGCGACGCTGTCCAGCTCATCCACGGACAGGTGGGAAATCATGTTGACAGACTGCTGGATGCTGTCCAGGTATTTGTCCAGCAGATTCTTTCTGTTCTCACAGATCAGGTTCAGGATGCGGGCGGAGGTCTGGTTGCTCTCCTCCATGATGGCAAAAATGCCTGTGATGCCGAAGGAGAGCACACTGATGATAATGGCGCCCAGCGTCAGCGCGATGATTTTTGTGCGTATCGAACGCATTGCTTTCTACACCTTCCTTTTTTCAAAAGACGGCCGGTATCAGTCTTCTATCACAACATTACGGTAGGGCGTGTCCGTCCAGCCGTTCCAGGAGACGCGGAAGTTCTTCACCCGCTCGCTGACGATGAAATAGTGCTCGTTGGAGAAAAGCGGAATCCACGCGCACTCCTCCTGCACGATGGTTCGCTCCAGCGCGCGGTATTCGTTCAGGCGCTCCTCCTCGTTCAGGATGCTGCACGCCTCGTTGACCCTGCCGATGATGTCCTCGTTCTCATAGCCCAGACCCCGGTGGAGCGCGTTTTCCCTGCTGCCGAAGAAGACATAGATGATTGCGTCCGGGTCGTTGTAGTCCACCGAAAACCTCGATGCATTGCAGGCAAGCGCGCCGCTTTTCCGCAGCGACAGGTATTCCTCCGTTCCCACCGTCCGGATGCTTGCGCGCACCCCAATTTTCCCCCACATGAAGGCGGCAAGCTCCAAAATCTGCCGGGAATAACAGGTGCCTTCATCGTCCACGACCAGCTCCAAATCAAAGCCGTCCGGATACCCCGCCTCCTTAGAAATCTCCCACGATTTTGCCAGCGAAGGGACAAAGCTGCTGGTTCCGTCCTCCTTCTGCTGAATCTCTACGAGCCGGTCAAAAACGTTCAGCGGAATGTCATAGTATCCGTCCGTACACTGCGGGTCCGCCGTGTACGGCTCGTCGTTGACAATTCTCAGATAACGCGAGCTGTCCGAGGCATCCGTTTCCGGTGCCTGAGCGCTTCTGACATCCGTTCCGTTCCCCGCGGAACAGCCAGTCAAACCGAGGAAAAGTGCCAGCAACAGCGCTGTCAATCGGACGCCGAGGTGTTTTGGATGGTGAGTGCTCATAGTTTCCTCCTTCGCTCCCGCGGAAAAGACGATACGCTCCCCGCTGATTCTGCGCACTCTGTTATTGTAGCGGATATTTCCCCGTTTTTCCAGCTATAAAACGCAAAGTTTCAGTGGTTGAGTTGGGTGTTAAAATCAGCCTGATTTTGTCGTTTTTATCGGTTGAATTTCGGTTGAACTTGTTATGTTCAGAATGAGCTTTTATTTTTCAGACCTTCCTTTTTGCACAAACAGCCTTTGACAAAGGTGGTTCTTCTGTCCCCTGGATGTTCTGCTCTCGTCAGCTCGTGGAGTTGTATTTGCCCTCTTCCCATTCCGTTGTATCAATGCTTCCCGATGTACGTTCTCCCCTCTCCCAGAAAGAAGCTCTTCCCATTGTTCCGCAGCCACTCGTTCCACAATGCCCCCTTGCATCGCCATTGCAACAACTGCCGCAGTGGCTTTGAAGACGACGCTCGGTCCAGTCGCTGCCCGGAATACAGTAGTCAGAATGTACAAAGCGCAGCAGAAGAGGAACAGCCAGAACATCTGACGAAGATTTTGAAGAAGATGGGGACTGCGCTGAATCCGGGCGGTGAGCAGGCCATAGTGGAAAACGAGCCGCGGAGAAGACGTCTCCTTCCTCTCCGCGGCTCGTTATTAAATGATTCGGTATGGCTTACTCTGCACCATTTTCTGCGGTTCCTGAAAACATTCTCCCCACGAATCACCCCTTGCACAAAGGCATGGACAGCAATCAAGAGTGGATTGCTCACGGGTGCAAACACCGGACAGTCTCATCCGGACGGTCAATTGTGCTTCCTGGGGAAGTGAAAACAGATGCGCAGCCGCCCCTCCGGCGTGAGCGCCGCTTCCGAGCTGCCCCCGTGCCGCTCCGCGATGGACGCCGCAGTGGCCAGTCCAATCCCGAAGCCGCCCCGCTTCTCCTTGCTGCGAGAGGGGTCCGCCCGATAGAAGCGGTCAAAGAGATGGGAGCAGTCCTCGTCCGCAAGCGGTTCCGTCAGGGCGTTTTCCGTGCCGATGGTCACCGTTTTGCCGGAATTCTCTGCAAACAGCAGAATTTCATCCTCCTCCGGTGCGTATTTGACCGCGTTGTCGCAGAGAATGTGCAGCAATCGGGACACCGACTCCGGATTGCAGTCCAGCACCAGCTCCTCCGGGACGGACAGGCACAAACGCTGTCCGTTGAGCTCCGACAAAACGGAAAAAGGCTCAGAAACCTCCTCCATCAGCGGCTTTAGGGCAACTTTTTCAAGGCTCAGAGGCGTATCCGCCTCCTCCATGCGGCTGAGATACACCAAAGCCTCCACCAGCCTGTTCATCTGGGAAACCTGCTTCTTTGTGCTCTGCACCCAGGGGTTGTCCGGCTCGTCCATGTCCAGCACGTCCATATTCGCGGAGATAACCGTCAGCGGGGTTTTCAGCTCGTGGCTGGCATCCGTGATGAAGCGCTTTTGACGGCGCATATTCTCCTCAATGGGTCGAACGGCCCGGCGGCTGGCCTTTGCCGTGAAGACCCAGGCCAGCGCAATCCCCAGCCCGCAGGCCCCCACGGAGAAAGCCAGCAGCCGAAAGACCCCGTTCAGCCGCGTTTCGCTGTTCAGGAACACCAGCCGCACCTCGTCCCCGTCCGTGGTGGTGGTGAACAGGTATTCCTCCACAAAGCCCTCCGCACGGCCGGAATTCAGGGCCTTTTGGGCCAGAAATTCCATGTCCGCCGCCTCCAGCTCCTGCTCCCCGTGGGGGTTGGAGACGCACAGCGTGCCGTCCTCCTCCACCGTCACGGTGAAAAACCGGGCCTCGCTGAGCACGCCCTTCATGTGCCGGGAGCGGCCCCGAAACAGCCCCCGATGGTCCCCGGAATGGTCCGCCGCGGCGATGGACTGAATGGTCTCCTCCAGCTCCAGGCGCACGTTGATCCAGTTGGCCAGGTTAGCCGCGGCGGTCACCAGCAGCATGGCCGCGGTCAGAGCCAGCATGGCAATGCGGAAAAATCGTTTTCTGACCTGCTGAATCATGGTTTTTCCTCCAAAAAGTAGCCCTGTCCCCGCTTGGCGCGAATCTCCACCCGGGCCCCCAGCTCCGTCAGCTTCTTGCGCAAAGAGGAGATGTTCACCCACACCACGTTGATTTCCGACTCGGAATCCCAGCCCCAGATGTGCTCCATCAGCTGCTCCGCGCTGAACACGGCGCGGGGGCGCTCCATCAGCAGCTCCATGAGCTGAAAGGCCTTGTTGGTGAGCTTCGCGGACCTGTTTCCACAGCACAGCTCCATGGTGGCCCGGTTCAGCTCCAGATTGGAAAAGCGCAGCAAATCAGGCACAATGGCGCTTCTGCGCCGCATCATGGCCCGAATCCGGGCCAGCAGCTCCCTGGTCTGGAAGGGCTTGGACAGGTAGTCGTCCGCCCCGGCGTCCAGACCCTCCACCCGGTCGTCCACCGCGCTCCGGGCGGTCAGCATCAGGCAGGGCAGGTCGATGCCCTCGCCGCGCAGACGTTTCAGGGCGGCCACGCCGTCCAGCTTCGGCATCATCCAGTCCAGAATCAGCCCGTCGTAGTCGCCCGCGCGCACATAGTCCACCGCGTCCACGCCGTTGTGGACCACGTCCACGGAGTAGCCGGAGCGCTCCAGCAGCACCTTGACCGCCCGGCACAAATCCCGGTCGTCCTCCGCAAACAGCAGCTTCATGGAATCGCCTCCCTTTCCCGGTTGGGCTTATTTTATCACAGCAGGAGCCAGCTTTCCAGCGGTTTTTACCCCCACAAGCCCACAATCGCCGCGCCCAAAAACAGCAGGTAGACGAACAGCTGGAACCAGGGCAGCACCTTCCCCAGCTCGCCCACGATTTTACCGGACAGGGTCCCCGCCACGGCCAGCGTCAGCAGGGAGGGCACCAGCGCGCTGCTCAGGGCGAAGACCGTCCCCAGCGCCAGCGCCCCGGGCAGGCTCAACAGAGCGGCGTAGCCCAGCACCATCAGCAGCGGTGCGCAGGGAGAGGCCCCGTAGGCCGCTCCCACCGCAAAGGCGGGCAGGCTTTTCTCCACGCCATGACAGTGCTTGCAGCCCTTGCAGCCCTTTCGCTCCCGAAACCAACCCCAGAGCAGCCACACAGCCGAGGCCAAAAGGGTCACATACAGCAGCTTTTGCAGCACGGCGCTGTCCCCGCTCAGCGACAGCAGCGCCGTGCTCAGAAGGGAGCTTGCCGCGCACAGAGCCGCCACCGCCAACAGCTTCCCCAGCAGGAAAAAGAGCGCCTGCCGTAGCGCCGCCCGCAGCCCCTTCCCCTCCGCCAGGATGGACCCGGACAGAAAGGCAAAGGCGGAGGAGCCGCAGCCCGCGCCGCAGCCCAGCCCCACCGAGGCCGCCGATACCATCGCTTCCGCCAGCATCTCAGCGCCCCCTTTCCCGGGCCAGCAGCGCCGCGCCGATGGCCCCGTTGAACTGCGGCCAGGAGGCCACATAAACGTCCCGCATCAGCTCGTCCTCAAAGGCCCGGCGCAGCCCGATGTTCAGGGCACCGCCGCCCGTCATCAGGATGTCCCCGTCCAGCTCGTTTTTGCGTATCATCTTCACAATGCGCCGGGCCATGGAGGCGTGCATCCCCGCCAGAATGTCCCGCCGGTCGAAGCGCCGCGCCACCAGAGAAATCACCTCTGACTGGGCAAAGACCACACAGGTGCTGTTGATGTCACAGGGGGCCGTGCTCTCCAGGGACAGCGGCCCCACCCGGTCGATGCTCGTCTCCAGAATCTGGGCGATGACCTCCATAAACTTGCCCGTGCCCGCGGCACACTTGTCGTTCATGCTGAAATTCTTCACCCGGTACTGGCTGTCCAGATAGATGACCTTGCTGTCCTGCCCGCCGATGTCCACAATCAGGCCGGGCCGGAATGCCCGGGGCGCGGTGACCCGCACCCCATAGGCGTGGGCGGTGATTTCGCTCACGTCGTCGTCGGCCAGCTCCAGAATCTTCCGGCTGTAGCCGGTGGCCATGGTGTAGTTGATTTGGGTGACGCCCAGCGCCCGTTTCATCTTGTCCAGCAGCCGGGCGGCGGCGCCGTTGTTGTCGATGCCCGTGGACACCACCTCCGTGGCCAGCACCCTTCCGCTGCCGTCCAGCAAGGCGGCCTTCAGATAGGTGGAGCCGCCGTCCAGTCCCGCATAAACACTCATAACGCTCCTCCATATTTGATAAGCTCCAAAAACGCCTCCACGCGGATGCGAAGCTGCTCCACGTCCTCCTCGTTGTAGTCCGTTTCGATGCGGATGACGGGAATGCCCAGCTGTTCCAGCTCCTCCTCCATGCGCTGGTACTCGTAGTCGTAGACCAGACAGCCCCGCAGCACATGGTAGATGACGCCCTGAATCTGGTAATCCTCGATGAGCTGACGCACCCGGTAGAGCCGCCGTCTGTTGTCCGTGAAGCTGGGACAGGTGCAGGGCCGGGTGGCGCGGTTCGCCAGCGCCCGGAGGATGCCGTCCACACTGCGGTCCACGAGGGCGGGCGGGTCGTAGAGGCCCCGCTCCCCCATGCAGGTCTCGTCCGCGGCCAGCAGACCGCCCATCTCCTCAATCAGCAGGGGCAGCTTGAAGTTGGGAAAGGCCACCGGGGAGCCGGTCAGCAGGATGCGGGGGATGTTGTCCCGCACGGCCCTTTCCCCCGCTTTGGCCCGCTGCTCCAGCTCGTCGTTGAGGGCGCGAAGCTGCCGCGTCCAACGGGGTGCCCAGGTGTAGCTCATGGCGTTCATGACGGCCATAGCGAAGCTGCCCCGAAGGACCGTGGGATAGCGTCTGCGTAGGGCTATGAAACGGGAAAGCTCCCGCTGGGCGTTCGCCATGACCCGACAGCCATATTCCAGACCCTCATAGCGCAGCGGCACCCCGGTGACGGCGGCAAGCTGGTCGCTCAGACCGTAAAGCGTCCGGACAAGCTGCTCCAGACTCTCGTCCCGCTCCCGGTTGGAGGGCACATACAGCGTTGCCGTTGGTCTGCGCTGAGACAGCCAGCCCGCCAGCTTCTTTTTGCAGTCACAGGTGACGGGCACCGCCATCAGGGAACAGTTCTGATAGACGGGCAACGCGTCGATGGTCTCCGCGCCCATGACTGCCTTGACCAGCGGGCAGGCGTCCCGGGGGGCGTGGTCGTCCCCGATGCTGAACGCGGTATAGCTGCCGCTGCACAGCTTCACGGGCATGGCGCCGTGGGCGTAGACCAGCTCCGGGGGCACCATCACGCAGTAGGTGCCCACCGTGGGCACGCCTTCGGGGGTCTGAACGTCCTCCTTGTCGATATAAACGCGCCGCAGGGTGTCCAGAAACGGGGTCAGCGCCTCGGGACAGTGACTCAGGGCGCAAACCCGCCGCAGCATATTCTCCGCCACGGCGGTGGATTTGCGCGCAAAGCGTTCCCGCTGCCGCCGCTCGGCGGGACTCAGGGAAAGCAAAGTGTCATTCATCACAGAAGTCTCCTCCAATCGCTCCGGCGTAGTCCTGCATAAACCGCTCCCGGGAGGCCGTATAGACCGGAATCCCGGCCACGGTCAGGCGCAGGGCCTTGTCCTCGGGACAGCGGCGGATGCACTCCCCGCAGAGCAGGCAGTCGGACGTGGTCACGTCGATGCAGCGCTCATCTTTGCCCTCCCGCACCGTGAACACGGACTTGATGCCCATGGGACAGGCTTCGTAGCAGGCGCCGCACTCGGTACAGGCCACGGCGTCCTTTTTCAGCTTCACCAGAGAGGCCTTGTGGGGCAGGCCCAGCAGATAGCCCATGGGACAGATGTTGCAGAAGCAGCGGCGCTTGAAAAAGCCGCTGACCAGCACGAACACCATCACAAAGCCGCTGAAATACACGCTGGTTTTGAAGCCCGCCAGCGCCGGGGAAACGGTGATGGCCGGACAGATGTCGCAAAAGCTGCCGCCGATGAGTCCCAGGCTCAGAAACAGCAGAATCATCACCCATTTGACGAAGCGCAGTGCGGCGTAGAGCTTTTCCGTCAGGGGCACGCCCTCGACGTGGAGGGCCTGACGCAGCTCGTGGGCCACGTCCTGCAAAAAGCCCAGCGGGCAGACGAAGCCGCACAATAACCGTCCGAACAGCAGCACAGAGACGGCAAAGCTGCCCACAAACCAGAGCGCTGACTGCCAGCCCTCTTCCAGGAGCATATCCAGATGCCCGAAGAGGAAGCAGCTGGCCCCGGTGAGCTGTCCCTCGTTGAAGGGACAGGCGAGAACCGGGAGCTGAATCTGGGAAAAGGTGGTTCCCAGCAGCTTTCCGCCCCAAATCAGGCCCCCAAAGCTCAGAAGCATCACCGACCAGCGGACGATGGTGAAGACCGGAGGCCGGTTCCGGCCCAAAGCGCTGCGGTGGAGGATTTGCACCCGGCCCCGGGGCAGTCCGGCGCGGCGATAGGCCCGCTTTCTCAGCAGCACGTCCGCCACAATGCAGACCAAAGCCAGCAGCACCGCCAGCAGGAAGGGCGTGGCCGACGGCGTGCCGCCGCCCTCCTCCGGAAAGACGAAAAAGGGAATCTTTGCGGCGAACCAGGCCA
>CACZUK010000083.1 GCA_902784305.1 Oscillospiraceae bacterium | reverse complement strand
CGCTTACTCGTCAATGCTCAGCCCCTCGGTGCTGAGAAGGTCCTCGTCCTCCCCCAGCAAATCCTCGGCCTCATCGGCCAGGGCTTCCTTTTCGACCAGCTCGTCCTCGGGCAGCTCCTCCACGGCGGTCTGCGGCTCCTCCTGCATCGGAGGCTCCTCCGGCTGCTCCTCCCTGGGCATGCGGATGTTCCCGTCGTCGTCCAGGTCGGTGTCGTGGCGGAACTCGTTCAGGCCGGTGCCCGCGGGAATCATCTTGCCGATGATGACGTTCTCCTTCAGGCCGTTCAGGTGGTCCACCTTGCCGGTGATGGCCGCCTCGGTGAGCACCTTGGTGGTCTCCTGGAAGGAGGCGGCGGACAGGAAGGAGTCCGTGGCCAGAGCGGCCTTGGTGATGCCCAGCAGCAGCTGGGTGCAGGTGGGCAGCTGAAGCTCCTCGCCGTCCTCCCGCTTCTCGCCGGCGGCAATGCGGGCCTTGACGGCGTCGCAGGCCTCGTCGAAGATCACCACGCTGATGTTGGAGCCGGAGAGCAGGGTGGAATCGCCGGGATTCTCCACGCGCACGCGGCGCATCATCTGGCGGCAGATGACCTCGATGTGCTTGTCGTTGATGTCCACGCCCTGGCTGCGGTAGGGCTTGAGCACTTCCTTGACCAGGTACTCGTGGAGCATGTGGATGCCCTGAATACGCAGCACGTCCTGGGGGTACAGGGCGCCGGGCACCAGCTGGAAGCCCTTCTCCACGTTGTCGCCGTTCCTGACCAGCAGCTGGGCCTGAGGCAGCATGTATTCCACCTCCAGGGGGTCCTTGCCCTGGTCCATGGCCCGCTTGTTGTCGGCCTTGGTGACCTCCTGGCCCGCGTTGACTAGCTCGGAGGTGATGCGCACGCTGACCAGCGTGCCCTTGCGCTTCTCACCCACGGTGACGCGGCCGGAAATCTCCGCCAGCTGCGCCATCTTCTTGGGCCGGCGGGCCTCAAACAGCTCCTCGACTCGGGGAAGACCCTGGGTGATGTCGCCGCCGGCAACGCCGCCGGTGTGGAAGGTACGCATGGTCAGCTGGGTGCCGGGCTCGCCGATGGACTGGGCCGCGATGATGCCGACGGCCTCACCCAGACCCACGCGCTCCTGAAGGGCCAGGTTCAGGCCGTAGCACTTGGAGCACACGCCCCGGCGGGCGTGGCAGGTCAGCACGGAGCGGACCTTGGCCTGCTTCACGCCGTGGGCCTCCAGGAAGGGGGCGTCCTCGGCGAAGATGATGGTGTCGGTGTCGAAGGTGCGGCCGGTCTTCGGGTTGTGGAGCACCTCGCCGGTCTCCGGGTCGCACAAGGGCTGACTCAGGTAGCGGCCGTTGATGCGCTCGCCGAAGGTCTCGATGATCTGGCCGTTCTCGGCGATTTCGTAGACCATGATGCCGTCGTCAGTGCCGCAGTCCTGCTCGCGGACGATGACCTCCTGAGACACGTCCACCAGACGGCGGGTCAGGTAACCGGAGTCGGCGGTTCGCAGAGCGGTGTCGGACAGGCCCTTCCGGGCGCCGCGGCTGGAGATGAAGTACTCCAGAACGCTCAGACCCTCGCGGTAGTTGGCCTTGACGGGGATTTCGATGGTCTTGCCCGCGGTGTTGGCCAGCAGGCCGCGCATGCCGGCCAGCTGACGAATCTGGGCCTGGGAGCCTCGGGCGCCGGAGTCCGCCATCATGAAGATGGGGTTGTACTGGTCCATGGACTGGGTCAGTGCGTCAGAGACGTTCTTGGTGGTCTTCTCCCACTCGCGCACCACCAGACGGTAGCGCTCGTCGTTGGTGAGCATGCCGCGGCGGTACAGGTTCTCGATTTTGACCACCTGCTGCTCGCTCTGGGCCACCATCTCATACTTGGACTGCGGAATGGACATGTCGTAGATGGAGACGGTGAGGGAGCCGATGGTGGAGTAGTGGTAGCCCTGGGCCTTGATGCCGTCGAGCATGTTGGCGGAGGTAGCGAAGCCGTGCTTCTTGATGCAGGTGCCCGCAATCTTGCCCAGCAGCTTCTTGCCGCAGATTTCGTTGATTTCGGGGTCCAGGAAGTGCTCCGGGTCCGTGCGATCCACGAAGCCCAGGTCCTGGGGCACCTGGTCGTTGAAGATCAGGCGGCCCACGGTGGTGCGGACCATGCGCTGGACGGTCTCGCCGTTCAGGGTGCCGGTGCGGCGCACCATAATCGGCTCGTGCATGTCCAAATCGTCCCGGTTGATGGGGGCGGAGAGGTCGATGGTGGTGTTGAGCTGCTTGGCCCGGCGCAGCAGGCCCTCCTCGTAGGCCAGGCGCGCCTCCTCGTCGGACTCGTAGCTGCGGTAGACCTCCCGGGGCAGGGTGCCCGCGGCGACGGCCTCCTGACACAGGAAGGCGTTGGTGCGCCGCCAGGGCTGGTAGCGCTTGGAATCCTCGCCCTCATGCACCCAGATGAACTCGTCTCCGGCAATTCTGCCCTCTTCCATGGCCTGAACGGCCTCCTGAGCGGTCTGGAAGCAGCGCTCCTGGTCCACAGGGGGGTCCTTCTCGTAGGTCAGGTAGTAGGAGCCCAGCACCATGTCCTGGGTGGGGGTGGTGACGGGTCCGCCGTCCTGGGGCCGCAGCAGGTTGTTGGCCGAGAGCATCAGCACCCGGGCCTCGGCCTGAGCCTCGGCGCTCAGGGGCACATGAACGGCCATCTGGTCGCCGTCGAAGTCGGCGTTGAAGGGGGTACACACCAGGGGGTGGAGCTTCATGGCGCGGCCCTCCACCAGCACGGGCTCGAAGGCCTGAATGGACAGGCGGTGCAGGGTGGGAGCGCGGTTCATCATGACCGGGTGGTCCTTGATGACGTACTCCAGGGCGTCCCAGACCTCGGGACGGCCCTTGTCCACCATCTTCTTGGCGGATTTGATGTTGTTGGCGGCGCCGTCCTGCACCAGCTTCTTCATGATGAAGGGCCGGAACAGCTCCACGGCCATCTCCTTGGGCAGGCCCATCTGGTAGATTTTCAGCTCGGGGCCGACCACGATAACGCTACGGCCGGAGTAGTCCACGCGCTTGCCCAGCAGGTTCTGACGGAAGCGGCCCTGCTTGCCCTTGAGGAAGTCGGACAGGCTCTTGAGGGCGCGGTTGTTGGCGCCGGTGACGGCGCGGCCGCGGCGGCCGTTGTCGATGAGGGCGTCCACAGCCTCCTGGAGCATGCGCTCCTCGTTGCGGACGATGAGCTGGGGCGCGTTCATGCGCAGCAGGTCCTTCAGGCGCTTGTTGCGGTTGAGGACCCGGCGGTAGAGGTCGTTCAGGTCGCTGGTGGCGAAGCGGCCGCCGTCCAGCTGCACCATGGGCCGCAGCTCGGCGGGCAGCACGGGCAGGGCGCGGATGATCATCCACTCAGGCCGCTGACCGGACTGGAGGAAGGAGTCCACCACCTCCAGGCGCTTGACGATGCGCAGCTTCTTCTGACCGCTGGCCTTGCTCAGCTCCTCGCGCAACTGCTGAGACAGGCGCTCCAGGCCGTTGAGGCCGTCCAGTTGGGCGCGCAGGGCGTCCATCTCGGTGCGCAGAGCCTCCACGCGCTCCCGGTCCAGGTCGTTGGCGGAGCGCTCGCGCTCACGGATGGCCAGCTCCTTCTCGGCGGCCACCAGCTCCTGGTCCAGCTCCTCCTCCTGCTCCATGAGCTCCAGCTTGCGCTTGGAATCCTCCTCGTTCAGGCCGATGGTGGCCAGCAGCTTCTCCACGGCCACGGCACCCATCTCGGCCTCGAACTCGGTGTCGTTGAAGTAAGCCTCCCGGATGTTGCGCAGCTGCTGCTCGTTGAGCAGCTCGCCCTTGTGCAGGCTGGTCTCGCCGGGGTTGGTGACCATGTAGGAGGCGAAGTAGAGCACCTTCTCCAGCTGCCGGGGGGAGATGTCCAGCAGCAGGCCCATGCGGGAGGGGATGCCCTTGAAGTACCAGATGTGGCTCACGGGCACGGCCAGCTCGATGTGGCCCATGCGCTCCCGGCGCACCCGGGCGCGGGTGACCTCCACGCCGCAGTTTTCGCAGATTTTGCCCTTATAGCGCACCTTTTTGTACCGGCCGCAGTTGCACTCCCAGTCCTTGGAGGGGCCAAAGATGACCTCGCAGAACAGACCGTGCTTCTCCGGCTTGAGGGTGCGGTAATTGATGGTCTCGGCCTTGGTCACCTCGCCGAAGGACCACCTCCGGATCTGGTCCGGAGAGGCGATGGAAATTTTAATGGCGTCAAAATCAGGACAACTCATCGTTTCTCAAACCTCCTCATTCATCCTCGCCGTCGGAGCTTTCGATGGACATCTCGCCCTCCTCCAGGTCGGTGGTGTCGGCCGTCACATTGCCCTCCTGGTCCATGACGCCGGTGGTGAAGCCGTTGTTGGCGTACTCCTGCTCGTTGCTGACATAGTTGAACTCGTCGTCCATGCCGCGGCCGTTGGGCACGTCGTCCTCGTCGTCCTTGAGCTCGACAATGACGCCGTCCTGGTCCATGATGTCGATTTCCAGACACAGGGCCTGAAGCTCCTTCACCAGCACCTTGAAGGACTCGGGCACGCCGGCTCTGGGCACGTTGTGGCCCTTGACGATGCTCTCGTAGGCCTTCACGCGGCCGGTGACATCGTCGGACTTGATGGTCATCATCTCCTGGAGGCAGTAGGCGGCGCCGTAGGCCTCCAGAGCCCACACTTCCATCTCGCCGAAGCGCTGGCCGCCGAACTGGGCCTTGCCGCCCAGGGGCTGCTGGGTGACCAGGGAGTAGGGGCCGGTGGAGCGGGCGTGAATCTTGTCGTCCACCAGGTGGTGCAGCTTGAGGAAGTACACATAGCCCACGGTGACGGGGTTGTCGAAGCGCTGGCCGGTGCGGCCGTCGTAGAGCCAGCTCTTGCCGTTGTCGTTGAGCCCGGCCTGACGCAGCAGCTCCTGAATGTCCTTCTCGTTGGCGCCGTTGAAGATGGGGGTGGCCACCTTCCAGCCCAGGGTCTTGGCGGCGTAGCCCAGATGGACCTCCAACACCTGACCGATGTTCATACGGGAGGGCACGCCCAGGGGGTTGAGCACGATGTCCAGGGGGGTGCCGTCGGGCAGGAAGGGCATATCCTCCACGGGCATGATGCGGGAGACGACGCCCTTGTTGCCGTGGCGGCCGGCCATCTTGTCGCCCACGGAGATTTTCCGCTTCTGGGCCACATAGACGCGGACGGACTCGTTGACGCCGGGGCTCAGCTCATCGCCGTTGGCCCGGCTGTATTTCTTCACGTCGATGACGGTGCCGTACTCGCCGTGACGCATTTTCAGGGAGGTGTCCCGGACCTCGCGGGCCTTTTCACCGAAGATGGCGCGCAGCAGGCGCTCCTCGGGGGTCAGGTTCGTCTCGCCCTTGGGGGTGACCTTGCCCACCAGAATGTCGCCGGTGTGGACCTCGGCACCGATGCGGATGATGCCGTCCTCGTCCAAATCCTTCAGGGCGTCCTCGCCCACGTTGGGGATGTCGCGGGTGATTTCCTCCTTGCCCAGCTTGGTCTCGCGGGCTTCGAGGTCATACTCCTCGATGTGGATGGAGGTGAACACGTCCTCCTTGACCATGCGCTCGCTCAGCAGCACGGCGTCCTCGTAGTTGTAGCCCTCCCACGTCATAAAGCCCATGAGAATGTTCCGGCCCAGGGCGATTTCGCCGTTGTCGGTGGAGGGACCGTCGGCCAGAGTCTCGTTCTTCACAAAGCGCTGTCCCACGTCCACGATGGGCCGCTGGTTGATGCAGGTGGTGTGGTTGGAGCGCAGGAACTTGATGAGCTTGTAGGTCTTGACGCTCACCGGGTTCTCGCCGGGCTTGTTGCGGTCCAGGGGCACGGGGCGGTCGTAGCGGACGGTGATATAGTTGGCGTCCACCCGCTCCACGACGCCGTCCTCCTCGGCCAGCACGCAGACCTCGGCGTCCTGACAGTTCTTGTACTCCTGACCGGTGGCCACGATGGGGGCCTCCGTGACCAGCAGGGGCACGGCCTGACGCTGCATGTTGGCACCCATCAGCGCGCGGTTGGCGTCGTCGTTCTCCAGGAAGGGAATCATGGCGGTGGCCACGGAGACCATCATCTGGGGGCTCACGTCCATGTAGTCCACCAGCTTGCGGTCCACGTCCACGATTTCGTTCTGATGGCGGCAGGTGATGCGCTTGTTGACCAGGCAGCCGTTCTCGTCCACGGGCTCGGTGGCGGGGCAGACGATGAACTCGTCCTCCACGTCGGCGGTCATGTAGGTGACCTCGTCGGTGACGAAGCCGGTCTCCCGGTCGATGCGGCGGTAGGGGGCCTCGATGAAGCCGTAGCGGTTGACGCGGGCGAAGGAGGCCAGATAGGAAATCAGGCCGATGTTGGGACCTTCGGGGGTCTCAATGGGGCACAGGCGGCCGTAGTGGCTGTAGTGAACGTCACGCACGTCGAAGGAGGCGCGCTCACGGCTCAGACCGCCGGGGCCCAGGGCGGAGATGCGGCGCTTGTGGGTCAGCTCGGCCAGGGGGTTGGTCTGGTCCATGAACTGGCTCAGGGGGGAGGAGCCGAAGAACTCCTTGATGGCCGCGGTGACGGGCCGGATGTTGATGAGGGTCTGCGGCGTGGCCTTATCCACCTCCTGGAGGCCCATGCGCTCCCGGATGACCCGCTCCATGCGGCTGAAGCCGATGCGGAACTGGTTCTGAAGCAGCTCGCCCACGCAGCGCAGGCGGCGGTTGCCCAGGTGGTCGATGTCGTCCTTCACGCCCACGCCGTTGGCCAGGCAGTTGAGGTAGTTGACGCTGGCGATCATGTCGTCCACGATGATGTGCTTGGGCATGAGCTCATCCAGGTGCTCGCGCAGCTGGTGGCGCAGCTCCTCGCCCTCGTACTGCTCCTTCAGCTCCTTGAACACGGCGAAGCGCACGGGCACGGCGATGCCGATCTCCTCGGGGTCGAAGTCCACATAGTCGCGGATGTCAATCATGGCGTTGGAGAAGACCTTGACCTGCTTGCCCTCCTCGCCCACGCTGATGGTGACCTCGTTGACGCCGCGGCGGGCCAGCTGACGGGCCTGCTCCCGGGAGAGGACCTCGCCGGGCATGGCCAGAATCTCGCCGGTCCAGGGGTCGGTGACGGGCAGGGCCACCACCTGGTCGCGCAGGCGGCGGGCGATGTCCAGCTTCTTGTTGAACTTGTAGCGGCCCACAGCGGAGAGGTCGTAGCGCCGGGGGTCAAAGAACATGTTCTGCATGAGGGTTTCGCAGCTCTCCACCGTGGGGGGCTCACCGGGGCGCAGCTTGCGGTAGATCTCCAGCAGGGCGTACTCATACAGCCGGTTGGGGTCAAACTTTTCCTTCTCGGTCTTCTCGTAGCCCGCGTGCTCCTCCTTGAGGGTGGCCTCGATGCGCTCGTCCTCACCGAAGGCGGCGCGGATGTCCTCGTCGGTCTTCAGGCCGATGGCGCGCATGAGGCAGGTGACGGGCAGCTTGCGGTTCTTGTCGATGCGCACATAGAAGACGTTGTTCACGTCCGTCTCGTACTCCAGCCAGGCACCGCGGTAGGGGATGACGGTGGTGGAATAGGTGACATCGCCGGTCTTGCTCTCCTCGCGGCCGTAGTACATGCCGGGGGAGCGGACGATCTGGGAGACGATGACACGCTCGGCGCCGTTGATGACGAAGGTGGCCCCGTCGGTCATCACAGGCAGCTCGCCCATGTGGACCTCGCTCTCCTTGATGAGCCGGTCATTCTCCTTGTCCCGCAGCAGGACGCGGACCTTGATGGGGCGGGAGTAGGTGGCGTCCCGGGCCTTGCACTCCTCGACGCTGTACTTGGGGGGCTCCTCCATGGAGTAGTCCACAAAGGTCAGCTCCATGCGGCCCTGGTAGTCCTCGATGGTGCCCACATCCTTGAACACCTCCCGCAGACCGGTGTCCAGGAACCACTGATAGCTCTGCTTCTGGATGTTCAGCAGCTCGGGCATGTCGATGATGGTCTGCTTGCGCGCGAAGCTCATTCGCTTGGTGTTGCCAAATTTGACCTCTTTCAGCATTAGCTCATTCACACTCCGTTCTCAAAACTCTGTCCTGTTGCGGCGCCGGGGCCCTGCGCCCCTTCAGCGGCCGCGCTGAAACGATTGCATCTGTCCCGCCCCCGGAACAGGTGCGGAGATTTGGCTCATGGGGGGCCCGTCGGACCGTTCCGGCGGGTGTCGGCGCGAAACGCGCGGGCGGGTTGAAACTTTTTCTGTCTGCCCTCTTGCATTTCTTCGGAAAACGTGATTAAGCAATTTATGGTATCATATCCGCAACTTTTTGTCAAGATTTCTCCGGCGTGAAAGAGCTTCTCTTTCACGTTTTTTGTATGTTTGCACAATTTTGCCGCATCGGAAGCCCTTCCCTTGCAGCACTTTGACAAGTCCCCTCCTCCGCCGCCCCGCGGCCCCGGAGGGGGATTTTTTTGCCGCTCCCCTGCCCGGGACGCCTCTCCGGAGATGGTTCGGATGTGTAATAACCCTCAGAAAGCCTCTCTGCGCGCAAAAAAAGGGACTGCCTCCGGAAAGCAGTCCCTTTTTTCATCAAAACCAGTGGGTAAACCTGGCCGTTCTCCACCTCCGGCTGGGAGCGGATGTAGACGATGTCCCCGTCGGAGATGCCCGCGTCCACCATGGAGTCCCCCCGGCAG
Organism: Oscillospiraceae bacterium; assembly: GCA_902784305.1. Lineage (GTDB taxonomy): Bacteria > Bacillota > Clostridia > Oscillospirales > Oscillospiraceae > Onthomonas. Next base: position 966 of record CACZUK010000083.1, on the reverse strand, counting down.
CGCAGGCTGAAATCACAACGCAGCTGCTCCGGCACCTCCACATAGCCCTCCACGTTCTCCTCGGCGGTGATGGGCTTGCCGCAGGCGATGGCTCCAATCAGCGGCACCTGCCGCATGCGGGGCAGAGGCTCGAAGCCCGGCGGCACAGGCTGCTCCGCGCTCTCCCGCTCCCGGTAGAAGTCCTCCCGGACCGCCCCGAAGAGCGCCGCCATGGCGTCCACCTTGTCCACCCGTGGGGCCTTGCGCCCGCCGCACCAGCTCGACACCGCGGCGCTGCTGACCCCCAGCCGCTGGGCCAGCTCCCGCTGACTCATCCCGGCCCGGCGCAAAAGCCGCGTGAGATTGGCTCCGATGACCTTTTTCGCGTCCATAAGTTCTGTCCTCTCCCGATTTCGGGCGTATTTCGCCTCTTACTCCCGCTGACCGGACGGGAAAAGCCCTCCCCGCGCGATTGACCCGGCGTCCAAATCGTGCTATCATGGTGCTGTATGAAAGAATCCGGCTTTTCGCCGAAGAGACAGGAGGGCTTTCCCATGTCAAAAACACTGGTCGCCTGCTTTTCCGCCACCGGCACCACCGCCCGGCTGGGCAGGCGCCTGGCCGCCCTGGCCGGGGCCGATTTCTACGAAATTCGACCCGCAAAGCCCTATACCCCCGCCGATTTGGACTGGATGAACAGCGGCTCCCGCTCCTCCGTGGAGATGAACGACCCCGACGAGCGGCCCGCTCTGGCGGATTGGGACGCCCGGGTGGAGCACTGCGACACCATCCTGCTGGGCTTCCCCATCTGGTGGTACACGGCCCCCCGCATCGTCCAGACCTTCCTGGAGCGATACAGCTTCTCCGGCAAGCGCGTCATCCTCTTCGCCACCTCCGGCGGCAGCGGCTTCGGCCAGACCGCGGAGCTTCTGCGCCAAAGCGCCCCCGGCGCCCGTCTGGAGGAGGGGCAGGTGCTCTGCTCCAACG
>CACZUK010000082.1 GCA_902784305.1 Oscillospiraceae bacterium | reverse complement strand
CCCCCCAGCTCACGGATGCAGCGGACATCTTCACCGACGAGGAGGAGACGCTCCTGCGGGAGCAGCTCAAAACTCTGCGGGAGACCTACGGCACGGACTTCGTGGTCTTCACGGATGTGAGCACCTGCGGCCTGTCTCGAAAGGTGTACGCGGCGGACTTCTTCGAGGCCACGGGCCACGGGCTCGGGGAGGACTTTTCCGGCATGATTCTGTTCATTTGTATGGAGCAGGGGAATCGTGGCTGGTGGACAGCGGCCAAGGGCAGCGTAAAGCCTCTGCTTTCGGAGAAGGCCATCAACTGGCTGGACGACCGGCTGGAGCCCTATATGAAGGGCGGGGAGTATGGAACAGGTGTCATCCATTACCTGAACGACCTGGACACCCTGTGTGAGAAGGGTGAGCCGCCCATGTCCGGGGAGGACCTGCTGTTCGTCATCGGCGGAACGCTGATTGCGGGCCTGGCAGGCGGCGGCTTTGTGCTCTGTCTTGCGCTGGGCATGATGAAGACGGTGAAGGAGGCTGCTCACGCGGACGCCTATCTGGTAAAGGACAGCTTCCAACTGCGCCACAGCCGGGACGTGTTCCTCTACCGCTCCGTGTCCAGGACCCGACGCAAGCGCGAGAGCAGCGGAGGCGGAGGCGGAGGCGGCTCCGAGTGCTCGGGCAGCTACTCCTCCTCCAGCGGCAGCGACTGGTCCGGCGGCGGGCGGAGCTTTTGAGCAGGCATCACATCATGGATGAAATTGAAGATTGGAGCAATGATGAAAACAGTAGTGAAAGCAGAGATAGCAGACGCGTTCAGGAGCATTGGTCTTCAAAGAGGAGATTGTGTGATGGTACATACTTCTCTTGGAAGGATTGGGTATGTATGCGGCGGCGCTCAAGCAGTCATAGAGGCCCTGATTGAGTGCGTTGGGGAAGAAGGCACCATCCTGATGCCTGCGCAGTCATGGAAAAATCTTGACCCTGAAACTGGTGTTCATGGGGATGCGGATGAAACTGACTGGGATAGAATCAGAGAAAATTGGCCGGCATACGACAAAGAGATTACCCCGACCAATACGATGGGGGCGGTCGCGGAGATGTTCCGCTCCTGGCCGGGAGCGCTCAGGAGCAATCATCCTGCCAGATCGGTTGCAGCGTGGGGAAAGAACGCGGAATATCTGACGAAAGACCATGATCTTTCCAATATTTTTGGGGACGCATCTCCAATTGGAAAGCTCTATGAGCTTGACGGGAAGGTGCTGCTGATCGGTGTGGATTATGACAAGAATACTTCGATTCATCTGGCAGATGTTCGTGCTGAGTATCCGGGAAAGCATACCTGTGTAGAACACAGTGCAGTCATGGAAAATGGACAGCGTGTCTGGAAGGCATATGAAACGTTGTATGTAGATGGCAGAGATTTTCGGGAAATAGGCGCAGCATTCGAAGCTGTACACACTGTTTTTCGAACAAAGATTGGAGGCGCTGAATTAAGAATCATGAAGCAGCGTGAGTTGGTGGACTTTGCAATTGAATGGATTGAAAAAAACAGAAGATAGGATTCCCAAAGAACCATAGCCATGTATCGTCTGCCACTGAAAGAGAAATGAAGGAGATATGGCAAATACAATAACGTTTTTCAGAATGGCTGCCAGTATCATTCTGTTTTTCTGTCCGGTGTTCGCTCCTGGTTTTTATGTGTGTTACATAGCCGCCGGGTTGTCGGATATGCTGGATGGATTTGTGGCGAGAAAAACAGGTACCGTCAGCAAGTTTGGGGCAAGGCTGGATACTGCTGCCGATTTTGTGCTTGTGGCTGTATGCCTGATGAAGCTGCTGCCAATCCTGAGTATTCCTGCATGGCTGTATGTATGGATTGGAATAATCGCGCTCATAAAGGCCGTTAATATCGTTTTAGGATTTGTCATACAGAAGAGATTAGCGGCTGTTCATTCGGCTATGAACAAAGCGACAGGAGCTCTGCTGTTTCTGCTACCGCTGACGATTTCCGCTGTTCCGCTGGAATACTCTGCGGTTATTGCCTGTACGGTGGCAACGCTCGCAGCCTTGCAGGAAGGCCATTTCATCAGAACAGGAAGAGAATAGCAGGTCAGGAGATACGGAGCGGGGATTGGAAGGAAAAACAGACCATGAAATACAGAGGAACCCTTATCGTCGCAAAAGACTGCAACAAAGCATGAAATACTGCCAGGAGAGGTTTGGATTTGAGTTCGTTCGGGATTTGGGCTGTCCTTCCATACAAAAATGAAGCTGGTTTGCGAAGAATGAGCACTTTCACGCGCAGCTGGTAATCAAGGGCTATGCCCGAAAAGGAAAACCCCCGGTTGTGCCGGGGGCTTTCCTTTCACATTTTTTGTTTTGATTGTTTACAAGCGCCTCAGCGCTTCGCGCCGCTGTGGGGACACTCGCCCGCGTGCGCGCAGCCCGCGCAGCCGCCGCCGCAGCCGCGGTTGTGCTTCCCCGGCAGGAGATTGCGCACGCACAGTCCCGCCAGCAGCAGCACGCCGCCGCCCACAATCAGATTCCAGAGGTTTTCCGCCAGCCAGGCAGTCATACCATCGCCTTCTTCCGGAGCTTGGCACTCGCCTCATAGGGATTCGGGCGCACAACCAGGTACACGAGGCCCGCCAGCGCGGCAAAGGCCACCACCGTCCAGAACGTGAACGGCACGCCGAAGAACAGGCCGATGACGTTGTAGGTGATGAGGCTCACCACATAGGCCCAGGCGCACATGTAGCCGATGGCCGCGAAGGTCCACTTGGCGTTGTTCATCTCCCGCTTGATGGCGCCCATGGCCGCGAAGCAGGGGGCGCAGAGCAGGTTGAAGAGCATAAAGCTGTAGGCCATGATGCCGGAGCCGAAGGCCACCTGAATCTCGTGGTACAGCACGCCCGGGAACAGCACGCCCATGGTGCCCACCACGTTCTCCTTGGCGATCAGGCCGGTGATGGTGGCCACGGCGGCCTTCCAGCCCAGCCCGGCCTCGTTGCTCACACCGAAGCCCAGCGGTACGAAGACAATGGCCAGAACATGACCGATTGCCGCCAGAATGGACTGATTGCTGTCCTCCACCATGCGCAGAGCGCCGTCCACGAAGCCGAAGCCCTGGAGGAACCACAGGATGATGGAGCTGAGCAAAATCACGCTGCCCGCGCGCTTGATGAAGCTCCAGCCGCGCTCCCAGGTCGCCCGGAGCACGTTGCCCGCGCTGGGCAGGTGGTAGGCGGGCAGCTCCATGACGAAGGGAGCCGGCTCGCCCGCGAAGGCCCTGAACTTTTTCAGCATCACGCCGGAGAGAATCACGGAGGCGATGCCGATGAAGTAGGCGGAGGTCGCCACCATGGTGGAGCCGCCGAACAGCGCGCCGGCGAACAGGGCGATGATGGGCAGCTTCGCGCCGCAGGGCATGAAGGTGGTGGTCATCAGGGTCATTTTCCGGTCGCGGTCCTGCTCAATGGTCCGGGAGGCCATCAGGCCGGGGATGCCGCAGCCCGTGGCCACCAGCATGGGGATGAAGCTCTTGCCGGACAGGCCGAACTGACGGAACACGCGGTCCATGACGAAGGCGACACGGGCCATGTAGCCCACGTCCTCCAGAATGGACAGCAGCAGGAACAGCACCAGCATCTGAGGCACGAAGCCCAGCACGGAGCCAACGCCGCCGACGATGCCGTCCATCACAAGGCCGTAGAGCCAATCCGCCACCCGGGGATTGCCCTCCGCGTCACACAGAATCCCGTCCACCAGCGCCGGGATACCGGGCACCCAGGTGCCGTACTCCTTCGGGTCGGGCTCGGGTACGGTTTCCGCCTCGGCGACGGTCTCGGGGGTCACTTCCAGCTCGGTGGTCTCGCCGGTGTCGCCGTCCACGAGGTAGGCTACAGATTCACCCGCCTCATTGGCCTCCAGAATGGCCTGTGCCTCTTCGTACTGGCCGGAATGGTACTCGTAAGCGCCGACCTCCTCCATCTCGCCGTCGTCGTTCTCCACCTCCATGGTCTTGGCGGTGAAGGGCAGATAGTAGCCGTCCCCGAACAGGCCGTCGTTGGCCCAGTCCGTGGCCTTGGTGCCGATGCTGACGCCCCAGCCGCCCATGGCCAGCGCGTAGACCAGGAACATGATGCACACGAAGATGGGCAGGCCCAGAATCCGGTTGGTGACGATGCGGTCCACCCGGTCCGAGGTGGTCAGATTGTCCGCCCGGGCCTTTTTCCTGACTGCTTTGTCCACCACGCTGCTGATGTAGGCGTAGCGCTGGTTGGTGATGATGCTCTCGGAGTCGTCGTCCAGCTCGTCCTCGCAGTCGGTGACGTGGGCTTCCAAATGGGCCTTCAGGTCCGCGCTGAGGTTCAGACTCTCCATGACCTTCTCGTCGCGCTCGAAGATTTTGATGGCGTACCAGCGCAGGTGCTGCGCGTCCACGATGTTCTCGATGCTCTCCTCGATGTGGGCGATGGCGTGCTCCACACTGCCGGTGAAGACGTGGGGCAGCTCCCCGGCACTCTGCTGCCGTGCCGCCTGCACCGCCAGCTCGGCGGCCTCCAGACCGCCCTCGCCCTTGAGGGCGCTCATCTGCACCACCTGACAGCCCAGGGCCTCGCCCAGCGCGTCCAGGTCGATGGAATCGCCGTTTTTGCGCACCAAATCAATCATATTGACCGCCACCACCACAGGCACGCCGATTTCAATCAGCTGGGTGGTCAGGTAGAGGTTGCGCTCGATGTTGGTGCCGTCCACGATGTTGAGGATGGCGTCGGGCTTCTCCTGAATCAGGTAGTTCCGGGCCACGACCTCCTCCAGCGTGTAGGGGGACAGGGAGTAGATGCCGGGCAGGTCCTGAATGACCACGTCCTCGTGGCCCTTGAGCTGGCCTTCCTTCTTCTCCACGGTCACGCCGGGCCAGTTGCCCACATACTGCCGCGCGCCGGTGAGGGCGTTGAACAGGGTGGTTTTGCCGCAGTTGGGGTTGCCCGCCAGTGCGATTTTGAGTTCCATAGGGGTTTCTCCTTCCTCTTTCTTGCAAGGGTACGATGAAAATCAGTCGAACCCGGCCTTATGCCTCGACCTCAACCATTTCCGCGTCCATCTTCCGCAGGCTCAGCTCGTAGCCCCGGACGTTGAGCTCCATGGGGTCGCCCAGGGGGGCCACCTTGCGCACGAAGATGCTCACGCCCTTGGTGATGCCCATGTCCATGATGCGGCGCTTCACCGGTCCGGCCCCGTGGAGCCGCTTCACGGTGACGGTTTCGCCCACTTTTGCGTCCTTTAAGGTTCTCATTTCAGGTTCTCCTCTCAAATCATGATACGGTTGGCCATGCCTTTGTCCAGTGCCACGCGGCTGTCCTTCACCTGCACAATCAGGTTTCCGGCCACCTCGCTGACCACGCACACCTGCGCGCCCACCACGAAGCCCAGCTCCGCCAGCCGCTGACGCACCTCGTCCCGGCCGGTGATTTTCTGGATTTCGGCGCGCTCGCCGGTCTTTGCCATTGTCAGGGGCATCATCGACCCCACCTCCTTTTCCGTTTACCATCCGAACAGGCCCCGCTTCTGGTAGGGCTCACTCTGAATACCCAGCACCAGATAGCCCGTGGCCTCCACGGTGCCCCGCAGCGCCTCCGCGTCGGGAACCTGCTCCGTAAGCAGCTCCGCCGTGCCGGTTTTGTGGTTGGCCCGGAGCTTTTTGGGCCTGCAAACCTTCCGAATCGCCTCGCAGACGTGGGATTCACACATGGAGCAGGCCATGCCGTCGATGGTGATGGTTGTTTTTGTCATAGGGATTCCTCCTTGGTTAGAATTTGCTAACCTACGGACTGAAAAAGACGGGCAAATCGCCCTGAGCGGTTAGAAATCGCTAACAAAAGTTGGAGTTTGCTAACCTACGGGTGCATGGAGAGACGGAAAAAAACGTCTCGGGGGCACCCGTGTTCCGTTTTCCTGATTTCACACCGTTTCCGCCTCGTCCATCAAATCTGTCAGACAGTTCATGCTCAGCAGCACGGTGGACGTGTTGTGCAGCAGCGCGGAGGTCGCGGGGGGCAGAATCCCCAGCGCGCCCAGCACAATCAGGCTGCCGTTGAAGCCCATTACGAAGCGGTAGTTGCGCTGAATCCGCTCCATCAGCCGGTCAGAGAGCCGTTTCAAATACACCAGCTCCCGCAAATCGTCGGCGGCGATGGTGATGTCTGCCACCTCCCGGGCGATGGTTGCCCCGCTGCCGATGGCGATGCCTACGTCCGCCAGGGAGAGGGCCGGGGCGTCGTTGATGCCGTCCCCAATCATCATGACCGTGCGGTCTGACTCCTTTTCCTCCCGGATGAACCGGGCTTTGTCCTCCGGGAGCACTTCGGCGTGGTATTCGTCAATGCCCAGTTGGGCGGCGATGGCGGCGGCCACGCTGCGGCTGTCCCCTGTGAGCATCATGGCGCGGGGAATGCCTGCCTGGTGGAGCTGTGCCACCATCTCCTGTGCCTCGGGGCGCAGGGGGTCCGAAATGCCCACAGCGGCGGACAGTACGCCGCCAATGGCGAGGTAGAGCCAGGAACAGTCGGTGGACAATGCCGCGAAGGCCGCTTCGTCCTCCGGCCGGATTTTGACCTGTTCGTCCTCAAAGACGAAGTGACGGCTGCCGATGACGGCCCGCTGTCCGTTGATTTTCGTGGCGATGCCGTGGGCCACCACATACTCCACCTTGCTGTGCATCTCCCGGTGGTCGATGCCCCGCTCCTGTGCGCAGCGCACCACGGCGTTTGCCACGGAGTGGGGGAAGTGCTCCTCCAGACAGGCGGCAATGCGGAGCATTTCCGTGGGATTTTCCCCATTAAAGGGCACAATCTGCGTCACAGTGGGACAGGCGTGGGTGAGGGTGCCGGTTTTGTCGAAGATGACGGTTTCGGACTGGCTGACCGCCTCCAGGAACTTCCCGCCCTTCACGGTGATGTGGTTGCGGCTGGCCTCCCGCATGGCGGAGAGCACGCTCAGTGGCATGGACAGCTTCAGCGCGCAGGAGAAGTCCACCATCAGCACGGAAACCGCCCGGGTGACGTTGCGGGAGAGCGCGTAGGTCAGCACGCTGCCGCCCAGGCACCAGGGAACCAGCCGGTCCGCCAGATGGGTGGCGCGGGCCTCCGTGTTGGATTTCAGCCGCTCCGATTCCTCTATCATGCGCACGATTCGGTCGTATTTGTTGTCACCCGCCGCGTTCGTCACCATTAGGACGCAGTTGCCCTCTTCCACAACGCTGCCGGCGTAGACCGCGTTGCCGGGGCGCTTCGCCACGGGGACGGATTCCCCGGTGAGGGACGCCTGATTGAGCATCACGTCGCCCTGCTGCAAAATCCCGTCCAGCGGAATCACATGGCCGGTGTGGATCACAATGGCGTCCCCTGTCCGCACCTGCTCCAGCGGTGTGAGCACGGGCTTTCCATTCTCGGCCAGCTTCCAGACCTCATCCACCTGCAAGGACATGCTGCGGGCCAAATCCTCCACGGATTTCTTGTGGGTCCACTCGTCCAGCGTCTCGCCCACCTTGAGCAGGAAGCGCACGGAACCGGCGGTGGGCATGTCGCCCGTGACCAGCGAGGCGCCAATGGCCACGCCGTCCAGCACATCCGTGGTCAGATGCCGACCCAACAGCACCCGGAGGGCTTTTGCGAGCCGCGGCACCGCCATGCAGGTGTTTACCGCGCCCCGGAGCAGCGGGGGAAGAAACAGGCGGCTGAAGGCGTGACGGAGCACTTGAAAGACCAGCTTTTCCTTATAAGCCCGGTTCATGGCTCGGCTGCTGTGGACGGGGGCGGGCTGCTCCTCGTAGGAGAAGGCGGAGAGCTGCCGCACCAGCTCCGCGCGCTCACAGCGGTAGTGAATGGTGACGGTACACAGGCGCTCACGCACCTTGACCGCCCGCACCCCGGGGATGCGCTCCGCCCACGCCTGCAATTTGTCCGCCTGCTCCAGCGTCATGCTGTGCTGCGCCGCCCTCAGGCGAAGGCGTCCGGGGCTTTCGTGCAGAATCTGAAACCTCATTTCATTCAGCGGTGTCTTCGATGAACGCGGCCTCTTCTGCCTTGGCGCGCTGTTCGTTGAGGGCCTTCGCGTCCGCCAGAATGTCGGCGCAGCCCTCCTGAACGGTCTCCACATCGGTCATGACCTGCTCCTTGCAGCGCAGAGCCGCCGCCGTGGCGTGGGTGTAGACCTTGCGGGCGTCCCGGCTGGTGAGCAGCTTCACACCGGCGCTGCCGAAGAGGGTTCCGCCCACGAATAGGGCGAGCTTTCCTGTCAGATTCATTGTGTTTCCTCCTGATTTTGGTGTGGTAGGGGCACCACACGGATGATTCCATGGGGTTAGTCTTTAGTAACCACCTGTCATTATACAGTTAGCTTTGCCTTACGTCAAGAGAAAAATGAAAAAACAGGGCAGGGGGTGGGGACGACGGGCCGCTTTTCCCCGC
>CACZUK010000081.1 GCA_902784305.1 Oscillospiraceae bacterium | reverse complement strand
CGCGCCGTACTGCTTGATGGTGTCCTGAGGGCTGATGGCGTTGCCCAGGCTCTTGTGCATGACCTTGCCCTGGCCGTCCACGGTCCAGCCGTGGGTGATGATCTCCTTGTACGGTGCCATGCCGTTCACCGCCACGCTGGTGAGCATGGAGCTCTGGAACCAGCCGCGGTACTGGTCGCCGCCCTCCAGATAGAGGTCCGCGGGGTAGCGCAGCTCCTCGCGCTCATCCACCACGGCCTTCCAGGTGGAGCCGGAGTCGAACCATACGCCCTCGGGCAGCAGCTCGGCCACGTCCAGATCCCACCAGGCGTTGGAGCCCTTTTCGCGGAAAATATCCGCCACTTTTTTGATCGTTTCGGGGGTGCAGTAGGGCTTGCCGCAGTCCTGACAGAAGAACATGGGAATGGGCACGCCCCAGGTGCGCTGACGGCTGATGCACCAGTCGGAGCGCTCGCGGATCATGGAGATCATGCGCTCCTTGCCCCAGGCGGGCTTCCAGAAGATGCCGTCGCACTGCTCCACGGCGGCGTCCTTGATGGCGTCCACGCTGGCGAACCACTGCTCCGTGGCGCGGAAGATGACGGGCTTCTTGCAGCGCCAGCAGTGGGGGTAGGAGTGGGTGATGTCCTTGCTGGAGAGCAGCGCGCCGCTGTCCACAAGGTCCTTAAAGATGACGGGATGGGCCTTCTGGACGTGCAAACCCTGATAAGGACCGGCAAATTCGTTCAGGAAGCCGCGCTCGTCCACGCTGACCTCCATGTTGATGTCGGTGGGAATCTCCTCGTAGCGCTGGCAGACGTAGAAGTCGTCCAGGCCGAAGCTGGGGGCGGTGTGGACGCAGCCGGAGCCGGCGTCCAGGGTGACGTGATCGCCCAAAATAATCAGGGAATCCCGGTTCATGAAGGGATGATAGGCGGTCATGTACTCAAATTCGTCACCAAACATGGTGCCGACGCTCTCATAGTCGGTGATGCCGCTCTCGCTCATGACGCTGGCGATGAGGTCGGTGGCCATAATGAGGATTTCGTCGCCGTTGACCTTCACCAGAGAGTACTCCAGCTGGGGGTTCAGGCAGATGGCCATATTGCCGGGCAGGGTCCAGGTAGTGGTGGTCCAGATGACGAAGCTCATCTTGCTCACGTCGCCGAACTGTGCCAGCTTCCCCTTGTCGTCGTGCACTTTAAACTTGACAAAAATGGTCGTGACGGGGTCGTCGGCGTACTCCACCTCGGCCTCGGCCAGGGCGGTCTCGCAGGTGGGGCACCAGTAGGTGGGCTTGAGGCCCTGATAGATGAGGCCCTTCTGGGCCATGGCGCCGAAGACCTCCACCTGACGGGCCTCGAAGTCGGGGGTCAGGGTGATGTAGGGGTGGTCCCAATCGCCGATGCAGCCCAGGCGCTTGAAGCCCTCGCGCTGCTTGTCCACCTGCTCCAGGGCGAACTGGCGGCACAGGTCGCGGAACTCGCTGACGGGAATCTCGTTGCGCTTGACGCCCTTCTTCTGGATGGCAGTCTCAATGGGCATGCCGTGGGTGTCCCAGCCGGGCACATAGGGGGCCTTGAAGCCGGACATGTTCTTGTAGCGAACGATAAAATCCTTGAGGATTTTGTTCAGGGCGTGGCCGATGTGAATCTCGCCGTTGGCGTAGGGAGGGCCGTCGTGGAGGATGTAGAGGGGCTTGCCCTCGTTCTTCTTCATCAGCTTGCCGTAGAGGTCCTTGCGGTACATCTCCTCCAGCATTCCCGGCTCGCGCTTGGCCAGGGCGGCGCGCATGGGGAAGGCGGTTTTGGGCAGATGGATGGTCTTGTTGTAATCGGGCATGGGTTTCTCTCTCCTTGCTGTGGGGGGCGGTATCCCCCGCATTTCATACGCAAGGGCACCCTGAGAGCCGTTCTCAGGGTGTCCTGTCTGCATTGTCGCGGATGAATATTACACGTTGTAATCTTTATTCTGCTTCGCGCTGCCCAGGTCCATGACCATGGTGTCGTCGTTGACCTTGTCACCGCTGAGGGCGGCGTTGAGGGCGTTCTCGTCGAAGCTCTGATAGGCGCTCTCCGGGGAGGCCTCGGCGGCAGCGGCGGCCTCGGCCATCTTGCGCTCCAGCTCCTCATCGAAGGCGGGCATCTCCTGCTCGGGGGCGGCCTCGGGCTGCTCCTCGACGGCCTCGGGCTGCTCCTCGACGGCCTTGATTTCGTCCAGGCGGTCCAGGAAGGCGATCTGCTGGTCGAGATAGCCCTGCTGCTGGCCCACCAGGGCGCGCATGGCGGCGGCGAAGTCCAGGGTGGACTGGCGGGCGGCCTCCAGCTGGGCCTCGGAGTCCTCGATCTGGGACTTGAGGGAGGCGCGGCGCTGGGCGACCTCCTCCTCGGCGTCCCGGAGCAGCTGGGCGCGCTGCTCCTCGGCCTGGGCGACGATGGCGTCGGCGCTCTTGCGGGCGCTGAGCAGGGCCATGCGCATATCGTCCTCGGTGGCGCGGTACTCGGCGATTTTCTCCACCAGAACCTTCATTTTGCCCTTGAGGACCGCGTTTTCCTTATAAAGCGCGGTGTAATCGGCGGTGAGATCGTCCAGAAACTCGTCCACATCGTTGGTGGTGTAGCCACCGAAGCGGGCAGTGGTAAAGCGATGCTGAGCGACATCGTTGGGAGTCATCATAACAGGAAACCTCTCTTTCTCTCAAACGCGGTCCTTATTTGAAGGAGTACGCGCCGCTGCTCTCCAGCTCGTCCAGCAGATCCTTGCTGCCGATGATGTCCACATTGTAGGGGGTGATGATGTAGGTGGACACGGCCACCCGCTTGATCTTGCCCTCCTGGGCGTAGGCGACGCCGGAGAGGAAGTCCACCAGACGGCGGCCCACATCCTTCTCGGTGCCCTCCAGGTTGAGCACGACGGTGCGCTTATCGCGCAGGTGGTCGGCGATTTCGCTGGCGTCCTCGAAGCGGTCGGGCCGCACGAGCACCACCTTGAGCTGGGTGGTGGTGTTGATGTTGACCACCTTCCGGCCGCGCTGCTCGGGCGTCGCGGCGACGCGGGCGGCGGGGGCGGAGCTGGTTCTGGGCGCGGAAGCGGGGGTGGCCTCCACGCTCTTGGGCGTCTTTTCGTCGCGGATGGGGGTGGCCTTGGCCTCCTCCTCAAACTCTTCGTCCTCGTCCTCGTAGGGGCGCGCCAGGCGCTTGAGCTCGTCCATCAGACCCATAACAGTATCCTCCTTTTTCCTTTCTATCACTGTCAGATACCCGCCCTTTTGCGCAGTTTTGCGCACTTTTATGAGGGGCGGGAGCAGGTATCAACCCTGAGCGCGCTGAGGGGGCCGTGCACCGAAGAGGGCCGTCCCCACCCGCACCTGGGTGGCGCCACAGGCGACGGCGTCCTCGAAATCGCCGCTCATGCCCATGGACAGAATATCCACACAGCTCCTATTATCCGTCATTTTCCCGCGTATGTCAATAAAAAGCTGATGCATCCGCTGAAAATATTCCACATTGCCGCCCGGGCTGACGGCGATGGGCGGGATGGCCATGAGGCCGCGCACGCGCACGCCCGGGAGCGCGTCTGCGGCGGTCAGGAGTTCATCGAGCTGCTCCGGGGCCACGCCGGACTTGGACAGCTCCCCGGCGACGTTGACCTCCAGCAGGATGTCCTGCACGAGGCCCAGCTTTTGGGCGCGCCGGTCGATTTCCTCCAGCAGGGAGCGCTTGTCCACGCTTTCGATGAGGTCCACCTTTCCCACCAGGTATTTCACCTTATTTCTCTGCAAATGGCCGATAAAGTGAACCTTTGCGCCCTCATAAGCGCCGTCGGACCAGTGCGCGGTGAACTCCTGCACGCGGTTCTCGCCGCAGCAGGTGATGCCGGCGGCGATGGCATCCCGGATGGTGTCACTGGACTGGACCTTGGTGGCGGCCACGAGGGTGATGGAATCGGGGTCCCGGCCCGCGGCAAGGGCGGCGGCGCGGATTTTGCCGCGCACGAGGTCCACATTCTCCCGGATTGACATGGAAAACACCTCCGTTGTCTGTATTTCTTTGGTTTATGGCAAGAGGCAGGAATGATTGCGCCAGTGTAGGGGCGCGCATTGCGCGCCCGGGATTCTCTCAATCCTTGCCAGGTCGCCCCGGCCAGCCCCCGGAAATCGGGACAGGTGGGGTCGGTGGTCGATGCAACCTGTTTCTGTGTAAAAATTGCAAAATTAGGAACGATTGAACCCTTTTGCATCGTCTGTCCCTCGTAGGGGCGACCTGTGGTCGCCCACCGCAAGCGTCCGGTTTCCCGCCCACGTCAGCCGCGCGCAAAATCCACACATTACCCCCAAAAACAGAGGCAATACCGCTGTTTTACCCCACAATTGCGCATTAACTCAGCACTTTCCCGTCGTACAAATCTCTTCCCTTCACAATAATCTCCGTGCCCTCCCGAAGCTGACGCGCCTCGTCGAGCTGGCTGAGCTCCCCGCCGTCCGCGGCCTGAGGCCCGGGAGATTTCTGCCGGATGATGTAAAAATCCTCCTCCTCCCAGAGGATTTCCACGGGAATCCACTGGGCCTGTGCGCCGTAGACGCGGAACACGCCCACCTCGCCGGACTCGTTGCGCACATGCACAGCGCTCTTGTCCACCCGGAACCCGCGCACGGTGCCGAAGATGAAATCCGCGGTCTGCTCCCGGAGCAGGGTGGTCAGGGACAGGTAGCGATTGGAGGTGAGCACCGCGCAGACCTCCCCCTCGTCGCTGGGCTGGGACAGGGACGCCACGGTCATGGGCACAGTGCGGGTCATGCTGTTGAAGCGCACCGTGAGCCGGTCCCCCAGCTTGAGGCGCTGGGCGGAGCTCTCCGGGAGCACCGTGACGAAGGACCAGTTGGGGCTGGTGACCAGCTTGCCCAGGCTGGTGCCCTCGGTGACAGGCGCCTGCTGGCTGAGCAGGTCGGCCAGGCGGGCGGGCGTGAGGTCCACAATGCTCTCGGGCGTGAGCACGCTCTCGTAGCCGTCCACCATGCTGGAGAAGGCGCCGCTGGCCTCCGCCTTCACAGTTTCCGTGTGAGAACGGTTCTTTTTCCGCAGTTTTTTGATTCTTTTCTGAATCCTCGCGCCCTCCTCGTTGAGGTCCGCGCTGCCGTTGTAGGCGTAGTCGCGGCGGAACAGGAGGGTCTTGAGGTCCTCCGTGCACTCGCTCAGATTGGTCAAATCCTCCTGCTCCGTGAGCAGGTGCAGCCGCACAACGGAGCGGATGATGCTGCTGTTGAGGTTGGCGCTGTCGGCAGCGTCCGCGCTGTGGCTGAGGATGTACTGGACGGATTCCAGCCGCCGCTGGAGCCGTTGAATCTCCTGATGGCGCTGAAAGGTCTCCTGGTCCTCGTAGAGGATGCTCAGCGCATCGCCCGCGGCGACCGTCTCACCCTCGGCGGGCACGATTTCCTGAAGGGCGTCCGAGCCCTGGAGGGCGCGCTCCTCGCGGACCATATAACCCACCGTCTCAATGGTATCCTCGGCGCTGTAGCTGTAGAGTCCGGCGGTCTCCACGCTGCGGAAGAGCACGTGGTAGGCGTAGACAGCGAAATAGGCCACAGCGGCCAAAAAGAAGGAAACCATCACGATTTTGACAACTTTAGTCCCTGGTTTCATGGCATTCATTCTCCCATGCGCCAGGACGCCGCCGACAGCGCTCCGTCAGTCGTCCCGAAGCTCTACGTTGCGTTCGGGTGCGATGGTGGAGATGGCGTGCTTATAGACGACCTGCTGCCGGCCCTCGCTGCTGAGCACGACCACGAAGGAGTCGAAGCCCGTGACCACGCCGCGCATCTGGAACCCGTTCATCAGGAACATGGTCACGCCGACGCGCCCGCGGCGCAGCTGGGTCAGAAAAGCGTCCTGTAAGCTGTTGATTTTTGGCATAATGAGCACTTCCTCTTTCTGATTTTGAGGACCTGCCCGTAGGAAGCCTGATGGCCCGGGAGCCTGTCCTCCCGGTTAGTTTATACCCATGCGGCGAGCGTTTTCTGTCGCAAACTGGAGGCAGGCGGCAAAGTCCGGCTCCTCCCCCCAGAGGAACCACCGCGCGTCCGGATTGCGGCGGAACCAGGTGAGCTGCCGCTTGGCGTACTGCCGGGAGCGCAGCTTGACGCGGTCCACGGCCTGCTCCAGCGGCTCGCGGCCGTCCAGGGCGTCCACCAGCTCCTTGTAGCCGATGGCCTGCATGGCGGTGCAGCGTCTGGGCACGCCGCTGTCCAGGAGTCCGCGCACCTCGTCCACCAGCCCGGCGGCGAGCATTTCGTCCACTCTCTGGTCGATGCGCGCGCGCAGCCGGTTCCGGTCGGCATAGCTGAGGACGACGGCGCAGGCCTGATAGCGCGGCGGGACGAGCCGGGACTCCCGGTTGTGCTCGGAGATGGTCTTTCCCGTCTCGTGCCACACCTCCAGCGCCCGAAGAATCCGTTTTTCGTCGGAAAGATGGAGCTTTTCGGCACTTTCCGGGTCGATTTCCTCCAGCTCCCGGAGCAGAACGGCAATGCCCTCCGTCCGCGCGCGCTCCTGAAGCCGCTCCCGCCACACCCCGCTGTAAGCGGCGAAGCCCCGAGCGGAGACGAGGGAATCCACATACAAGCCGGTGCCGCCCACGACGATGGGCACCTTGCCCCGGGCGAGGATGTCGTCTACAATGGGGACGGCCTCCGCGACGTAGCGGGCGACGGAATAGCTCTCCTCCGGCTCGGCCACGTCGAGCATATGGTGGGGCACGCCGCGCCGTTCCTCAGCGGTGGGCTTGGCGGTGCCGATGTCCATGCGGCGGTAGACCTGCATGGAGTCGGCGCTGACCACCTCGCCGCCCAGCTCCAGGGCCAGCGCGACGCCCAGCCGGGTCTTGCCGGAGGCGGTGGGGCCGGTGATGGTGATGATTTTGTTCATGGCTCAGCTCTGCGGTTCATCCTCAAACATTGAACAAAAACTCAATAATATCCCCGTCTTTGACCACATATTCCTTCCCCTCGGTCCTCTGGAGGCCCTTTGCCTTGACGGCGGCGTAATCGAAGCCGCAGTCGCGGAGGGTGTCAAAGGCGATGACCTGAGCGCGAATGAAGCCGCGCTCGAAGTCGCTGTGGATTTTGCCCGCGGCCTGAGGGGCCTTGGTGCCCTTGCGGATGGTCCAGGCGCGGCACTCCTTCTTGCCGTCGGTGAGGAAGGAGATGAGGCCCAGCAGGGCATAGCTGGCCTTGATGAGCCGGTTCAGGCCGGAATCGCTGAGGCCCAGCTCCTCCATGAACATGACGCGCTCATCCTCGTCCATGCCGGCCAAATCCTCCTCGGTGCGGGCGCAGATGGGGATGACCTGAGCGCCCTCGGCCTGTGCGCGGGCCTTGACAATCTGGTAGTAGTCGTTGGCCTCGGGGTCGGCCACGCCGTCGTCGTCCATGTTGCAGGCGTAGATGATGGGCTTGGCGCTGAGCAGGCCCATCTCCCGGAGCAGGGCGGCCTGACTCTCCTCGTTGAGCGCGGGGAAGGTGCGGGCGCTCTTGCCCTCACCCAGATGCTTCGAGAGCGGCTCCAGCCAGGCCACCTGAGCCTTCGCGTCCTTGTTGCCGCTCTTGGCGGTCTTCATGATGCGGTTCAGGCGGTTCTGAACGTGCTCCAAATCGGCCAGAATCAGCTCCATATCAATGCACTCGATGTCCCCGTCCGGGTCCACGGCCTCGGGCTTGGCGGCGTCCTCCACCACATGGATGATGTTGTCGTCGTCGAAGCAGCGCACCACATGGACGATGGCGTCGCACTCGCGGATGTGGCCCAAAAACTTGTTGCCCAGGCCCGCGCCCTCGCTGGCGCCCTTGACCAGACCGGCGATGTCCACGAACTCCACCACGGCGGGGGTGACCTTGGCGGGCTGCCAGACCTCCACCAGCTGGTCCAGACGCTCGTCGGGCACGGCCACCACGCCGGTGTTGGGCTCGATGGTGCAGAAGGGGTAGTTGGCGGCCTGGGCGTTGCCGGTGCCGGTGATGGCGTTAAACAGGGTGCTCTTGCCCACGTTGGGCAGACCCACGATACCTAATTTCATGTTGATTTGCTCCTTTTGGTTCTGGAATCTTTCCGATTAAATTGCCTGTATTTTTTCTGATTGTATGGGTATTTCAGACCATTTTCAGTCATTTTTCCGTGCAGCATCCGGAGCGCTCCCGCTTCTACACCATTTCCGCGCCATTTTTCCTCCCGGCACGGCCTCCGGCCTCGAACTGCCGGCCCTCCTGGAGCAGGGGCTCGTCCGTCACGCCCACAGAGCGGTCCATAGTGGTGCGGACGGAGGAATGGCCCAGCAACTCCTGCAAGACCTTGGACTGAATGTTGTGCTTGCAGCGGTCCCGATAGTTCCGCCGCGTGTTGGGTGCGAGGTCCTGAATCAAATTCTCCGACCAGAACCGGAACCACTCGTCCGCCGTCATGCGCTCAGGCTCCGGCGCGAGGTCGTGGACATCCTCATATTGGGCATCTGCCAGCCAGCGGCGAGCCTCAGGCAGGCTGCGGAAGTACTTCTCCCGACGCTTTCCGTCTCTGGCGACGAACCGGGCAGAGTATTTGCCGTCCTTTCGCTGGCAAATCCCTCTCCCGCGCTCGCGCCTTCCGATTGCAGGAATCCTTTGTGGATTTCAAGAAATTTTAACGCAGAGTGGCGGCAAAAGGGCCGTCCAGATGGTGTGCGGCACCTTGTGAATACAGCCTCTAAGCTCCTTTCTCTATTGCAAAGAGAAGAGGAGTTCAGCGCTATCCCTGTATTATAGCAGAGGACCCCTCAAATCTCAACTACAAAGTGAAATTCTCAGCGAAAAAATATCAGATTGCGCAGGCATCGCTGATGAATGCCTCGAACTCCTTCCTGTTCACCAGCTTTTTCGTCCCCACGAAAAGGCCAAGCGGGCAGCTGCGCTGTCGCAGCAATTCGTCCATTTTGTTGATGCCCACATTGCTGTATGCGGCCGCGTCACGAATCGTGAGAGCCAATTTGCGCTCGATTTTGAGTCTTTGCAGGGGGCGAAGGTGGACCGGCTGGGCGTGGGAGAAAACATGGGGCGTCATGTGCTGTGACAGGCTTTGTCAACCCCAAAAAATATACGGAATTATGTGGCATTTTTTATCAAAAGCAATACAGAAGAGATGAGGTGGACGAAAAAACTGCGGTATCAAAGGCAAAGTTTTGCTTGACAGACGGCAGGGGTTGTGGTATGATACTCTCAATAGCACAAGATATTGCTCTTACATCTTACCTTAGTGGAATTGAAACGCACCGAAAAACATAACAATGAGCCTCAGTTTCTGCCTTACATCTTACCTTAGTGGAATTGAAACGCGATTTGTTCATCTATGACATGGCTGTATATTACGCCTTACATCTTACCTTAGTGGAATTGAAACGTTCTCGTAGAGTGTCATCATATTTACCACTCCTTCTCTTACATCTTACCTTAGTGGAATTGAAACACCCTCCAGACCGCGCTGGAGGGTGTTCCCGTTTCTCTCCCCGTACACAGCGCAAAACGGACACCTGGCAGTTTCCCGCCGGGTGTCCGTTTTGCTTGCTCTATTCCTTCTTTTTCCACGACATGACTCCAACAGCGAGAATGAACGCTGGTCCAATGATGAGCGCAACAATCTTTATAGTCAGTTTTGAAAGCTCAACTGTCGATTCCCAGCCAAAGGTTTCCAAAAAAGCACGCAGGTCAATGCAGGCGGAAAACGCCGTAATAAGCGTGAATCCAATGCCAAAAATGGCGAGTGCATTCTGCTCCCAGCCTTCACGCAGCATCTCCCGAAACGCGTCCATTTTGACCGCGCCGCCATTGTCCCACAAAAAAGAGTACAAAAAGGTGTGATAGCTGTACACTTGCCTATCGCTCATGATGAATTTTCTCCTTTACGCAAAGGCTTTCAGCTTCTTCCGGAACTGCTCGTCGCTGAGGGTATGCACCTCGTCCAGCACCTGAATCTTCATGTCCTTTGCCCGCTGCAAGAAGTATTGTTTTCCCCGGCCGGACTTCCCCAGCGTGGTGCCAATCAGCAGCTTTCGGGCATAGGCCCCTCCGAAGCGGTTGGCAACTGTGTTGAGCTTGTAAAGCTCCGCCTCGCCCACCGCGCCGTTTTTGCAGGACACAAACACCGGAACCAGCCCCCGCATCAGCACCAGGTCGATTTCGTTTTCCGTGTCCACGGCGCTTTCCGTCTGCTCGTGCACCACGCCGTCCCAGTCGATGAACACGCCGGTCATCACGTCGTTGTAGCGGGCGCTGCCGTCCTGTTCGGTCAGAGATGTGGCAATCAGGTAGGTTTTCAGCTCCAGAATGGTTCCCGCCTTGGTCAGGCAACGTTTCACCTGCTCATT
>CACZUK010000080.1 GCA_902784305.1 Oscillospiraceae bacterium | reverse complement strand
GGGTCGTATTCGATGCTCTTTTGCTTATGGAAGGGGTGGCACCGGCTCAGCCGCTTCGCCGCCAGCAGGGAGCCCCGGGCGGCGCCGTACTTCTCCACCGCCTGCCGGGCGTACTCGGAGCAGGTGGGCAGAAAACGGCAGGCCGGCGGCAGGGCAGGGGAGATGTGGCGCTGATAGACTCCAATGGCGCCCAGCAGCACTCGCTTCACGGCCGCGGCGCCTCCTTCTGCTCCTCGCGCAGCAGGCCCAGCTTCTTCGCAGAGCGCAGGAAATCCCGCTCCATGGCGTGGTAGCCCGCGCTGACCGCCCGCACCCGGGCCACCACCACAATGTCCCGGCCGGGCAGCAGCTTGTCCCGGTTCAGGCGGTAGATTTCCCGGAGCTGGCGGCGCAGCCGGTTGCGGACCACCGCCTTGCCCAGCTTGGTGCCCGTGGTGAGGCCCAGCCGGCTCTCGCCCTGGCGGTTCTTCTGCCAGTAGAGCACCAGCGTGGGGGCCACCGCGGACTTGCCCCGGCGGTACAGGCGCTGAAAGTCCCGGTTGGATTTGATTGTCACGGTTTTCTTCAACGCCCGTTCCTCCTCTCCGCGGCGCTTTTTCGCTCAGACAAAGGAACAGGGGCGGAAGATCGCTCCTCCACCCCTCGTCATTGCTGATGCAATTGTCCGTTCCTGTGGTCTGTTCAGACCCGGCTCAGTAGCTGAGCACAGCGCGGCCCTTGGCGCGGCGGCGGGACAGAACCTTGCGGCCGCTGCGGGTGGACATGCGGGCACGGAAGCCGTGCACCTTCTGACCATGGCGCTTCTTGGGCTGATAAGTACGTTTGGTAGCCATTCGTTACACCTCCATCGACGAGGCCGCGCCCGCTCCCGGGCACCGTCCCCTTGCTCTTCGGCCCGGCAGAGCCCTGCTCTCCGGGACCGCCAGTCGTTCCAAAAGCGCAGTATCCCCAGGGATACCGTATACGCAACCGCTATTATAACCGATTTCTTTCCCCGCTGTCAACCTCTTTTTTCCCGGATGTCCGAGCTTTTTCCACAGACGCGCTGCCGCGGCCGCCTCCGGCTTCCCCAAGCGCCGCCCGGAGCGAGCGCCGACGACTGTCCACAGCCTCTGTGCGCTTCCCCCGCCGCACCCCGGCCCTCCTCCGGCGCCTCCCGCCCAAAAATCGACGCAAAGCGTCCTGTGCGCACGCCTTTCCCCGCCGCCGTATCTGCCCCGAACGGGCCTTTGACGCAACTGACAGCGTTTCAGACCCTTTTCCACAGCCTTCTGTGGATTTTTTCATTGTGTGGCGGGGCGTTTTGTGCTATAATGGGCCACAGCTATGATAGGGTGATTTTGCGCATTTTTGCCGCCGCCGGAGCACTCCGCTTTTCCCGGCTCACCCGGAGAGAAAAGAGGTTTTGACATGAACTCAGCCGCAGAGATTTGGGCCAACGTGCTCCCGCTGCTGAACAAAGAGCTCACAGAGACGGCCATCTCCACCTGGTTCAGCGGCGTCACCGCCCTGGCCTTCGAGGGCAATCAGCTCGTCCTCACCCACCCGGAGTCCTTCAAGGCCAGCATCATCCGCACCCGCTACCTGGAGCTGCTGAAAAAAGCCCTGCGTGAGCTCTTCGCCGCCGACATCGACGTGCAGATTCTCGACCCCACCGAGGCCGAGCAGTTCCAGGCCCCCCCCTCCTCCGAAAACCGGAACATCCTCATGGGCAGCGAGGAGTACACCTTCGACCGCTTCGTCGTGGGCTCCTCCAACCGCTTCGCCTACAACGCCGCCCTGGCCGTCAGCGACGCGCCGGGCCGGAGCTACAACCCCCTCTTCCTCTACGGAGAGTCGGGCCTGGGCAAGACCCATCTGCTCTACGCCATCTACCACGCCATCCGGCAGAAGCACCCCAAGTACGAGATCATCTACGTCAAGGGCGACGAGTTCACCAACGAGCTCAACGAGGCCATCCGCCTCAACTCCACCGACGCCTTCCGCCAGAAGTACCGGGACAAGGATTTGCTGCTGGTGGACGACATCCAGTTCATCGCCGGCAAGGACGCCACCCAGGAGGAGTTCTTCAACACCTTCAACAACCTCCACGAGGCCGGGCGCCAGATTGTGCTCACCTCCGACCGTCCGCCCTCTGAGATGAACCGCCTGGAGGACCGGCTGCGCACCCGCTTCGAGTGGGGCCTCATGGCCGACATCCAGCCCCCGGACTACGAGACCCGGTGCGCCATCATCAAGAACAAGGCCCTGCTGCTGGGCCTCAACATGCCCCCGGACATCATCGAGTACCTGGCCCACAACATCACCTCCAATGTGCGGCAGCTGGAGGGCAGCCTCAAAAAGCTCATGGCCTACCGGGACCTGCTGGGCTCCAACGTGGACGACGTCACCGCCGGCCGCGCCATCCGGGAGCTCATCCGGGCCACCGACGAGCTCACCCCCTCCGCCGACATCATCCTGGAGGAGACCGCCAAGTTCTACGACCTGGACCCCAAGGTCCTGCTGGGCAGCAGCCGCAAGGCCAACATCGTTCTGGCCCGCCAGGTCAGCATGTACATCGTGCGCTCCATGACCAATATGAGCCTGCCCGAGATGGGCAAGTTCTACGGCATGCACCACACTACGGTGATGCACTCCGTGGAGAAAATCGAGACCAGCCTCAAGGCCGACAAGGGCCTGGCCGACATCATCAAGGACATCAAGGCCAACATCAACTCCCGCACCTACTGAGGCCGGAGCCGGCGCGCGCTGCGTCATTTCCCGCCCCGCTTCGGCAGGGCACGCCATTTCCCCCGCCGCTGTCCGCGCCTGACGGACACATTACAGAGCGCAATCAGGCCCTCTCCGGGCTGCTGTATTACGTTCTGTATAATTTCCCCCCTTTCAGGGCCGCAGGGCGAAGGCGTGCGTTTCCCACAGTTTCCTCAGGATTTTTCCTCCTGTGGAAAAGCCCTCTGTGGATAATTTTGCACCTTTCAGAGCCCTTGTGGAAAGCTGTGAAAAAATCCAGAGCGGCCTGTGGACGCGTTTTTTTCTGCTGTCAGAGGAAAAATTTGGGTTTTCCACAATTCGCGCGCCCCTACTAATACTACTATTTTTATCATCCTTTTCTATCCAACGAACGGAGGAGCCTTTCATGCATTTTACCTGCGAACGGTCGATTTTGCAGACCAATATCTCTATTACAGCCCGGACAGTCGCAACCAAAAGCTCCATCCCCGCCCTGGAGGGGATTCTGCTGGAGGCCGGAGAGCAATTGCAGTTCACCGGATACAATATGAAGACCGGCATCCGCACCACGGTCCCCGCCGATATTAAGGAAACCGGCAGCATCGTGGTCTCCTCCCGGCTCTTCGGCGAAATCATCCGGCGCCTGAGCGACGAGGTGGTGTCGGTTTCGGTGAAGGGAGAGACTGTCACCATTCGGTGCGGAGCCAGCGAGTTCAAAATTCAGGGCATGGACCCGGAGGAATACCCGGAGCTGCCCAGCGTGGAGTACCAGAACACCATCACCATGGAGCAGAGCGCTCTGATGGAGATGATCAATCAGACCCTGTTTGCCGTGGGCCACGACGAGAGCCGCATGATTCAGACCGGCGAGCTCTTCGAGCTGGACGAGGAGGGCACCCTGACCGTGGTGGCGGTGGACGGCTACCGCCTGGCCCTGCGCCGGGAGAAGGTGCAGGGGGGAAAGCCCTGCTCCTTCGTGCTGCCGGCGGCCTCCCTCAATGAGGTGTCCAAAATCTGCTCCGCCTCCGGGGAGAGCGTGGAGATTGTGCAGGGCGAGCGGCATGTGATGTTCAAGGCGGGCAACGCCACGCTGATTTCCCGCCGCCTGGAGGGGAACTTCCTCAACTACCACAACTCCATCCCCAGGGAGAACCCCATCGTCATCACCGCCGACCGCAAGCAGCTCATCGCGGCCATCGACCGCTGCTCCCTCATCATTACCGAACAGCAGAAGAGCCCTCTGCGCTGCACCCTGGACGGAAATGTGCTCAAGCTCCAGACCGCCACCGCCATCGGCACGGTCTACGACGAGTGCAATGTGATGGGCTGCGGCCAGAAGCTGGAAATCGGCTTCAATGACCGCTACATGCTGGAGGCGCTCAAGGCGGTGCCCGCGGAGGCGCTGCGGCTGTGCATGAACACCCCGGTGTCCCCCTGCGTCATCGTGCCGGAGGAGGGCGAGGAGGAGCGCTTCCTCTATATGGTGCTTCCGGTGCGCATGAGAGCGGGCGTGTAAAACGCTTAAAAATAGGGAGTTTTATTTATGAAAAAAATCGAAGTTAAAATTGAAACGGAATTCATCCGGCTCGACGCCCTGCTCAAGCTGGGCCACCTGGTGGGCAGCGGCGGCGAGGCCAAGGTCCGCATCCAGCAGGGTGAGGTACAGGTCAACGGCGAGGTGTGCACCATGCGCGGCAAAAAGCTCCGCCCCGGGGACAGCGCCCGGCTGGGCGAGACGCTGCTGACGGTGCGCTGAGGCATGGTCGTCCATTCCATCGAGCTGGAGAACTGGCGCAGCTACGGCCAGGTGAAGGCCAGCTTCGCCCCGGACATCAACGTCATCACCGGGGATAACGCCCAGGGCAAGACGAACCTGCTGGAGGCCATCGCCTACCTCTCCGCCTGCCGGAGTCACCGGGCCAGGACGGAGGGCGAGCTCATCCGCATCGGGGAGAGCCGGGCGGCGGTCCGGGGGGCGCTGACCTCCCGGAGCCGGGCATTTCGGCTGGAGGTGCGCATGGGCCGGGGCATCCGGCGGCAGATGTTCAGCAACGGCGTGCGCCAGAAGACGGTGGCGGAGATGAGCGGCATCCTCAAGACGGTGCTCTTCTGTCCGGAGGATCTGAACCTCATCCGGGCCGGAGCCGTGGAGCGGCGGCGCTTTCTGGACGACGCCATCTGTCAGCTGCGGCCCCGCTACGCGGCGGCCCTGTCCGAGTACAAGCGGCTGCTGGAGCAGAAGCGGCGCATCCTCAAGGACTGGCCCGAAAAGCCCAGCCTGCTGGAGCTGCTGGACGACTTCAACCTCCGGCTGTGCCAGACCGGGGCGCTGGTGATTCACTACCGGGCCCATTTCATCAAAAAGCTGGCGCAGTACGCGCCGCCCATCCACGGGGAGTTCTCCAGCGGTCGGGAGGCCCTGAGCCTCCACTACCAGACGGTGAAGACCGTCACCGACCCCCTGGCTCCCACCCTGACGATTTATCACCAGCTTCAGGAGCACATGGCTGGCCACAGACAGGCGGAAATTGACAGCAAAAGCTGTCTTTCCGGGCCCCACAAGGACGATTTGCTGCTGAATCTCAACGGGGTCAGCGTGCGGACCTACGGCTCCCAGGGCCAGACCCGCACCGCCGCCCTGAGCCTGGAGCTGGCGGAGCGGGAAATCTTCTTCGAGAACGACGGGGAGTACCCGGTGCTGCTGCTGGACGACGTGCTCAGCGAGCTGGACCCGCGGCGGCAGGAGTTCGTGCTCAACCGCATCGGCGGCGGTCAGGTGTTCATCACCTGCTGCGAAAACGAGCGGCTGTCGGAGCTGCGGGCCGGAAAGGTGCTGCACATCCGGCAGGGCGCCCTGGTGGAGGAGGAGCGATGATTCTGAACCTGGGCAACGGCGTTTTGGTGAAGGAAAAGGACGTGGTGGGCATTTTTGACCTGGAAATCACGTCTCAAAGCCACCGAACCCGGCAATACTTGAAGGAGGCGGAGCAGCGGGGGCATGTCCGCTATGTGGACATCAACGAGATTCCCAAGAGCTTCGTGGTCTGCGCGCCCCCGGGGGAGGGCCAGACGGTGATTCTCTCCCCCTTGTCCCCCCAGACGCTGCAAAAGCGGTGGGAAAATGGCGGTTCTTCCGCCTCTTTTGGTTAGCTTTATGCGTCTGCTGGAGGCTCAGCGGACCGTATCTCATAAAAAGATTCTATCCCCCGGAGATTCGGGGTCCAGGGGCCCGGCGGCCCCTGGCGGGTGCAGGGCAGCGCCCTGCCGGGGTTTGGGGCAGAGCCCCAACACATAACAAGCGACGAGGTAACAATATGGCAGAAGATTTACTGGAAAACGGCACTGCGGTCAGCGCAGAGAACGACTACAACGCATCGGAAATTCAGGTGCTGGAGGGTCTGGAGGCGGTTCGGAAGCGTCCGGGCATGTACATCGGCTCCACCTCCACCAGCGGCCTGCATCACCTGGTCTATGAGATCGTGGACAACGCCATCGACGAGGCCCTGGCGGGCTTCTGCACCGAAATCGGCGTGACCATCCACAACGGAAACTCCATCACCGTCACCGACAATGGCCGCGGCATCCCCGTGGACATTCAGGCTCAGACCGGCAAGCCCGCCCTGGAGGTGGTCTATACCATCCTGCACGCCGGCGGCAAGTTCGGCGGCGGCGGCTACAAGGTCTCCGGCGGCCTCCACGGCGTGGGCGCCAGCGTGGTCAATGCCCTGAGCGAGTGGCTCACCGTTCAGGTGCACAAAAACGGCCAAATTTATGAGATGAAGTTCTCCCGGGGCAAGGTGACCCAGGAGATGACCGTGGTGGGGCAGACCGACCGCACCGGCACCACCGTCACCTTCCAGCCGGACCCGGAGATGTTTGACGATTTGGTCTACAACTACGACACCCTCCAGACCCGGCTCCGGGAGCAGGCCTTCCTGAACGGCGGCATCCGCGTGGTGCTCACCGACGAGCGGGAGGGGCAGGAGCAGCGGGAGGAGATGTGCTACGAGGGCGGTATTCGCTCCTTCGTCGAGTACATCAACGAGAACAAGACCCCCCTCCACGACGATGTCATCTACATGGCCGGGGAGCAGGAGGACTCCATGGCGGAAATCGCCCTCCAGTACACCGACGCCTACAATGAAATCATCGTCTCCTTCGCCAACAACATCCACACGCCCGAGGGCGGCATGCACGAGACCGGTTTCAAGGCTGCGCTGACCTCCGCCATGAACACCTACGGGCGCAAGGCGAAGATTCTCAAGGACGACGAAAAGGTCTCCGGCGACGACTGCCGGGAGGGCCTGACCTGCGTCATCTCCGTCAAGCTCACCGAGGCCCAGTTCGAGGGCCAGACCAAGGCCAAGCTGGGCAACAGCGAAATCCGCACGCTGGTGAGCAACGTGGTCTCCCGGGGTCTGGAGGAGTATCTGGAGCTGAACCCCTCCGTGGGCCGTGCCATTCTGGACAAGGCCCTCACCGCCGCCCGGGCCAGAGAGGCCGCCCGCAAGGCCCGCGAGAGTGTGCGCCGGAAGAACGCTTTGGACGGCGCCACCCTCCCCGGCAAGCTCTCCGACTGCAACGAGCGGGACGCTTCCCTCACCGAGCTCTACATCGTCGAGGGCGACAGCGCAGGCGGCAGCGCCAAGGGCGGCCGGGACAGCCGCTTCCAGGCCATCCTCCCACTGTGGGGCAAGATGCTCAACGTGGAGAAGGCCCGCAGCGACAAGGTCTACGGCAACGACAAGCTCAATCCGGTCATCACCGCCCTGGGCGCCGGTCTGGGCGAGGACTTCGACGTGAGCAAGCTGCGCTACCACAAGGTGGTCATCATGGCCGATGCCGACGTGGACGGCTCCCACATCCGCACCCTGCTGCTGACCTTCTTCTTCCGCTTCATGCGGCCACTCATCGAGGGGGGCTATGTCTACGCCGCCGTGCCGCCGCTCTACAAGCTGGTCCGGGGCAAGCAGACCCGGGTGGCCTTCTCCGACGAGGAGCGCGACCGCATTTCCTCCGAGATGCGCGGAGGAAATCCCAATGTCAAAATCGACATCTCCCGCTTCAAGGGCCTGGGCGAGATGAACCCCACCGAGCTGTGGGAGACCACCATGGACCCCACCCGCCGCACCCTTAAGCGGGTCACGCTGGACGACGCCGTCCGGGCTGACCAAATCTTCACATTGCTCATGGGCGAGAAGGTGGAGCCGAGACGGCAGTACATCGAGAAGAATGCCCACAAGGTCATGAACCTCGATTACTGACCTCATCCACCACTGGCCTGCGGCCAGCGGTCCCCCTTCCCCAGAGGGGAAGGCTGATTAGGTTTTACGGGAGAAGAGTCCGTATGTGGGGAAGATATTCGGGATTAAAAAAGCGTTCACAGGAACTCAGAAAAGGGAAGAATGCGACAAAACAGGAAAAACACCTATGGTATGATTTTTTGAGACAATACAGGCCCAGATTTCATAGGCAAGTTATCATACGCAGTTTTATTGTTGATTTTTATTGCCCTCAGGTAAAACTGGTAATTGAAGTCGATGGTATTCAGCATTTTGAAGAGGCTGCCCAAGCCTATGACAATGAAAGAACTGCTGTTTTACAAGCATTGGGATGTCATGTTTTGCGTTTTACAAACAGAGAAATTGACCATCAGTTTCACGGAGTTTGTTCTGAGATTGAAAAAACAGTAGAATTATTACGAAAAGGGCCCAATTAATCGACTCGCTTTTAGTTCTTCTACCGCCTTCAGCCTTCCCCTCTGGGGAAGGGGGACCGCCGCCGCAGGCGGTGGTGGATGAGGTGGGAAGGGGGAACCGCTATCTGAGCAGGTGGCGAATGAGGCGGGAGCAGGAGGAACCATTTTGAGTAAGAAAAAGGATTACAAGCCGGAGGACATCGCCTATCCGGAACAGAAAATCGTAGAGATTGACCTCCAGCGGGAGATGCAGCTGCCCGATGTGCGCGACGGCCTCAAGCCGGTGCACCGCCGGATTCTCTACGCCATGTACGAGGACAATCTGACCTCGGACCGCCCCTTTAAGAAGTCCGCCACCTGCGTGGGCGACGTGCTGGGCCGGTATCATCCCCACGGCGACGCCAGCGTCTACGACGCCCTGGTCCGCCTGGCCCAGGACTTCTCCATGCGCTACATGCTGGTGGATGGTCACGGCAACTTCGGCAGCGTGGACGGCGACCCCCCTGCCGCCTACCGTTACACCGAGGCCCGGCTGAGCAAAATCGCCAACGAGATGCTGCGGGACATCGACAAGGAGACGGTGGACTGGGACCCCAACTTCGACGAGACCCGGAAGGAGCCCCGGGTGCTGCCCAGCCGCTTCCCCAACCTGCTGGTGAACGGCACCACGGGCATCGCCGTGGGCATGACCACCAACATCCCGCCCCACAACCTTACCGAGGTCATTGACGGCGCCATCTGCGTGCTGGACAATCCCGAGGCCGGGCTGGAGGACCTGATGGAGCACATTCAGGGCCCCGACTTCCCCACCCGGGGCATCATCATGGGCAAGAGCGGCATCCGCGCCGCCTACGGCACCGGCCGGGGCCGGATCGTGGTCCGCGCCCGGACGGAGCTGGAGGAGTGGGGCAACAACCGCACCCGCATCATCGTCACGGAGCTGCCCTATCAGGTGAACAAGGCCCGTCTGGTGGCCAACATCGCCGATCAGGTCCACGACAAGCGGCTGGAGGGCATTTCCGGCCTCCGGGACGAGTCCGACCGCGAGGGCATGCGCATTGTCATTGAGCTCAAGCGGGACGCAAACCCCCAGGTGGTGCTCAACCGGCTGTTTGCCCAGACCTCCATGCAGACGAACTTCTCCGTCATCATGCTGGCGCTGGTGGACAACCAGCGGCGACCCAAGGTGCTGACCCTGCGGCAGATTCTGGATGAGTACATTGCCCATCAGATGGACGTGCTCACCCGGCGCACCATCCACGACAAGAAGAAGGCCGAGGCCCGCGCCCATCTGCTGGAGGGCCTGCTGATTGCCCAGGACAACATCGACGAGGTCATTCACATCATCCGCACCAGCTACGACAATGCCAAGGAGCGGCTGATGGAGCGCTTCGGTCTGGACGACGTGCAGGCTCAGGCCATTCTGGACATGCAGCTCAAGCGCCTCCAGGGTCTGGAGCACGACAAGCTCCAGGCGGAGTACGACGAGTTGGAGAAGAAAATCGCCTACTATGAGAGCCTGCTGGCCGACCGGGAGAAGATGAAGGGCGTGCTGCGGGACGAGCTCACCGAGATTCGGGACAAGTACGGCGACGAGCGCAAGACCGCCATCGAGCCGGTGGAGAACGAAATCGACGTGGAGGACCTCATCGAGGAGGAGGAGTGCGTGTTCACCCTCAGCCACAAGGGATACCTCAAGCGCACCCCCGTCAGCGCCTATCGGGTGCAGAAGCGGGGCGGCAAGGGCGTCAACGACATGAACGTCCGGGAGGAGGACTATGTGGACAGCCTGTTCACCTGCTCCACCCACGACTACATCCTCTTCTTCACCAACCTGGGCCGGGCCTATGTGAAGAAGGGCTACCAGATTCCCGAGGCGGGCCGGGTGGCCAAGGGCGTGAACATCGTCAACTTCATCTCCATCTCTCAGGGGGAGAAGGTCAAGGCCATGATGCACTCCCGGGAGTTCCGGGAGGACGAGTACCTGATTTTCGCCACCAAAAACGGCACCGTCAAGCGGCTGCCCAGCTCTGAGCTGAAGAACATCCGCAACAACGGCATCCGCGCCCTGAAGCTGGAGGAGGACAACGAGCTGATTGCTGTGCGCCGCACCACCGGCGAGGACGAAATCCTCATGGTCACGAAGATGGGTCAGGCCATCCGCTTCTCCGAGCAGGATGTGCGCCCCATGGGCCGCATTGCCGCCGGCGTCCGGGGCATCAACCTCCGGGAGGGCGACGAGGTCATCGGCTGCGAGGTCGTGGGCCACGGCGAGACCCTGCTCACGGTCACCGAGAACGGCTACGGCAAGCGCACCGACACCGAGGAGTACAGCACCCAGAACCGGGGCGGCTACGGCATGCGCAACTACAAAATCTCCGACAAGACCGGACCCGTCACCGCCTGCGCTATTGTGGACGAGTCGGACGACGTGCTGCTCATCAGCGACGATGGCACCATCATCCGCACCAGCGCCGGAGGCATCAGCGTCTACGGGCGTTCCACCCAGGGCGTCCGGGTGATGAACGTGGCCGAGGGCGTGAAGGTCAACGCGCTGGCCAAGACCCGCGTGGAGGACGAGCCGGAGGAGGTCGAGGACGCCGAAGCGGAGAACGCGGAGGACGTGACCGGGGGTGAAGCGGAAAGCTTCAATGAGAAGGAATTTCTCGACATGATTGCTCCGGAAGAAGACGCTGCTTCTGATGGGCATGAGTCCGGAGAAGAAGAATAAAAACTCAAGTTAAATAACAATGCGGACCGCTGCGCAATAAACTTTGCTAAACTGCGCAGTGGTCCGCCTGCTGTTCAGGAGGTTTTTATATGAAGACGGTGACGCTGTACACCGATGGGGCCTGCTCCGGCAATCCGGGACCGGGGGGCTGGGGGGCCATCCTGCTCTACAACGGCCATGAGAAGGAGCTCTCCGGCGCAGAGGCGCACACCACCAACAACCGCATGGAGCTCACCGCGGTGATTCGGGGACTGGAGGCGCTGAAGCAGCCCTGCATTGTGGAGCTGTACTCGGACTCGAAGTATGTGATTGACGCCCTGGAGAAGGGCTGGGCCCTGGGCTGGAAGAAAAGAGG
>CACZUK010000079.1 GCA_902784305.1 Oscillospiraceae bacterium | reverse complement strand
AAGCCTTTGCCGCCCACGCTGTAACTCAACCCCGACTTACTGGCAGTCATCCGGAACGGGCCTACTTTGAAGCTCTTACGGAACCGAAAGCCCATGAAATTCGCTCCTTTCAGCCCTCTTCGGAGGGCTTTTTTATTTTTTTGTATTTGTCTTGCAAAAGCATCAGACGCCCATGCCGATACAGGTCAGCTTTGTCGGTATCGTCCAGTTGTTCATAAAGTTCAATCATCATCTGGGAACGTGCATCAGAAATGACGACCTTTCCGCCGGCAACCTTTTCGTCGGTGTATTCATCCAGACCAATTTTTAACAGGGTAAGAATGGCCTGTGTCGTGTTTTTCAGCCGGTAGCTGAACTGAAAATCCTCTATTTGCTTCTTCTGCTCGTCCGTCATGGTGATGGTGACCCTTGGTTTCTCTGTTGGCATAGAAACACCTCCTCTATTTGAATAGTATACCAGAAGTGATGAACCGATGCAAACGGAAGTTCATATCATCTTGCACAAAATAGTGGGGTGGATTTTTGTGCAAAATTTCATCACTTCATCGTTGACGGTTCAGAACCTGCACGCTATAATGTTCATAGGTTCAGAACCTGAGCCGAATTACAGAAAGGAAGTGATGAACCGTGACCGAGATGAGACGCGTAACCATCTCCGTTCCTGACGACATCGACAAAGCCGTGCTGGAGTTGAGGAAGTCGGAAGCCTTTGTGCGGGATTCTTACTCTGAGATTGTGCGCAAGCTTTTGCTGGCTGGACTGAACAAGGTGAAGAAGGATGACAACAACCAGTGACGCAGAAAGGAGGTGAGAGGGGATGACCAACACAAAAATCCGCTCCCCCGTTGAGCGCATTGCCCTCTCCGTGTCGGAGGCTGCTCAGTCCATGAGCGTGAGCGAGAACACGCTCCGGGAGCTCATCAAGGCACGGCCGGACTTTCCTGTGATTCAGGTGAGCCAGAACCGCAGAATCATCCCCGTCGGCCCGCTGCGTGAGTGGCTGGCCAGGGAAGCGAAGACAAGTTGAAAGGAGAACACAATGGAAGCTATCAAAAGACTGCCCCTCGAAGAGGCGGCGCGCATCGGCCGGGAGTGCCTGACCGAGATGCTGGAGAAGGGCGCTGACGTGGAGGACGAGAACGTCCGCACTGTTGCCACCCTCTGCCACCACGCGGAGACCATTGACGACAAGTCCCTGGCCGGTGGGGCACTCATCATCGGCGGGGTGCTGTGCGCGGCTGTGGCGTTTGTCATCGGCCTGTGCGGCGCGTACTACGCCCGCAGCAGCTCTGGTAATGTGCCCGCGGATCTGGGACTGTACGCCCTGGGCTACGGTCTGTTTGCCGTGTTGCAGTTCTGCGTTGTGCGGCTGACGAAGAGGAGGGGCGGACGATGAGCATTCAGCTGAAACTCTGCCCCGAGTGCGGGCACCCCCACCTCCTCATCCACCACTGGGAGCCCCGTCGCGAGGACGAGGCGGAGTCCTATCAGGTGGAGTGCCCCGCCTGTGGCTTTGTGGCACTGCCGGCCAACGATGAGGCCGGCGCTATCGAGCTTTGGAACCGGGGCGATGACGGCCTCACGCTGGCCGAGGACCCGGCGGAGGATGTGTGGTGAGAATCTTCAAGTCGAAGCCCTACCGCCACGCCGAACGGGCCCTCAGGGCCGCCCAGACCCAGGAGCAGGTGGACATCGTAAGAGCCAACGCCCGGGCTGCGCTCAGCCAGAAGGAGTTCGGGCACTTCATCAAGAAGGTGGCCGCCCGGCGGCAGAAGCTGGCCGATCACTGGGGAAGGGAGGCGGCAACATGATTCGGGTTCTCTGCCTCCGGTGTGCAGAGGCGTACAAGGTCACCAGCAAGGTGACGCTGTACAAGCTGCTCACTGAGCAGGCGAAGTACGAGGTATGCGGCGCCCGGGACTACTGCGACGAGTACGAGGTGATTCCCAATGGATAAGTTCCCACAGATTCTCCGGGCCCGCCGGGAAGAGCTGGGGCTGAGCCAGCTGGAGCTTGCAAAAAGGGCGTTTGTGGGCCGGTCGTCGGTCTCCTCGTATGAGCTCGGGCGCTCGGTCCCGGCGCTTGATGTGGCTGTTCCGCTGGCAAAAGCCCTGGACCTTACGCTGGATGAGCTGGCGGGGGTCGAGCCGGAGAAATAAAAAAGCCGCTGGCGGAGCGGCCACTCCGTCAACGGCAGTCCTAAATGAACCATCTGAATGATACCACAAAGGAGCAAAGAAATGCAAGAACTGAAATTCGCCACCCACACGCCATCCCTGCGGCGCATCACCCTCCAGCGGCTCACTATCCGCAGCTTCAAGGGCTGCCGGGAGCTGACCCTGCACCTGGACGGCCGCAGCGCCTCCATCTATGGCGACAACGCCGCCGGCAAGACCACCGTTTACGACGCCCTCACCTGGCTGCTCTTCGGCAAGGATTCCAGCGGAGCGGGCAAGTTCAACGTCAAGCCCCTCTCCCCGGAGGGGGAGGTGAAGGACCACGCCGCCGAAACCAGCGTGGAGGCCGTGCTGGAGGCGGACGGCCAGAGCGTCACCCTGCGCCGCACCTACAAGGAGCTGTGGACCAAAAAGCGAGGCCGCAGCGAGGCCAGCTTTGACGGTCACACCTCGGAATACTTCTACAACGGCCTCCCGGTCCAGAAGCAGGACTTTGAGGCACGGGTGGGCCAGCGCTGCGACGAGCAGACCTTCCGCACCCTTACCGATGTGCGCTGGTTCTGCACCGGGGAGAGTGAGGCCAACCGCCGGAACACCCTCTTTGCACTGATCGGCGGGGTGTCCGAGGAAGAGGTGCTGGCGTCCAACCCAGACTTTGCCCCGCTGGAGGAAGCCCTTTCCGGGCTGAGCGTGGAGGAGTACAAGGCTGCCGCTCAGAAGCAGCGGCGCACCCTGCAGGCGCGCTCCCGGTCCATCCCGGAGCGCATCGACGAGCAGAAGCGCACCGTGGCGGAGTACCAGAACGTGGACTTTGACAGCCTGCGGCGGCAGCGGGCGGAGCTGGCGGCCAAGGAGTCCGAGGCCAAGGCGGAGCTGGACGCCCTGAACAGTGACAGCGCCCTTGTAGTGCTGCGGGAGCGGAAAAAGGCCCTGTCGGCCCAGTTGGACGCTCTGGAGCAGCGCAACACCGCCCACCGTCACGCCCAGCGGGAGCCGGGACAGCTGCACCATCTCAATCGGGAGATGCGCGGCATTTTGGACGAGCTGAGCCGGATGGATGAGGATCAGCGCCGGGAGGACGAGGAGGCGAAGCTGGAGCAGTCGGCCATTGACGAGCTTCGGGCGAGGTGGCACGGCCTGAAAGCCGAGCAGAACGAGGCACAGGCCAAGACCTTTGACGGAGCGGACGACACCTGTCCCACCTGCGGCCAGAAGCTGCCCCCGGAGATGGTGGAGCAGCACCGGGAGCGCTGGGAGCAGGAGCACGCCCGGTTGATGGAAAAGCTGGCTGCGGAGAAGCAGGACTGCATCACATGGGCAAAGCGTCACTCTGACCGGGTGAAGGAGCTGGAGCAGCGCAAGAAGGAGCGTCTGGAGCGCCGGAAGGAGCTGGAGCAGCGGCAGGCGGAGCTGACCAAAGAGAGCGAAGTCCTGAAGGGGCAGCAGGTGACGGACCTGCCCGGCTACGAGAAGGAGAGCTTTGAGCTGGAGGAGCAGATTCGCGTCGTCGGGGAGCAAATCCGGGCCGCGGAAGAGGGCAGCAACGCCGCCCGGAGCGTAGCCCGGAAGAAGCTGGCAGAGCTGACCGACCAGATTCGGAGGCTGGACAGCATGCTGGCCTGTGAGGGCATATTGAACAGCGCTTTGGACCGGGTGCAGGAGCTGACTGACCAGCTCCGGGACGTGGGCGCAGAGGTGGAGCGGCTGGATGCCCTGCTGGACCTGTGTGACCGCTTTACTAGGGCAAAAGCGGACTACATCGACAGCAAGGTCAACGCCCGTTTCCGGCTGGTGCGCTGGAAGCTCTTCGAGGAGCAGGTAAACGGCGGCGTCCGGGACTGCTGCGTCGCCACCGTGAACGGGGTGCCCTACGCCGATTTGAACAGCGGCATGAAAATCAACGCAGGGCTGGACGTGATTCGGACCATGAGCGCCGCCAAACGGGTGACGGTGCCCCTGTTCATCGACAACGCGGAGAGCGTGACCCGGCTGGAGGGCGTGGACACGCAGGTGATTCGGCTGGTGGTCAGTGAGGAAGACAAAGAGCTGAGAGCGGAGGTACTGAAATGATTATCGGAACGAGAGCAAAGGCAAAAATCCCGCCGGTGGAGCCGGGCAGCTATCTGGCCATCTGCGTGGGTGTGTACGATTTGGGCGAGCAGGAAACGACCTTCAACGGGAAAACCCGGTACGCCAATCAGGTGATGTTTACCTTTGAGCTGGCCGGGGAGTCCGTGGAGGTGGACGGGGAGCAGAAGCCCCGGCAGCTTTCCCGGCGCTTTACGGTGAGCACGTCCGCCAAGAGCGCCTTGCGGAAGTTCCTCACCAGCTGGCGGGGCAAGGCGTTCGCTGATGAGGAGTTTCGGCGCTTTGACACGGATACCCTGTTGGGGCGCTCCGGCATGGTGCAGGTGGTCCACAGTGAGGACGGGCAGTATGCCAACATCGACGGCGTGATGCAGGTCCCCCGCGGGGTGAGTGCTCCCACCACGGAAAGCGAACTGTACAAGTTCAACATCGACCAGTGGGACGACGGCACATTCCAGAACCTCCCGGAGTGGGTACAGGAGCTCATCAAAAAGAGCACCCAGTACCAGCAGATGCACGCCCCGGACACGGCGGTGGACTTCCCGGCACAGGAAGCACCGAAGCAGGAGCCGAAGAGCGTCCCCACCCCGGCGGAAGAGGAGGATTGCCCGTTTTGAGATTCCTTTCACTGGCCAGCAGCAGCCACGGCAACGCCTATCTGGTGGACGATGGGAAAACCGTCCTGCTGCTGGAATGTGGCCTGAGCTTCCGGAGGCTGGGCCAGCTCGTCCGGGGGGCTGGGTATCAGCTCTCCGGGCTATCCGGGTGCCTCATCAGCCACGAGCACGGCGACCACGCCCGCTGCTGGGAGAAGCTGGCCGGGCGGGGCGTGCCACTGTACGCCTCTGACGGCACCATTGCCGCGCTGGGGGCTGAGGGGATCATCAAACCGCTGGCCCCGGAGGTGGGGCAGGATGTCAGCGCCCCGGTGCGGATCGGCAGCTTTTCGGTGCTCAGTTTTCGGACCTTCCACGACGCGGAGGAGCCGGTGGGCTTCCTCATCCGCTCCACTGTGGACGGGGAAAAGCTGGCCTTTGCCACGGACACCGGGAACATCCGGTATCAGTTCCCCGGCCTGTCCCTGCTGGCCATCGAGGCCAACTATCAGGAGGAGATTCTGGCCCGCTGCACCCGGATTCCGGAGGCCACCGTGAAGCGCATCCGCTACACGCACATGGAAATTGGGCGGCTGTGCGGCTACCTGTCCGGGCTGGATTTGCGCGGCTGCCGGGAGCTGTACCTGCTGCACCTGAGCGACGCCAGCTCTGACGAGGCGTGGTTTGCCCAGTGCGTGCGGCGTGTGGTCCCGGAGACGTGCCGGGTAATGGTTTGCGAAAAAGGAGGCCGAATTCGTGGCGAAGAGGGAGAAAAACAGCTTCATTCTGTTCTATGAGTGGGAGGACAGCATCCGCTCCCTGACGGACGAACAGGCGGGGCAACTGTTGCGCGCTCTCTTCGCCTACGAGAAGCGCGGGGAGCAGTACACCGGGAGCGACCCGGCTGTGGCCCTTGCCATGGGGTTTCTGTACGCTTCGCTGGACCGGAACCGGGAGAAATACGAGGAGATTTGCCGCAAGCGCAGCGCCGCCGGGAAGAAGGGCGGCGCACCCAGGGGCAACCAAAACGCCCGGAAGGATGAAAACAAGCAAAACAAGCAAAAACAAACAAAACAACCTGATAGTGACAGTGACAGTGAACGTGATAGTGAACGTGTCAGTGAAAGTGAAAATGATAGTGAACGTGATAGTGAAAGCCCCGGCGGGGCGGACGGGACGGAGACTGTTTTACAGTTTTTCCGGGACCATGTGTTTCCACACCCCACGGTGGAGAATCAGAAAACCATTGTGAAATGGTGTGAAGAAATGGGCTCTGAAAAGGTGGTGAAGGCTATGAAGATAGCGGAAGCCAATGGTGTGAAGGGCTGGAACTATTGCGAGGCGATTCTGAAGAACTGGAAGGAGGGCAAACATGCCAACAGCGGCGCAACTGATGGCGGAGGCAAAGCGCCGGGCCGGTGGGGAAACCTTCCCGGTGTTGAGCGCCTGTGAATCTGCCAAGCTTCGGGCGGCGGCCTACAACCGGACGGCGGGAAACCTGACCGGGAAGGAGTGCCCGAAGTGCCGGAACAAGGGGCAAATCATGGTGCCCCATGAGGACGGCAGCGTGGGGATTGTGGAATGTGCGTGTATGAGCTGGCGGCGCAGCCTGCGGCGGCTGGAGCGCAGCGGTTTGCAGGAGCTGGTGAAGCGGTGCCGCTTTGACACCTACCAGACGCAGGAGCCGTGGCAGGTGCGATCGAAGCAGAAGGCCGAGGGCTACGCGGCGGACCCGGCGGGGCGCTGGTTCCTGGCCTCCGGGCAGCCGGGCAGCGGAAAGACCCACCTTTGCGTGGCCATCTGCCGGGAGCTGATGCTGCGGGGCATGGAAACCAGATATATGCTCTGGCGGGACGCCGTGACGAGGCTCAAGGCCGCGGTGAATGACGTGGAGGAATACGCCCGGCTGATGGACCCACTCAAGCGGGTGACGGTGCTGTACATCGACGACTTTTTTAAGACCGGGAAGGGCCAGCAGCCCACCGTGGGAGATGTCAATGCGGCCTTTGAGCTGCTCAACGCCCGGTATCTCTCCGGGGACAAGCTGACGGTGATCTCCACGGAGCGCAGCGTGGAGGAGCTGCTGGACATCGACGAGGCTGTTGGCAGCCGGATCTATGAGCGCTCGAAGGGCTGCGTGATGATGCTGGTGGGGGAGGATAAAAATTGGAGGATGATGGGATGAAATCGAACGATTACGCAGCCTTTCTTCGTTCCAAGGTCGTGACCGCTCCCATCGGCGGCTTTGCGGTCCCACCAGAAGAGATTTCCCCGGCCCTCAAGCCCCACCAGCGGGACGCTGTCATCTGGGCGCTGAAGGGCGGCCGGCGGGCGCTGTTTGAAGCGTTCGGGCTGGGAAAGACCATCCAACAGCTGGAGTGGTGCAGACAGGTGGTGCGGCATGAGGGCGGCAAGGCCCTGATGGTGCTGCCTCTGGGCGTCAGACAGGAATTTACCCACGACGCGCGGGAGCTGCTGCACATCGACCCGCCGGTCTACGTCCGGAACATGGCAGAAGCGGAGGCGGCCAGCGGTTCCCTGCTCATGACCAACTACGAGCGGGTGCGGGACGGCGACATCGACCCGCAGCGGTTCACGGCGGCCAGCCTGGACGAAGCCTCAGTGCTCCGGGAGTTTGGGAGCAAGACCTATCAGACGTTTCTGGACAAGTTCAAGGGCGTGCGCTTCAAGCTGGTTTCCACAGCTACCCCGTCTCCGAACCGGTTCAAGGAGCTGATACATTACGCCGGGTATCTGGAGATTATGGACACCGGGCAGGCTCTGACCCGATTCTTCCAGCGAGACAGCACCAAGGCCAACAACCTGACCCTCTATCCCCACAAGGAAGAGGAGTTTTGGCTGTGGGTGAGCACCTGGGCGCTGTTCCTCAACAGCCCCGCCGACCTGGGCTATGACGCCGCCGGCTACGACCTGCCGCCCATGGAGGTGCGGACGCACATTGTCAAGCCAAACATTCAGGCCGAGGACAAGGACGGCCAGCTCAAGCTGTTCCACAATGTGGCAAAGGGACTGACCGACGCCGCGAAAGAGAAGCGGGAGAGCATCGACATCCGGGTGCGGAAAGCAAAGGAGATTGTGGACAGTGACCCGGAGGCGCACTTCATCCTCTGGCATGATTTGGAGGCAGAGCGCCACGCCATCAGAAGGGCGATTCCGGAGACGGTGGACATTTGCGGCTCCATGGACTACGACAGGCGGGAGCAGCGCACCATCGACTTTGCACAGGGCAAGACAAGAATCTTTGCCACCAAGAAGAGTCTGTCCGGGTCCGGGTGCAACTTCCAGAAGCACTGCCACCGGGCCATATTCGTGGGAATCGACTATGAATTCAATGATTTCATTCAGGCGATTCACCGTATTTACCGCTTTTTGCAGGACAAGCCGGTCATCATCGACCTGATTTTCACTGAATCGGAGGATGAAATCTACCGGGTGCTGATGCAGAAGTGGGAGCAGCACAAGCACCTGCAAAAGACGATGCAAGGAATCATCCTCAAGTATGGTCTGGGCGGCGTGGACGCGGAACAGGCCATGCTGAGGAGCATTGGGGTGAACAGAGTGATTCAAAAGGGAAATGCGTGGACGGCCATCCACGCGGACTGTGTGGAAGAGACGGCCAAAATGGAGGAGAACAGCGTGGACATGATTATGACCTCCATTCCGTTCTCCAATCATTATGAATACACGCCCAGCTACAACGATTTTGGGCACAACGAGGACACAGACCGATTCTTTGAGCAGATGGACTACCTCAGTCCGAACCTGCTGCGGGTGCTCAGGCCCGGCAGAGTGTTCGCCTGTCACGTCAAGGATCGGGTTCTGTTCGGGAATGTCACGGGAATGGGGATGCCCACCATGGAGCCCTTCCATGCCCAGTGCATCGGGCATTACATGAAGCACGGCTTTGCTTACTTCGGGATGATTACCATTGTCACGGATGTGGTGCGGGAGAACTAAAATGGTCCCCTTGTCAAGACCACGTCCGCAAATTTCATCGTGAACGGTTTTCCACCCAATTCTGACTTTGGCTGCATCCCGAGCCACCGCCGGGTG
>CACZUK010000078.1 GCA_902784305.1 Oscillospiraceae bacterium | reverse complement strand
GCTTCTGTACAAGCGGCTGAGTGCCGGGAGGTTTCAGTGGCCGCGGAACCAGCAGGAGGCCATGAGCATCACGCAAGAGCAGTTTGACTGGCTCATGCGTGGAATGAGCATCGTCTCCACGATTCGGGAAACCAAGCCTAAAGCATTGGCTCCAATTTCAATCATGCTCTCCTGCACATACAAGCTGTACCGGCTTCTGGTAATCTTGCTGGATACCTCGTCGAGAAGAGAGTCCAGATTACTCGCCTGTCCATTCAATTCAACGATATAATCATCAGTCAATACAGCGCCATTACCATCACACAAATCCTGGTACTTCCAAATCATGGGAATCTTATAGGCTGATTCAAAGTTCGGTGTCGTCTCTTTACTGGGAATGTAATAGTGGATAACCAGATAAAAAGAATACAGGC
Organism: Oscillospiraceae bacterium; assembly: GCA_902784305.1. Classification (GTDB taxonomy): domain Bacteria; phylum Bacillota; class Clostridia; order Oscillospirales; family Oscillospiraceae; genus Onthomonas. The sequence continues at coordinate 11,421 of CACZUK010000078.1, read as the reverse complement.
CAGATGTCCGGCCTGTATTCTTTCTTTCATCTGCGACAATCCATTTCAAACATCCGCATCTTCAGTCCTCAGGAATCGGCCAACCATTTGCTTTGAATTCCTGGATGAGAGCAAACAGGGCTCTTAAGTCCCCACACTCCGCCTTTCTGTGGCGATATTCCTCCTCTTTGCTGAGGCTTGCCTGAGCCGCAGCGAGCTCCTCACGCTTCTCCCTGACCGTAGGAAGCCGCTTTGACCTGTTAGAATACTCTTCCAGCTTCATGTAGCGGACGCTCTTCTCATCCTGAATCTCACTGTGCAGGTAAAGGAAATCAGCGATACTGTTCTGCTCCCGCAGAGAGATGTTTTTTCCTGCTTTCCTTTTCGTTTCTTTTCCACCCTTGCCTCCGGGAGTACTCAACCAGCTCTGAATGTGGGCTTCATAGTCTGAAAGGAGTGCGTCCACATCCAGCGCTTTTGTACGCACGCCGGTGAGGCTGCCCGGGCTATAAAGATACTCCGGACACAGCTGCTCCACGGAATCCAGAGTGACCGACATCCGGCCAAAGCCGTAGGGCTTGCCCATGCCGACCGTCTGATAACAGCCCTCGTCCAGTCTCAGGCACCACAGCAGCAGCCCCAGCTCGTCCCTGTGGAGGTTGTGGAAACGAATCCGTCCGGAAAACCGGGTCCCCACCGGCAGCGTGGTCAGGGTGCTGGCAACGTTTTCCTTGTCCGAAACAACGTTGTTGACCTCATGCAGCCAGTACTGCTTGATGCCCCGGAGCCGGAAATCGTTGTCGTTGTAGTGCTTCCCATTCTCCAGATAGTCCGGGAAGCTGGTGGGCTTCGGCCCTGCGAGAATCCGGTGTACTGTTCTGGTTTTCTTTGAATTTGCACGGAAATCCTCAAAGGCTACCCGGGAGCGATAAGAAAGATTCTCCTTCTCTCCCCCTTCGTTCACCTTGGAGCAAAAGCCCAGAAGGGCGTTGGGATAGTCCAGCACCAGAGTGCGGGCGGCATTCCGATGCTGCGACGGCAAACCGTGAGAGGGCGTATGCCGGAAGCCCAGCCGCAGATAGGGTGTGCGTCCGATGACCACCTGATCCCTGCGCTCGAAGCTGTCTTCCGCTGCTTCCTCCAGCGCCCCGGCAGCCTCCTCCCACTCTCCCAGCAGGAAGAACGGCTTGACCTCCCCGTTCTGCTCCGGCAGCTTCCAGAACATCTTTCGGCGCTTTTTCGTGTCCCCGGAGCTTTGGTCGGTTCCGCCCAGACTATTCTCCCGCATCTTGTAGTCCATTTCGTAGGCGAGGCGGTCCTCTTTGTGCCACTGGAAGTGCTCCGCCTGCGCGTCAAATGCCGGGAACAGATAGAGGGTATTCTGGCCGTGCATTTTGCCGGGGGAAAGCAGAATACCCGCATGGAAATCGCTCCCGGGGCTGGATTCTCCGCTCTCCCGATAGAGCAGTTGGCTCACTCTCATCCCATTTGTTTTGTACCACACTTCTCTTTCAGTGGTGTCATTTGTATACCAATCTTCAGAATGGTCTTTTTCCATGAGCTTTTCCAGAACCGGATTGGGTTCGGTCGCTTTTCCACGCCCTTTTCGCTCCGGCGGAACTATTTTACGCTTCACCCGCAGATAGTCCCCAGACCGATAAATCTGGTACTCCTTTCCCTCCCGCCGGACGTAGCACGCGCTCACCCGGGGCGGCTGACCCTTGCACTGGAGGGCTGCCTGATAGTCCCCCATCAGGTCAGCCTTCACACTGGTCTTCGCGTCAGCCATCGCCCGATAGAGCATGGGAATGTCGTCAAAATCCTCCCCGGGCCGCAGCGCGCCAAAGCCCAGAATCATCATATTGGTGCGCACCAGTCCCTTGACGGTGGAGCCAGGCAGAACATAGCGTCCCTCCGCGTCCCGGAAGAAGTCCTCTGCGCCGTCGGATACACTCACCGAGGGCAGGTCTTTATGAGAATCATAGCGCTGATGAACATTCATCCACAGGGAAACAAAGTTGTAGGGCGTGCCGCTGTAGGCTTCATCGTCCTTTTGCACACCTTCCTGATGCGGTGCAGGTGCCGGAGCAGGGCTGATGGGAACGGTGCGCTCCGGTTTTCTGGCCTTATACTTCTTTTTCCCCATACTACTTCACCCATCCTTTCAGCCGGGTGGCTTTCACGTAAAGCTGACCATCCTCATCAAAGTCCAGATACTCCCGTACGGTCAGTTCCCGCCCAAACGCCCCGTTGTGCGCCAGGGGAAAGCTCCTGTCGTGGCACTTGTCTTCGGCCTCATCCGCCAGCAAAACAGCTTGGAGCCGTCCCGCCCCGCCGAAGAAGCGCAGCTCCGAAGTGTCGTTGAAAAAGCGCAGCTCCGTGGCCTCATCCCAGTTGAGTTCGGCCCTTTGCCTCTCGCCCAGCCAGACCCGGCTCAGCTCCCGCACCAGAACATAGGGAAATGCAGCGCTGTCCTTTCTGGCCTGTTCCAGCTCCAAAATCTTCGGTTTCACGTCGTTTCGCCTCCTTCCAGCGACTTGAGCCATTGCTCCACAAAGCCGGTGTCGCCCTCGCGGACCATGTCGCCGTCCCCGAAACGCAGGGTGCAGCTCCGGCCTTTGTCCGTAACGGTCAGCGCACCGTTCCGGAGGCAGCCCCGGCCGATGCTCCCCTCACTGCCAATGCTGTACAACCCCATAGCCAAATCCCGCAGGGCGTAGAACAGCAGACCCAGACAGCGTTCATCAATGGCTTTTTCCTTGTTCCGGGGCTTCACCACCGCTTCAATGCACACAGTGCCGCTGACCGGCTCCTCGGAAAACAGCTTTTGCTCCATCACGCCGCCGGTGAAGCGGCTGATGCGCGTGCGGGTAATGACCCGACTCTTCTCAAGCTCTATCCGGCACTCCCGGATGCGCAGCTGACCGGCGCTCCCCTGCGTGCCGAACAGCTCTGTCACGGCCTCGGGACAATTCAGAAAGTCGGCAATCATCTCCGCCCTGCCGCGTATCAGTCCCTTGAGAGAGGAGCCGGGCAAGACGGCTTTTTTGCCGTCCAGAATCGCCGTCGCCACGCTGTTTTTGTCCCCTCGCTTCTCCCGCTGTCCGCTGCGGACAAGCACCCCGGAGGTGCTGCCGGTGACGGTGAAGGTGATGGATTCAGGAGCCAGCCTGCTCAGCTTCACCGGCTCTGTGGGCTCCGCGTCCTCCAGCCAGGCCATGCGGTCCGCCGCCTGGGTGAGGTCGAAGCGGCGGCACTTCACGGACAGCTTCACCAGTCCAAAGCCGTTTGCGCTCTGTCCGCCGATGCCAATTTGCTGACTGTGCAGAGCGGAAAGGGCCTCCTCCAGCAGCTGTTCCGCAGCCGCATCCCGGCCTTTGGTTTGAAGCAGCAGCTGGAAGCGGAACACACTGCCCGTCTCCATACTGCGCATGGAGAACTTCTGGGAGTCCATGCCCGTTCCGGCCGCCCCGTCCATCCGAAGCCGTGGACGAAGCTGGCTTACCGCGTCGGCATCAAACACGCCGTCGGAGACAGTGACGAGACTGGTTCTGTCTCCTGCCGTTCCGGAGCGGGAGGCGCCGAACAGCCGCTCCGCGTCTCCCTTCCTGCCGTGCCTGCTCACCCAGGAGCGCAGCACGCCGGCGATGGAGCTGCCCTGCACCATAGGCAGGCCGTCGCTGCCCAGCAGGACCATCTCCACGTCGCCGTCCGTGCCGCCCGTCCGGAGGGGAGAGACACAGGCAGCCGTGACGGAATAGGCCACCGCGTAATCAAAGCTTGCCATTGTCCTTTCCCTCCTTCCGACTCACCCGAATGAGGTCGATGAGCAGCTCCAGCCGCTCCTGTGTGCTCCATTCTGAGGCAGAATCGGGCAAATCCGCCCCCTCAAGCACAGAATTGATGTAGTTCTGAACCGGCGTATAGAGGTCCCGCTTTGCGGGATTGATTCCCCCGGCGCTGTCCGTCATCCAGCCCTCAAAGATGCCGTTGATACGCTTCTGAGGTTCAGGGTGGGCCGCGGCGAAGGTCAGCAGCTCCTGAACGCTGCCGAGCTGGCTCTTGGACAGCTTGCCCCGCAGCTTCTTTGCGCGCCCTTCGTCCAGCAGCCATTCTGCTCTGACCCGGCGCTTGCTGGCAGCTTTTCTCTGCCCCTTTGATGTTTCTCCCTCGTCAGTCCTCTCGAAACGGCCTCTGATGTCGGGCAGATTCCGCAGGAACAGCACTCTGCCCCAGCCCTCTTCCCGGCACACGCCCAGACCGGCGCGCTCCATCTGTTTCAGGCAGTCCAGAGATGGGGCACTTTCACAGTCGATGCGGAACATACTGCCCGGCTGATAAAAGGTGCGAATGGGCAGGCGCGTGCCAAAGGTGCGGTTGAAGCCCGACTGCTGGGCAACCGTGGTCGCACACAGCAGCTCGTTCACCTTTACGCCGCCCAGCTGCGCCCCCAGCCATGCTCTGTCCATACCTCGGGGCTCTCCAGCCTCGTCCAGCAGCATCAGAGGGGAAAGGAGCATCATGTAGAGCGTTTCGGGCACGCTGTCCCCGGTCCGGAAGCCGTAGGCCGCTGCCTCCGGTGCCTCCGGACACCACTTTGCCTCTGTGAGCTGGCACAGTCCGAAGCCTGCGTGGATGTTGGCACCCAGTCGCAACGCACCATTCTCTTCGCAAAAGGCTTCGACGATGCGATTCTTCAGCTCCGGGCCGCAGCCGTCAGAGAAGAGCACCATGCCCTCCGCCTTCTGTCCGCGCAGCAGGTGGCCGGTCTGGAACAGCCCGCCGGGCTTGTCGCCGCCCTTGTTCTGCATGTCCAGATTGATACGGGTATCCGCCCCCAGCTTCGGGGACCAGCCGCGAATCCACAGTTTGCCTCCCTGTTCCTCCAGTGTGCAGAAGCTGCCCAGTTTCGCACGTTTCGTCCCGGGCCGCACGTCCTCCTCCACCAGCAGGGAGTGGAAATTGTTCTTCAGCTTGCCCTCGTAGAAGCCCATGGGCACGGGGATGGCGGGTTTCGTCCCCGGATTGCCGGGAATCAGGTCGGTGAAGCACACCTCCTGCAAGAGCACAGTCTTGTTTGCCTCAAACCACGCCTGATTTTGCCGGGCCAGACGGCTCAGCACCGCGCCACGCACAGCACTGGAGGGAATCCAGCGCTTGCCCTCCAAAAAGGTATTGTGACTCCCGTCCAGGTCCGTGACCCGGACGTTTTCCAGCAGCTCCACCCCATAGCGCAGGCAATCGCCGCTGCCTGTCGTCTCGGGGACGGACTGCCTACGCACCGCTTCGCCCACAGAAAAGCGCACCCGGCCAAAGCCCCGGGTTCGGCTGGTGCCAAGGTATTCGATGCAGAGCAGCGCGGATTCCACCAGCGCCTGGTCCTCTGCGGCAAAGGAAATCTGCCCCTGAAATACAGTGCCCTTGCGCACGCAGGAGGCCACGCGAAGCGTTCCCTCCCGGACCGTTCCGGTCTCCGGGTCGATGCTGGTGAAGGTGCGCTGACCCAGCAAATCCCCCAACCGCTGCCCAGGCGCGAGGGTCAGGGGAGAGACGAACACCCGGCGTGTGCCGGGGGAGCCGTTCCAGTCTCCGTCCGCGCCGAAGAGCTGCTCCAGCACGTCCGCCCGGTCCGCTCTGGCCTCCCAGTCCAGCCAGTTCTCCACGCTCTCCCGCAGCAGGCCCTTGAAGGTGGAGCCGCTGAGGTACGGCGCGCCGGTTTCGTCCAGCTTGACAGAGATGTCCTCTCCGCCGGGAATGCTCATTCCGGAGCCGAAGATGGCATCGGAGAGCAGAGTCATCGTCACGCTTCTTTCCATCATTTCAGCTCCTTCCTGTCCAAAATCATCAGGTGGTCCACCAGCTCGATGGCGTCGAAGTAGATACTGTGCTGGGTATAGCGCTTCTTTTCGTCCTGTCCCTCCGGCACCGCCGGGGTGAAGCTCTCCTGCTTCCGTTTGCCCTCGTGAAGTCCATCTATCTGGTCATAAGCCCACTTTTCCAGCTCATTCAGGCCGTTTTCCCGGATGTAGAGCTGTATCTCCGCTTTGCCCTGTTTCAAAGGCTCCCGCATCCCCTTGAGCTTGCTCCGGGAGATGAGCTCCCCGGCCTTTTTCTCCTCCTCGTTGGAGTCCGTCAACCGCTCACAGAGCTGTTCGTACAGGTCGAGGAAATAGTCGTAGCTGCGAAAGCTCTTCTCCCCGCCGCCGATGACCGCCAGTGGCCGCAGAGTCAGGCTGCGGATGGGGTTCTCCTCCGTTTTGCCGTCCCCGCTGTCCTCGGTGAGGTAGTCCTCCCGGCTCTCCTCCACGCTGCCCCGGCCCTGACCGAACTCGATGTGCCAGTCGATGGTGGAGATGCGTTCCCGCTCCTCCTCCGTCTTGTTCAAACCCAGCTCGGCGGCGTAGCGCTTGGCGCTGGAGCACAGCTCCTCGCTGAGCTCATAGGCCCGGTGGAAGGGGTACTTGGTGTGCACCATGGCCACCCCCGCGCAGGCGGAATACGGCTCCAGCGGGGCGTTCCACGGCCTGCCCTGATTGGTGGGCGGCTCCGGATAACGGGAGTCGTTGGGATTTTGAAGGGCGCGCAGGAAGTAGACCGCGCACTCGATGCCCAGCTTTCCAGCGGTGACAAAGCAGATGTCGTCGCCGGCGGCCACCACCGGCTTCATGGGGTGGGCGTTATTGTTTGCCGTGAAGCCCAGCTCCTCCAGCGCACCGGAGAACTGCCTGGCCTCCACCATCTGATAGGTGCGCTTGAGGGCCGTCTGAAAGGCGCGCTCTACGCTCTCACTGAACGACTGATGCTTTGCGCGGCACGCGTCCCAGTTGTCCCCGGCCTCTTCCGTGACCCTCTGAGACTTGGCACCCATGTTGTTGCCGTCGATGTGAACCACGGCGATGAAGTTGTCGTTTCCCGCCAAATCCTCAAAGGACAGCTCGTGGGCCAGCTCCAAATCCCACTCGGGAATCAGAGGATGGGGCTCCGGGTCCAGCTTCAGCACCCGACCCGGTTCCAGCGGCTGGAAGGTGACCTCGTCCAGCTGCTCCAGCCCGGTGCTCCGGCGGCGAAAGGCGGCAGAGCGCAGGCTCTTCTTGATTTCCAGCTGACGGGTCAGCTCTTTGAGGTTTGCGGCGGGTGCGGTCAGGTCCCGATACCGTTCCTCTTTTATGGGCAGCTCCGGGTCATAGTCCCACAGCTTCGCAAACATCTCCATCCCGGCAAAGTCGGTGTAGGCCCGGTATGTGATGGCCCGGACGGTCTCCTCCGCCTCGGCGCGGCTCTCAAACTGGAGGATGATATGACCACCGCCGGCGTAGACCAGCCGCTGCTGACGCTCCTCCTGGGTCAGGCTCTCAGGGAGACACTCCATCCACAACTCCTCTGTGGCCGCCCGGATGGCCCGGGAACGTCTGCGGTTTTCCCGCAAGCGCTTGTCCCCAAAAATATACGCCTGCTTCTGGGAAACCTCCAAAATGGCAAGGGTTTTCGGCATGAACTCACTTCCTCTCTGTGTTTTCATCTGTCATGTGCTTTTTTCGCAGTTCATCCCACAAAAAAGCCCGGAATTTCTTCCGTGTCTCAGAATAGCTGCTCTTTGCCAGCCCCAGAAATCCGGCGGCGGCGGCATCCTTTAGTCGTCCCACCCTGCGTCCCTCATCGCTGTACCCGTTGAGAGGGAGGTAGTGCTCCGCCCGTATGGGGCTGCGCCGGATAGCAGGCAGGGCAACGCCTGGTTCGTTCTCTAGACAGTGATTGGAGAAGTCTCCCACCAGCACATCCTCAATCCGGCTAATGTGTGCCGCCTCCGTGTCCGGGGTCAGGGCGATGACGCGAAGCTCCTCTCCCGGCTCGGCGTATGCGTTCAGTACTGGAATCAGGGGGAAGCGGGTGTCCCGGTCAAATTGCAGCCGGTCGTTGCCCACCGCCTCGTAGCGGCTCATGCGCAGGGAGTCTCCCCGCTCCTTCGTTATGGGCTGAAGAGGGGTGATCATGATGAATTTTTTCAATGGTATCGTCTCCTTTCCGATGGAAACCTTTCGCGTTAGTGACAGTATTACAACAAATCCGACTTCTCGTCAACTGGTTTTGTATAAGTTTACGAGGTTTTGTATCTCCTGTCTTCTTATCGTCGCCGGGGGCGGGGGGTTCGGTTTTTTGCGGCATTTTTTGACTGTTGAAAAAAAAGAAGCGCGCGAGGCAGTGGACCCGGCGCTGGAACAGTGGTTGGAAAATTTCAGAACAGGAAACAATTGTTTTGAGAAGTTCGTGTTTTGGAGGTATTTATCCTGGTATTTTTGTCAAATAGTTTCAACACGAACCGAAACCGGGTTTTACGCAGGTTTTGAGGCTGTTTGCATTCCGTTCTTGACAGAATCGAGGGAATTGGATACAATAGTAACAACGCGAGGGCCGAATGGAGTCTCATCTTACCCGTACGCGGGGATTGTTACAGACGTCCTTATATTTTTCGCCGAAATCTACCGGTCTCATCTTACCCGTACGCGGGGATTGTTACATGTTTTTATTCCTCCTCAAATAGTGACGGTTGTGTCTCATCTTACCCGTACGCGGGGATTGTTACTCACAAGAATCGGAAACGGAAAAAGATATACAAGTCTCATCTTACCCGTACGCGGGGATTGTTACGCGACCCGGCGAATCTCCAGTCGCTGTGCAAGCGTCTCATCTTACCCGTACGCGGGGATTGTTACACCCTACTGGTGGAGACTGTAATTCCTGCAACCGTCTCATCTTACCCGTACGCGGGGATTGTTACGTTCAGTGTCATCTTCTATAGAGTCTTCTGCGATAAACCGTCTCATCTTACCCGTACGCGGGAATTGTGCCCCTATCGCCGGCCCCTGTCTTTGGCTAGCGGTAGAGGGCGCATTTTATCTGCGTGCGGGAACGCAAAAACCGCCCGGTTCTTCGTGAACTGAGCGGTTTTTATCCTTCTTTTGTTGTAAATCCCTCAGACCTCCTGGCCGGTGCGCTCCGCGAGGGTCTTCAAATGCCCCAGCGCAGCCGTGAGAGCGTCCCGGACCTCCTCCAGAGAGCGGACGCTGGTGGGATAGCTCCAACTCTCCAGATACCGCTTCCGCCCCTGCTTGATGGGTGCGCCGCCGCTGGCGTGGTTGACCATGTTGCGCAGGGTCTGAGCGAAGAGGAAGTCCCGCAGCACATTCTGCACCTCGTCCAGTTTCAGGGCCGGGTGCAGACGGTAGGGAGTGCTGCGCAGCACGGTGCTGAAGGTGTCGATGGTCACGCCCATGGGGTCGCCGTTGGTTCGCGTACCATTCCGGCGGCTGAGCCAAAGCAGGAAGTTGAGCTGGCAGTATTCCGGGCGCTTTCTATACTCCGAATCTGTGATGGAGTTGATGGCACCCCGGGAGTTGTCCACCTCGTCGTCCGTCCAGTTCAGATAGTTATCAGCGTTCATGGTGACGGTGAGATAGCCCTTCTTCATCAGGTATTTCGGCACGCAGTCCGTGTAAATGGTCAGCGCCTGCTGGAAAAGGCGGTTGTTCAGGCACCACTCCAAATGGTAATAAGTACTCTCCAGCGTGTGGAACTTCTCCTGAAAGATGGGCAGCATCATCCGCAGTAACGGGTCCTGCCCGGCCGGGCTCTCCGGCTCCTGAATCGCCTGAAGCCGCATACGGAACCTCCGGGCGTAGCGGTCCAGCGCGTCAATGCGGCACATGGAGATGGCATCGAACACGTTCTCCATGGAAGAAATCAGCTCCCGAACCTCCCGGGGCTGCTCCTCAAAAGGGGAAAAGTAGCGCTTCAGGCTCTCCACGCTGCCGTAGCGCTGAAACTCGTTCAGGCCGGAAATCAGGTCGAAGGAGCGGTAGCTGTGGGGCACATCCTCCACCTGCTTGGGTCTGGCGTGGAAGTTGCTGTAAACCGCCCGCTCCACCCGGGTGCCCTGATAGGTGAGCACCTGAGAGAGCTGCATCAGGTCGGTTACCGTGTCCCGGAAGCCGCCGGTGGTCTCCAGATAGATCACGTTGTTGCTGTCCACCCGGCCCAGAATCTCCGGCAGCAGGGTGCCGTTGAAGTCCAGCGTGTCGCCCGACGGGATTGGGAAGAAGGACACCCACGGAAATTCCGCCCGGATGTGCTGCTCCAGGTACCCATAGCTGGACAGGCCGCCCAGATGCTCCCGTTCCTGTGCCGCCGCGTCGGTGACGATAGCGATGACCTCCTCAATGTCCGGGTGCAAGGTCAGCAGAACCTTGATGGGAGCCTCGTTGGTTTGCTTGCCCTCCACCTCACCGGTCTGTCCGGCGATGTCGTAGCGGTAGTGCTCCGTCTGCGCGTCCGGCTTGACCACGCTGACCACGGCGATGATTCGTTTCATAGGTACGCTCCTTCTATACGATGTCAAATAGGCCGAAGCCCATGGAATTGCGGCTTCCCTACCCCGTGTGGTAGAGAAATTCCAGCGCCTTCGAGGTGCCCGTCAGTCGGTAGCTGCCGCTCCAGCCCGTGACCCAGATGCCCTTGATGTTGGTGACGCACTTGTCCTGCATACCCACGCTCCGTGCGGTGAGGGTAATGTCGTCCTCCGGGGCCACTCCGGTGACAATGGACCACCTGCGGCGGTAGTTCTCGTTGACCAGCCGTGAGAAGTCCTCCTCCAGCGGGTTGACGCTGCGGGTTCTGCCGTTGGGCAGGGCGGTGTGGACACAAAGAGGCGAATCCGTACGGATGTTGAACACGGAGCCGGTGAGGTTCAGGCTTTCCCGCTTTGCCTCCTCCAACACAATGGTCTGCCCGGCCAGCTCACACACCAGACCGGGCCGAAATGCCTCGTCCAGCAGTTCGCCCAGTGTCGGGTCGGCGGTGCGGACGGACAGTTCCGCGCCGCTGGGAAAGCAGAGCCGATAGATCATGAAAACGTCTCTTCAGAGTGGTTTGGGTACAGTATAGCGGAGAGGACTGGTTTTTGTCAAATACCTGACAAAATTGCCGAGGATTGCTACGTCATTCGTCTGGGAGGAACCTTGGGACTGTGTTGGAAGCTACAACCGCTGTTGACCCGCTCTGTACTCTCATCGGCGACGGGGGCTGGAGGTTCGGTTTTTGCTAAGTCAGGGCAATCTGCTGTCCTCTCCTGTCTTTCTTGATTAGAATGTACGTCCGCATTTGCGCCGACCTTCCAGGCTGCGCACAGACGTTTGTGCTTTGTTTTAGGGGAATCCTTAACAGAATCGGAGAAGACTGGTACAATGACAGCAGGTTGAGGGGGCGCTGAGGCCACATCTTACCCGCGCGTGGGGATTGCTACTTGACCCGGATGTTGAAGGCCTTTGCCTGGTCGATGCCACATCTTACCCGCGCGCGGGGATTGCTACTCGGAATTGCAATTATAGTAGGAGAAGCTGAAAGGCAATCCCATAGGCGCGGTTGTGATGGATTCCGGCTCTGAGAGCG
>CACZUK010000077.1 GCA_902784305.1 Oscillospiraceae bacterium | reverse complement strand
GACGAGGTGTTTCTGGACGGTCCCGGCGAGGAGGACGCGCTGATTTTCTACCCCGGCGGAAAGGTGGAGTTCACAGCCTACGCGCCCCTGCTGCACCAAATCGCCGCGGAGGGAACGGACTGCTTTCTCGTGAAAATGCCGCTGAATCTGGCCATTCTGGGGAAAAACCGCGCGGAGGACGTGATGCGGGAGCACGACTACCAGCGCTGGTATCTGGGCGGGCACTCGCTGGGCGGCGCGGCGGCATCCATGTTCGCGGCGGACCACAGTGTGGACGGCCTGATTCTGCTGGCGGCCTATCCCACCTCCCCCGTGGACGAGCGCACGCTGGAGCTCTACGGCAGCGAGGACGGCGTGCTGAATCAAGAAAAGAGAGAACGCGGGGACGCGTATCTGCCCGAGGGCTCCGTGGTGGAGGTCATCCCGGGCGGCAACCACGCCCAGTTCGGCAGCTACGGCAGCCAAAGGGGCGACGGCGAGGCGACCATCACCCAGGCGGAGCAGCAGGCGGTCGCCATCCAAAAGATCCGGGAATTTATCCAAAAGAATCCTTGAATCAGGCGGGTTTTGCGCGAAAAATCAAAAAAAGGCCCCCTTCCCTGTCCGGAGCGAAACGCCGGGCAGAGGAAGGGGGTTTGTTTTGCGTTGAAAACCGCTCTGCGGCCGGTTTTGCGCGAAAATGCACGTTATAACCGCCTAAAGCACGAGAATCAAGCCGAATCCGTCACTTGATGTAGGAAATCAGCACCCGGGCCAGCTCGTCGATGTCAACGGGCTTGGCGATGTGCTCGTTCATGCCCGCCTTCTTGCTGTTGAGCACGTCCTCGGTGAAGGCGTTGGCGGACATGGCCACGATGGGAATCTGCTTGGCGTAGGGCCGGTCCATGGCGCGAATCGCCCGGGCGGCCTCGTAGCCGTTCATGTTGGGCATCTGGATGTCGGAGAGAATCATGGAATAGTACCCGTCGGGCGAGGCGGCCAGCATCTCCACCTCCTGCTCGCCGTCTTTCGCCCAGTCCACCTCCAGACCGGTCATCTCCAGGAAGTCCGTGGCGATTTCCGCGTTGATTTCCTGGTCCTCCGCCAGCAGCACCCGGTAGCCGCTCAGGTCCAGGTCCTCCAGACCCTGGAGCGGTGCCTGGGCGTCCTTCTCCTCAGCGTTGTTCATCAGGGAGTGCAGCAGCGTCGCCAGCTTGGTGCGGAAGAGCGGCTTGCTGACAAAGGCGTTGGCGCCCGCCTCCCGGGCCTCGTCCTCGATTTCCGTCCAGTCGTAGGCGGAGAAGATGACGATGGGCACGCTGTCCCCCACCCGTTTGCGAATCTGACGGGTGGTCTCCACGCCGCCCTGGTCCGGCAGCTTCCAGTCCAGGATGATGGCGGAGAAGTTCCGGCCCTGGTTGTAGCGTGTCTTCGCCCGGTCCGCCGCCGCCTTGCCGGAGAGCACCCACTCGCAGTTCATGCCCATGTCGTTGAGGATTTCACAGGCGGACTCGCAGCAGATGGGGTCGTCGTCCGCGATGAGGATGCGCAGGTCCATGAAGGCGTCGTAGTTGATGTCCGTCCGGTTCTGAAGCTTCAGATAGACGTTCACCGTGAACTTGGAGCCCTCGCCGTAGACGCTCTCCACGGAAATGTCTCCGCCCATCATGCGCACGATGTTCCGGGTGATGGTCATGCCCAGGCCCGTGCCCTGAATGCCCGCGGTCTGCTTGTCGTTGGCCCGGCTGAAGGGCTCAAAGAGGTGCTTGAGGAATTCCTCGGTCATGCCGTAGCCGTTGTCCTCGAAGATGAACTGATAATGGCCGAAATCCGGGGTTTTTGTGGGAGTTTCCTTGACGCTGAGGGAGATTTTGCCGCCGTTGGGCGTATACTTGATGGCGTTGCTCATGATGTTCACGAACACCTGCTGAAGCCGCCGACTGTCTCCGATGACCTGCTCGTGCTCCACGTTGACGATGTTCACCCGGAAGGAGTGCTCGTGGGCCTGCATCTGGGGCCGGGTCATGGTCATGGTGCCGTCGATGAGGTCGGCCAGGCTGAACTCCTCCTCCAGCAGCTCCATCTTGCCCGACTCGATTTTGTTCACGTCCAGCACCTCGTTGATGAGGGAGAGCAGGTGGCTGGAGGACTCCGTGATTTTGCGCAGGCAGTCGGCCACCTTCTCCCGGTCGTCCAGGTGGCTGGCGGCGATGGCGGTCATGCCGATGATGCCGTTCATGGGCGTGCGGATGTCGTGGCTCATGCTGGAGAGGAAGCTGCTCTTGGCCTTGTTGGAGGCGTTGGCCGCCTCCACCGCGTCCCGGAGCGCCTGCTGAATCTGCTGCTCCTTGCGCACCTCCTCGTCCACGTCCTTGAAGCCCAGCACGATGCGGGTCGCCCCGCTCTCCGTGTCCAGCCGGGCAAACTCCACCCGGTAGTACCGGATGCCCGACTCAAACACCCGCCGGAAGGGCACCGAGTAAATCAGCTTCTTCGCCGTGTTGCGCACGATGCTCTCCGGCGTCACCGCGTCCAGAAAGCCCTGCCGGTCCTCCTCCAGCACCAGCCCGGAATAGAACTGAAAGGCGTCCGAAAACCGGGTCAGCCTGGCCGCCGCGTCAGCGGGCAGCTGGTGCACCAGCTCCTGGTCGATGCGGTAGAGCCGGAAGCGCTGGGTCTCCAGGTCCTCGATGAGCCACACCGAGTCGTAGACCCGGGTCAGCGCCTCAATCACCGCCCAGCGCAGGGAGAGGGTCTGCTGCGTCTCCTGGTTGCGCCGGACCTCCTCGTCCACGTCCTTGAAGCCCAGCACGATGCGCTTCTCCGCGCTGCCCGTGTCCAGCCGGGCAAACTCCACCCGGTAGTAGCGCACGCCCGACTCAAACACCCGCCGGAAGGGCACCGAGTAAATCACGTTTTTCTCAGTGTTTTTGAGGATGTTCTCCGGCGTCACCGCGTCCAGAAAGCCCTGCCGGTCCTCCTCCAGCACCAGGTTTGAATAGAACCGGAAGGCGTCCGAAAACCGCGTCAGATTCACCGCCGTGTGGGCGGGCATCAGGTGCACCAGCTCCTCGTCTATGCGGAAGAGCTCGAAGCGCTCCGTCTCCAGGTCCTCAATGAGCCACACCGAGTCATACACCCGGGTCAGCGCCTCGATGACCGCCGTGCGCACGGCCTTGTCCGACTCCGCCGCCCGGCGCTGGTCGGTGATGTCCGTGAGAAAGACATAGTAAAGGCCCTTGTACACGTCGGATTCCGCGTACTGGATGGAGGCCTCCACCCACCGCGTCTCGCCGTCCCGGCGAATCATGCGGAACTCCAGCCGCTTCTCCCGCAGCGGGCCGCTGATTTGCTCCGTGGCTTGCTCGTAGTCCTCCGGGTGAATCAAGCCCCGGACGTTGAAGCCGGTGAAGGCTCTGAACTCCTCCAGATTCCCGCAGCCGTACATGGTGCAAAGCGCCTGATTGACATACAGCAGCTCCCCGCTGCCGTCCGCCCTGTACAGCAGGAAACCGCCGGGCATGTGCTCGCCGATCTGCTCGATCACCTGAAAGCTCTGCTCGTTCAAGATAAAATGCTTGCTGAACATCCCGCACTCCTCTTCTGTAAGCGAAAGCTGTCTCTTTGGGAACCCCCGATTGATTCAGTGATTCCTTCGGGCCCCTGCCCGCAGCTTTTTCGTCTGTCGCGCCGGGAACGTCTGGTCCTCGACCCGGCCTGTATCTTCTACAATTATAAGCCCAAGCCGCCCTGAGTGCAAGAGCGTTTTTCCATTCGGAACATTGCCTTTGGGCGGCGGGCGTCCATTGCGCCCCGCTTTGCGCTTGACGGACCGGCGCCGGGCGATTATAATGAGCTGAAAAACAGTCCGCTTCGTGCCAGGGGAGCGCGGAGCGTCCGCATATCTTATGTTTTTCAGAAAGGCAGGAAACGATGAATTACGATGTGATTATTGTGGGTGCCGGGCCCGGCGGCATCTTCGCCGCCTATGAGCTTGCGTCCAAAAATCCGGAGCTGAGGGTGGCGGTCTTTGAGGCCGGGTACGCCCTCAGCGACCGGAAATGCCCCATCGACGGGGTGCGGGTCAAAAACTGCGTGCGCTGCAAAAGCTGCTCCATTATGAGCGGATTCGGCGGCGCAGGCGCCTTCTCCGACGGAAAATACAACATCACCAACGACTTCGGCGGGACGCTGTATCAGTACATCGGCCGCCGGGAGGCGCTGGAGCTGATGCACTATGTGGACGACATCAACCTCGCCCACGGCGGCGCGGGCACCAAGCTCTACTCCACCGCCAACACGGACATCAAAAAGCGGTGCATGCAAAATAAGCTCAAGCTTTTGGACGCCTCCGTGCGCCACCTGGGCACGGACATCAACTATGTGGTTTTGAAGAACCTGTACGAGGAAATGCGCGAAAGGGTCGATTTCTTCTTCCGCACGCCTGTGACCACCGTCACGGTTCTGGAGGACGGCTACCGGGTACACACGGAACAGGAGTCTTACACCGCCCCCCGGTGCATCCTCTCCGTGGGCCGCAGCGGCAGCAAGTGGATGGAGCAGCTCTGCCGCGCGCTGGACATCCCCACCAGCTCCAACCGGGTCGATTTGGGCGTCCGGGTGGAACTGCCCGCGGTCATCTTCTCCGACCTCACCGACGAGCTCTACGAGAGCAAAATCGTCTACCGCACCGAGAAGTTCGAGGACAATGTGCGCACCTTCTGCATGAACCCCAAGGGCAGCGTGGTCAACGAGAACACCAACGGCATCGTCACCGTCAACGGCCACAGCTACGAGGACGCGGAGAAGCAGACGGAGAACACCAACTTCGCGCTGCTGGTCTCCAAGCACTTTTCCGAGCCCTTCAAGGACAGCAACGGCTACGGCGAGAGCATCGCCAGACTATCCAATATGCTGGGCGGCGGCGTGATTGTGCAGCGCTTCGGGGATTTGATTCGCGGACGGCGCAGCACCCACAAACGCATCGCGGAGGGCTTCGTCACCCCCACCCTCCAGGCCGAGCCGGGCGATTTGAGCTTGGTGCTGCCCAAGCGCATCCTGGACGGCATCATTGAAATGGTCTACGCCCTGGACAAAATCGCCCCGGGCACCGCCAACGACGACACCCTGCTCTACGGCGTGGAGGTGAAGTTCTACAACATGGAGGTGCAGGTCAACGAACACCTGGAGTGCCGCTACCCCGGCCTGTACGTCATCGGGGACGGCAGCGGCGTCACCCATTCCCTCTCCCACGCCTCCGCCAGCGGCGTCTTCGTGGCCAGAGACATCCTCAGCCGCGTGAAGAGCGCCGACTGACCCGAAAAGGCTCCGGCGGCCGCGTCTGAAAAAACGGTGCGGGATTTGTTTTTTCCTCTTGACTCTCTCCAAACCATCCGCTATAATAGCCGCCGTCCTCCGACAACACAAGCAAAAAGAGGTTTCAATATGAACAAGAAAATCTTTGCGGTCATCGCGGAGCTGATTCCCGTGATTTGCGCACCTTTATCATACTTTCTGGTCGTCTCCAGCTTTGACTCGGATTTAATCAGAAAGCTCATCCCTGTCACGTTTTTGCTGGCCTTTCTGGGCTTTGTCTTCTTCTTTGTTGGCCGTAAGCTGGCGAAGGAGGACCGCCTGGTCCGAATCCTGGGGATTCTGGACTGTCTGGCCAGCGTCTATGTGGTCGCGTTCTACGCCCTGGCCATCTTCCTGTTCGCTCTGTAAGCGAAAAAACGCGCCTGCTGCGTCAAAACAGCGCTCTGCCGTGTGACAGAGCGCTGTTTCTTTATTTTTTCTTCTTTTTCTTGGACTTTTTGGATTTTTTGGACTTCTTGCTCTTCTTCGATTTTTTGCCCTTGCGCTTTTTGGCTTTTTTGCCGCTCTTTTTGGCTTTTGAGGACTTTTTAGAGTGTTTCCCACTCTTTTTTGAGCCGCCCGTGCCCTTGAGGACAATTTTCTCATGGGGCGTGTAGACGCTGTATGCCTCCTTCTCCCGGGACACCAGCTTTCCGTCCTCGTAGATTTCGCGGTAGGTCTGCACCTTGTAGCCGTCGCTGCCCTTCTGCGTCACCCGGGTCCTGCCCTTTTTCAGGGACGCGCTCTTTTTCACCACCGTGGGATAGGGAATCACCTTCTGCGTCTCGCTCACGATTTTCACCGTGCGCTGGTCCGTGCGGGTGCCCCAGATGCTCACCGTGGCCTTGCCGCCGTCGTAGTTCGCCTCGATGCGGATGGGATAGGCCCTGTCGTTCCGGAACTTGAAGTCCGGGCCGCCCCAGGACACCGTGGCGTCCCTGCCTAGGCCGATGTAGCTGGAGGCGAAGGTGTGGTTGTGTCGCTCCACAATCTTCAGGTTTGCGTCCAGAACCGCGGCGTACAATGTCGAGGAAATCTGGCAGATGCCGCCGCCCAGCTCCTGCACGGTGGCGCCATTGAGGTAGGCTCCCGCCTTCTTGAAGCCGTTGGCGGCGGTGCGCTGGCCCAGAGTCTCGTTGTAGCCGAACTCGTCGTCGCTGCACAGAATCACGCCGTCGCACTTCTGCGCGGCCAGGCGCACATTGGAAATGCGGTCCTTCGTGCCGCTGACGGTGGTGGTGTAGGTGCCCAGCTTGTCCTTGAACAGCCTCTTTTTGAGCTGCTTTCTGGAGATTTCCGCCGCCTCAAAGTGCAGCTCCACCGCGGCATCGCCGCCCTCCGGGACGGCCTCAAGCGCCTGCTGCGCCTGTGCGCGGTCAAAGGAGACGCCGGGAACCGGGTCGGCAAGCTCATAGGAGCGGCGGTCGTCGCTCAGCACCAGCGTGGCGTTGGCGGGCTTCTTGCAGACCTTCTTCTCCACCTTCGCCCAGTCCAGCGCGTCCACGGAGACCTCCTGCATGGGGCTTTCCACAACCGTCGAAAAGTCCCCGGAGCCAAGCGCGTCGTTGAGCCGCGCCTCCAGCGCCTGCTCGTCCACGCGCTGCCCGCTTTTGCCCTTGTGGAGCACCAGCTTTTCGTCTTTGACCTCGTACTTGGTTTTGACGGCGGTGTTCAGGTCCAGCAGGCCGCTCTCCCGGAGCTTGTCGCCCAGCGCGTCCGGACTGTCCGGCTCGGGACGGAGCTTCAGAGTCGTCCCGCCCAGCAGGGAGCGCAGTCGGCTCACGCCCCGCAGTGGGAGGGGCTGCTGACCAGCGGCCAGAGCGCGGTCCGCCGCCTGGTCAAAGTTCAGCGTCAGAATGGTGCCCACGGGCACGGTGTAGTCCTGCCCGCAGGCGCGGACCTGAAAGCTCTTGTCGTCATAGCGGCTGTGAAAATCCTGCTCCAGAGCGTTCACGGCCTCGTCCCGGTTCAGCCCGGAGAGGTCCAGCGCCTGGGCGGCCTCCTCGCCGGGATAGACGGCGCGGGTTCCGCTGAGCACCCGGCCCTCCGGCACGCTCAGACACGCCCAGGTGTACACCGCCGCCAGCAGGAGCAGAACGGCCAGCCCCAGCAGATGTATCCCCCGCCCCTTTTGCTCCGGTTCCGGGGTGGGAATCCGGTTTGTTATCGTCTGATTTGGCATTTTTCTTGTCTCCTTCAGAAATCACTGATTCAGTGGATGTCGTCCCCCCGCGTCAGGCTGACACAGCGTCCGGGAATGTCGGCAGACCCGTTCCCTAAAACAGGCTCAGCTGGTCGTAGGGCTCCGGCAGCTCCTCCAGCCAGGCAAAGCAGTCCTCCGGCCGGTACAGCAGGCCGCGGGCGCGGCAGAAGTCGCGGAACAGGGCGTACAGCCGCGGGCTGTTGGGGCTGCTCAGCTCGTAGGCGTTGCCGTAGGTGCGGATATAGCGCTCCTTCAGCCCCGGAAAGTGACGCTCCAGCGCGGCGTAGTAGTGCTCCCGGCTGCCCTCGCGCAGAGTCATGCCCATGCCGAAGCAGACGATTCCCCGCACCCCGCACGCCGCGCACGCCTCCAGAAGGGGCAGCAGATTCTCCTCCGTGTCGTTGAGGAAGGGCAGAATCGGGCTGAGCCAGACCATGGTGGGAATGCCCCGCGCGTGGACCTGCTTCAACACCTCAATGCGCCGCGCCGTGGTGCACACATGGGGCTCCAGTGTCCGGCAGAGGGCTTCGTCATAGGTGGTCAGGGTCATCTGGACCACGCACCTGGCCCGGCGGTGAATCTCCTCCAGCAGGTCCAAATCCCGGAGCACCAGGTCCGATTTGGTCAGCAGCGTCACGCCGTAGCCGTGGCGGCAGATGACCTCCAGACAGCGGCGGGTCAGACGCAGCTCCCGCTCGCAGGGCAGGTAGGGGTCCGACATGGAGCCCGTGCCAATCATGCACCGTTTGCGCCGGGAGCGCAGCGCCCGCTCCAGCAGCTCCGGCGCGTTGCGCTTCACCTCGATGTCCTCGAAGGGATGGGTGAACTGATAGCAGAGGCTTCTGCTGTCGCAGTAGATGCAGCCGTGGGAGCAGCCGCGGTAGAGGTTCATGCCGCAGCCGCCCTTGCCTGCCGTCAGGATTCCCTTTGCTTCCACAAAATGCATGACCATCCCTCCCCGCGCTGTGACAATGATTGTACCACATCCTGTTCGCCCGTTCAAGAGTCAGGACAAGGGCGCGGCTGTTCAGCTGCCCAAAGCTGGATTCATACGGAGACTTTTTCTGTTGTGGAGCGGCCTCCCATCTGGTATAATGATGCTGTGCGTTCCCCGGCCAAACCCGAAGCGGAACGACTAGCCTGACCGGGAGGCGGTTGCAATGAGCCGAATTGTCCACCCTTTTGACCCGCTTTACAGCGAAAACAGCCGGGTTTTGATTCTCGGCTCCTTTCCCTCCGTCAAGTCGCGGGAGCAGCAGTTTTACTACGGACACCCGCAGAATCGGTTCTGGCGGGTGATTGCGGCGATTTTTGAGCAGGAACCGCCGTCCACAATGGAAGAGAAGCGCGCCCTGATTCTGAACAACGGCCTGGCGCTCTGGGACTCCATCGCAAGCTGTGAAATCACCGGCTCCTCGGACGCGAGCATCCGCGGCGCCCGGGCCAACGACATCGGCGGCATCCTGACCGCCTGTGACATCCGGGCAATCTATTGCAATGGTCAAAAATCCCACGAATTGTACCGAAAATACATCCAACCCGCCACGGGACGAGCAGCGGTGTGCCTGCCCTCCACCAGCCCGGCCAACGCGCGCTGGACCCTCCCGCGGCTCATTGAAGCCTGGGGCGTGATTCGCGCGGCGGCGTCGGAGCGGTGAGCGTTCGGGCGGTTCCGGTCTGACGAAAAACAGCCGTTCCTCCCCGACGGCTCATGATAACAGATACCCTGTAAAAAAGGAGTCGAAAAATGAAGAAATCCTGTCTGACTGTCCTGATTCTCACATTGACCGCGCTGCTTTTGACCGCCTGCGGCGCGCGGCCGAAGCAGGCGCTGACCTCCGGCGAGGTCAACGGCGAGAACGTCGCTCAGGTCTGTGACGTGCTCCGCGACGCGGGGCTGAGCAACGTGGACGTGTTCGAGCAGTGGGTGCGCAGCTCCGCCGCCCCCGCCGATGCCAGCGCCTCCGGGTTCACCGACGCGGACTGCCGGATGACCGTCATGCTGCTGGCCGGGGAGCAGCTTCGCGCCGAGTCCGTGGAGCCGTCCTATGAGGGCACCTATCTGATGTTTGACGTGGATGCCATCGAAAATCAGCCGGAATTTGAGATTCTGCGGGGCAAAAAGGACCTGTTCACCACGATGTTCGGGGAAATGCCCATCCCGGAGAGTGGCCTTGCCGACGCGCTGCCCCGGAACTGGCAGAGCCACGGCATCGCCTTTGACCAGGAGCAGGTCTCCATCATCAGCATCGTGTTTCAGAGGTTCTTGAAATCCACAAAGGATTCCTGCGAAATTTTGCCTTGATTGACGGCAAAATTGCTCGTCCATCTGGCGCACTTCACTTGTGAATACAACCTCTCAGTCCTTTGACGGCCGTGAGGCCTTCGTCGGCCACACCGGCCTGCTCATCGACTGCGGCGGGCGTGAGGATGTGGCCGGAAAGTTCCTGTTCGTGGAAAAAATCGCGTTTGGGGACCCGTTCCGCGTAACCGTGGTGCAGGACGAAGCGGAGCTGCTTCAGGTGCTCTCCCAGCGGCCGGACTACAGCGTACAGGAGGGTGAGGCCGCCCCGGTGGTCTGCAAAAACGCGGAGCAAATCGGAGCGCTCAGCCCGGCTTTGAGCCGATTTCCGCCGCTTTCTTCCTTTAAAACTGATGCGGCAAGCGCAAGCGCCCCATCCCCCGGACTGGTCGGAGGATGGGGCGTTTTTTGTGCGATTCCGCGGCGCGATGAGGGCGGGGCACTGCTGTATGCTGCTGCCGCGCACAGACGGCTGAACGGGTCAGCGCCTCAGCGCGCAAAGGCAGGCCGCGGGCGCGTTATTTCTTGTAGCCCGTCTCGAAATCAATCACATTCCGGTACGCTTCGCCCTTTTTCCAGTGCGTCAGGTTCTCGCAGGCGATGTCCACGATGCACTCGAAGGTGTGGGGCAGGTGGAAGCCGCCGGAGATGTGGGGCGTGATGACCATGTTCTCCTGCCGCCAGAGGGGATGGTCTTCGGGCAGCGGCTCCGGCTCGGTCACGTCCGCGGCGGCGGAAGCGCTCCTCGGTGTAAAAGTGAACGGTCCCCTTGGTATTGGGCAGAATGGAGAACACCACGTCGGCTCTGGGCAGCACCGTGTCGAGGGCGTCCGTCGTCACCAGCTCGTCCACGCCCTCCGGACACGCTCCGGCGCGGCGCTTGACCCCGATGATTGTGGCACCCATGGCCTTTAGCGTGCGCGCGTACTGGAGGCCGATGGCCCCCAGGCCCACGACCACCACCGTCGCCCCTACCGGAGAGGTAACGGTGCCGAAATCGCTCCACCGTGCCTGATGCTGCGCGTCGCGGTAGAGATAGAGCTTCTTCATCAGCATTAGGGTCAGCGCCACGGCGTGCTCGGAGACCGCCCGGTTGTAGGCGCCCGTGGCGTTGCACAGCGCGGTGCCCTTGGCCAGCACGCCGGGCACGATGTAA
>CACZUK010000076.1 GCA_902784305.1 Oscillospiraceae bacterium | reverse complement strand
TTGAGTCCTTTTATGGAGCGGAAGACGAGGCTCGAACTCGCTACCTCCACCTTGGCAAGGTGGCGCTCTACCAGATGAGCTACTCCCGCAAAATGGTGCCTCCGATCGGAATCGAACCAATGACACGAGGATTTTCAGTCCTCTGCTCTACCAACTGAGCTACAGAGGCAGGTGAGAGGCGCCACCCGGATTCGGACCGGGGAATAGAGGTTTTGCAGACCTTTGCCTTACCACTTGGCTATGGCGCCATGTTTGCTTCCTTTAGAGTCGTGAAGCTGGACTGTGGAGAATCAGAACATCTCAAATTCTCCAATGGAGCGGAAGACGAGGCTCGAACTCGCTCCCTTGTCCCGTAAAAGCGCTGCTTTTCCGGGAGCCCGGGACCTCCATTTTCAAAATTTGGCGCACACGCCAAATTAGGTGGAGGTATCGAGTTCGATTCCCATCAAGCTCGATGGTGGAGAATCAGAACATCTCAAATTCTCCAATGGAGCGGAAGACGAGGCTCGAACTCGCTACCTCCACCTTGGCAAGGTGGCGCTCTACCAGATGAGCTACTCCCGCAAATGGTGCCTCCGATCGGAATCGAACCAATGACACGAGGATTTTCAGTCCTCTGCTCTACCAACTGAGCTACAGAGGCATAATGGCGACCCGGAACGGGCTCGAACCGTCGACCTCCAGCGTGACAGGCTGGCATTCTAACCAACTGAACTACCGGGCCATTTCTGCCGTGAGAAAAGAAAGTGGGAACAACAGGACTCGAACCTGTGACCCCCTGCTTGTAAGGCAGGTGCTCTAACCAGCTGAGCTATGCTCCCCTGATGCGCAAGTCCGCGTCGCTCTCGCTCTCAACAACGGCTATTATACAGGTTCGATTCCCGTTTGTCAACAGAAAATTTGCGCGCGGCGTGACTTTTTTCGTCCGCGGGCCGCTCCCGGGCAAAAAGGAGGGAAAGAGACGGGCGTTTGGCGAGCGCCGGTCCTTTCCCTCAGCTTATGCCGCCCGTTCAGGCCTTGTGACTGGCCCGAGCGATTTCTGAAAGCTCCTCCGCGCTGAATTCGTAGGCTTTGTTGCAGAAATGGCACTGGAGCCGGGCGCCGTTCTGCTCCCGGATCATGGACTCCAGCTCCGCACGGCCCAGGGTGGTCAGGGCCCTGGCGTAGCGCTCCCGGCTGCAATTGCAGCGATAGCGCACCGGAACCGTCTCCAGCACCTCCACCTGGAACTCGCTCAAAACCCGGCGCACCAGCTCCAGAGGCGTGACGCCCTCCTGAAAATGCTTCGTCACATAGCCGATGGACTCAATGCCGCGCTCCACCTTGTCGATGGTGCTCTCCTCCGCGCCGGGGAGGAGCTGCACCAGGAATCCGCCCGCCGCGAACACGTGCTGATCCCGGCTGTCCACCAGCACCCCCAGGGCGCAGGCGGTGGGCAGCTGCTCGCTGGCGGCGTAGTAGGCGGTGATGTCCTCCGCGATTTCGCCGCTGACCAGGGGCACGGAGCCCACATACGGCTCCTTCAGGCCCAGGTCCTTGACCACGGTGATGCTGCCGTCCTTGCCCACGGCCTTGCCCACGTCCAGCTTGCCCACGCTCTTGAGGGGCAGAAACACCTTGGGATTGCCCACATAGCCCCGGGCGCAGCCGTCCGCGTCGGCCACACAGGTGATGCCGCCGATGGGACCGCTGCCCCGAATCTGGATGCTGACGCTGTTGTCCGCCCCCTTGAGCTGGTTGCCCATGAGGGAGGCCGCCATGAGGGTCCGGCCCAGGGCGGCGGTGGCCACCGAGGAGCAGCCGTGAAGCTGCTGCGCTTCGGACACCATGTCCCGGGCGGTGATGGCGGCCGCCATTACTGCGCCGTCTGATGTGATTACCCGTACAATTTCATCCATATCGTTTCGTTCTCCGTTTCAAACTCCTGTCACTGTGTCACCCTGGACGCACAACTGCCTGCGCTTTGAACGGGGTATGCGTCCCTGGGGGGTGGCGCACAAAACTTGCAAAAGATGGCTAAATTAAGTCTGGAAGGCGACAATTGTGCATTGTGCATTGTGCATTAACCTGGACTCTGTCCGGGGGTTTGCCCCCCTTCTCCGTTGACACACACAAAGCACAGCCGCCGCTCCTCCGGTCCGGGGGCGCGCTCCTCCAGCTCGCCGTAGACCGAAACGGAGGCAAAACCCGCCTGCTCCAGCAGCCGCGTCAGCTCCGCCACGGACCAGGCGCGCTCCTGATGCTCCTCCTGCTCCCGGCGCCAGAGTGCGCCCTCGCGCTCAAAGAGGTCCATGCCGTAGGTCAGCACCCGGCTCTCCCGGTCAAAGGAAGAGCGCCAGAGGCAGAGCACTTCCTCGGTCTCATCCACAAACAGCTCCCCGTCCAGCCGCTCCAGCCAGGCCGGAGCCACGATGTCGAAGAGGAACAGGCCGTCGGGCATGAGGAAGGTGTGGACCCGCCGCAGACCCTCTGCCAGGGCGTGCTCGTCGGTGACGTAGTTGAGGCTGTCAAGGCTGGACACACAGGCGTCAATTGTGCCGAAGAGGTCCAGCTCCTCCACCGCCTGGTGGAGGAACAGCGGCGCCTCGCAGGGCAGCTCCGCCGCCTTCTCCATGGCCTCGCCCAGCATCTCCTGGGACTGATCCGTGGCCACCACCGTGTAGCCCCGGCGGGCCAGGGCGCAGCTCAGGGTCCCGGTGCCGCAGGCCAGGTCCAGCACCAGGCGCACGGGCACGCTGCTGCGCTGAAACCAACGCTCGTACCACGCCTCCCAGCGGCTATAATCCACATCCGCGGTGAGGGCGTCGTAGTACCGGGCCAGGCCCTCGTAGGCCATCACTTCCCGTCCTTTCCTTCGGGGAAGAGCCGTCCCAGCACCTCCTGGTAGCCGCCGCAACCGTAGTTCAGCGCCCGGTTCACCCGGCTGATGGTGGCGCTGCTGGCCCCCGTCTCCTTGAGAATGTCATTGTAGATCATGCCCTTTTTCAGCAGCACTGCCACGTCGTAGCGCTGCTCCATGGCCCGCAGCTCGGAGACCGTGCACAGATCCTGGAAGAACTGATAGCACTCCTCCTCGTCGCGCAGCTTGAGAATGGTCTGGTAGAGGCCCTTGCTGGCCTGCTTGCCGCCCACCTTAGACATATTCCTGTGCTCCTTTCGTGATTTCCGTCACATATTGTCTGATATTGCCCCCAATTGGGCATTCTGCGTCGGAATTTCAATGAGTCTTTTGTATTTTAACATTCTAAAGCATGAAAGTAAACAGGTATTTTCAAAAAAATGATGGAATTTACAAATTGTTTTCCTTCCGTCCCGGATTTTGACAGATGTTCACCGTCTCACGCGCCGCACCTCCCCGGCACGGGGGCATAACATGCACCAGATGAAAGGGGAGGTGATGGGATGCTCTACCGCATCCAGACCCGGCTGTGGGAGGAGACGCTGACGGGGGAGGGGGAGCCGGTGCTCGTGTGCAGCGGTGCCGTGCCGGAGCTTGCCCTGCTGGAGGAGCGCGCGCTGCGGCGCGTCAACGGCTATTATGCCCATGCGCAGCGGCGCTTTCAGCACTGGTGCCGCAAAAGGCTCTTCCCCGCGGCGGAGCGCTGCCGCCGGCAGGCCCGGGAGCGCTCACGTCCCTTTGAGCCCTGGACCGCCCGGCTGAGCTGGGAGAGCCGGTCGGAGGAGGGGAGCGACCTGCTGAGCGTGGCGCTGCTGGTGAGCGCGCCGGGCTTCGGGGAGCGGCGCAGCCTCCAGCGCTGGGATTTGCGGGACGGTTTTCCTGACTTGTCAAACGGGACGTAGTGTGCTACAATTTCCGTATCAAAATATACGGAGGAACCTGCTATGGAAACCAGACCCTATGTCTCCTGGGAGCTGATGAACCGCTTCCTCATCGACGCCTTCCAGGGCTACGGTGTGCCGGAGGCCGACGCGGCCATCTGCGCGGACGTGCTGCTGGAGTCGGACCGCCGGGGCATCGAGAGCCACGGCTGCAACCGCTTCAAGCCCATCTACATCGACCGCATCGTCCGGGGCACCCTGAAACCGGTGACGGAACTCGAAATCGTCAAGGAGACCCCCACCACGGTGCTGATGGATGCCCACGACGGCATGGGCATGGTGGCCAGTCACAAAATGATGGAGATGCTCATTGAAAAGGCCAAGACCTACGGCATGGCCGGCGGCTCCATCCGCAACTCCACCCACTACGGCATCGCCGGCTACTGGGCCACCATGGCCAGCAAGGAAGGGCTCATCGGCATCACCGGCACCAACGCCCGGCCCTCCACGGCACCCACCTTCGGCGTGGAGAACATGATGGGCACCAATCCGCTGACCTTCGCCCTGCCCACCGACGAGGAGTTCCCCTTTGTGCTCGACTGCGCCACCTCCATCGTGCAGCGGGGCAAAATCGAGTACTACGCCCGGGAGGGCAAGCCCACTCCCGCGGGCATGGTGGTCAGCCAGGAGGGCGAGGCCCTGACCGACTCCGACGAGATTTTGCAGCGCCTGGTGGACGGCACCGCGGCTCTGGCGCCCCTGGGCGGCATCGGCGAGGAGCTGTGCGGCTACAAGGGCTACGGCTACGCCGCCGTGGTGGAGATTCTTTCCGCGGCCCTGAGCGCGGGCCCCTTTATGAAGGCCCTCACCGGCGTGAGCGCCGAGGGCAAGCCCCAGATGTACCACCTGGGCCACTTCTTCTTCGTGGTCAACCCGGAGTTCTTCGCCGGAGGCGAGGCCTTCCGCAAGACCGCGGGCGACATCTGCCGGGCCCTGCGCGCCTCCCGCCGCGCACCCGGCGCCGAGCGCATCTACACCGCCGGGGAAAAGGAGTGGCTGGTCTGGTGCGAGCGCCGGGACAAGGGCGTGCCCGTGGGCGAGGCCGTGCAGAAGGAGATACTGGCCGTGCGGGATCAGCTGGGGCTGGACTACCACTTCCCCTTTGAGGACTGAGCGCGAAAATGAGATAAAATGGCCGCGGAGCTGGTTTTCCGGTTCCGCGGCCGTTTTTTACCCCTCCTCCACCGCCGGGACAGGGAGGAGACCAGCGCCGGGCGGTGTGCGGAGGGCGCGTTCACTGGTGACAAAAGGATTACAAAAAATATCATATTCCCCGGCTGGCCCGCCATCTGCGCCGAAGACCTGTGTGTTTTTTGTTCCAATTATTGTGTAAGTTGTAGTTTACTTCCAATGGAAAAAGAGGTATGATAGACGGCGAAAGCGCTCGCTGTCGAATCCCGTCGGATTCCGGCGGCGTTTCCGTAGAAGAAGCAGATAGGAAGGACTTCAACCATGCCTTTGACCATACCTTATCAGCTGCACGTGGGCGCTTACCTGCGGCGGCATCTGACCCTGGCGCTGGCGCTGGCCCTGACGCTGGCGGCAATCCTGTTCCTCCTGGTGGGGAACCAGTGGCGGCTGGACATGAACCTCAACGGCGAAGCGGAGCAGGTGCTGGAGCTGGGAGAGACCTATCAGGAGGAGGGCGCCGTCGCCCGCTTTCACGGCGGCATCCTCTTTCAGAATGGCTGGAACGTGAAGGTGCTGCGCACCGGGAAGGTGGACACCAGCAAGATAGGGCGCTACCCCCTGGTCTACTGGGGCCGGAGCCTGGGCTGGACCACCACCCTGAAGCGAACGGTGGTGGTGCAGGACACCACCGCGCCGGTCATCACCCTGGTGCAGGACCCGGACCACTACACCCTCCCGGGCCATCCCTACCAGGAGGAGGGCTACAGCGCTGTGGACAACTACGACGGAGACCTCACCGACCGGGTGGACATCCGTCAGCACGACGGCATTGTGACCTATTCCGTCAGCGACTCCTCCGGAAACACCACCATCGTGCACCGGACCATCTACTACGACGACCCCATTGCCCCGGAGCTGAGCCTCAAGGGGGAGGAGACCGTGACCATCAACGCGGGTGAGTCCTACGAGGAGCCCGGCTGGACGGCGGTGGACAGCGCGGACGGAGATTTGAGCGACAGCGTGCAGGTGGACGGCGCGGTGAACTCCTATGCCGCGGGCACCTACACCCTGACCTACTCCGTCAAGGACAAGCACGGCAACGAGGCAAGCGCCCAGCGCACCGTGGAGGTGAAGGCCGCGGAGCAGGCCCAGACGGTGGTGCCCGACGGCAAGGTCATCTACCTCACCTTTGACGACGGGCCCGGTGCCTACACCGAGGAGCTGCTGGACATTCTGGACAAGTACAACGTGAAGGTGACCTTCTTCACCTGCACAACGGCCTTCCCGGAGCTGCTGGTGCGGGAGGCGGAGTCCGGACACACCGTGGCCATCCACTCGGCCAGTCACGAGTACGAGACCATCTACAAGAGTGAGAAAAACTACTTCAAGGACCTCTACGCCCAGCAGGATCTCATCTACGAGAAGACGGGCATCCGCTCCATGCTGCTCCGCTTCCCCGGCGGCAGCTCCAACGAGATGAGCAAAAAGTACTGCAAGGGCATCATGACCAAGCTGACGAAGGAGGTCGAGGACCAGGGCTTCCAGTACTTCGACTGGAACGTGCTCAGCGGCGACGCGGGCGAGACCAAGGACCCGGATCAAATCGTGAAGAACGTCATCGCGGGCGTGAAGCAGCACGACTACTCCGTGGTGCTCCAGCACGACATCCACCACTTCAGCGTGCAGGCGGTGGAGCGCATCATCCAGTGGGGACTGGACAACGGCTACACCTTCCTGCCCCTGACCAGCGACAGCCCCACGGTTCACCACGACGTGATGAACTGAGAACCCCAAGGCGAAAAACCTCCCTGTTTTCAGGGAGGTTTTGCCGCATTTGACGAAAAAAGGAGGATTTTGGCGTGGAATACTTCAGCATCCAGGAGCTGGGCCTGCCCGACGACATCTGGGCACCCTTCGCCCGGCGGCAGGCGCAGCACTACGCCGCCGGACAGCTCATCTACCTCCAGGACACCCCCGCGGAGGGCTTCTACTACCTCAAATCCGGCCGGGTGAACGCCTTTCTCAGCTCCGAGGAGGGCGACGAGCGGGTGCTGGCCGTGTACCAGTCGGGAAACCTCTTCGGGGAGGCTTCCTTCTTCAACGACATGCCCCGCATAGCCTCCGCCGTGACCGTGACCCCCTGCGAAATCGTCACCATCAGCCGGGACGCCGCCGCAGGGCTGCTCAGCGAGAACCCGCAGCTGGTCATGGCCCTGCTCAAGTACCTCTCCCGGACGGTCTGGATGCTCTCCAACCATCTGGACGGCATGGCCTTCCGTCCGGCGGAGGAGCGCGTCACCCGCTACCTGCTCTCCCTGCCCCGCGGCGAGGACGGGCTGGTGGAGTGCACCCAGGAGGAGATTTCCGCCGCCGTCAGCACCAGCCGGGTGACGGTGAGCCGCGTTCTGAACCGCCTGGCCCGCCGGGGTCTGGTGGAGACCCGCTATGGGGCGGTGCGGCTGCTGGACCCGGAGGCTCTGGGCAGAGAGTGACGGCGTTCGGTTCCCTTGCCAGCGCGCTGCGGAAGTGACCATTGCATTTTTCCTGAAATATGGTATAATCGTCACAGGCTGGACTGTTCCGGCCGAATGTGTCCTTTACGTCTGAGCAAACAGGCGACAGTTTCCCTCCGCGCCGCCCGGGGGGGA
This sequence comes from Oscillospiraceae bacterium, assembly GCA_902784305.1. GTDB lineage: Bacteria > Bacillota > Clostridia > Oscillospirales > Oscillospiraceae > Onthomonas. Next base: position 7,285 of record CACZUK010000076.1, on the reverse strand, counting down.
GACGGAACGAAGGCTGGGACGGCAGAATGGAGTAAAACATGGACGAGAAGAACACGGCCCCCGTCCCGGAGACCCCGGCGGCCAAGCCGGAGGCGAAGCCAGCGGCCAAGCCCAAGGCCCCCGAGCCGGAGTATTTCACCTTGAAGGCCAAGCCCCCCAAGAAGAAGCCCAAGGAGGACGTGGAGGCGGCGAAAAAGATTGCCAACCGCTACCTGGGCATACAGGCGCTGGAGAAGATCGTCAACGCCAAGAAGGCCCGCCAGAAGAAAAAGGAGGCGGAGCTGCGCTTCAAGGCGCCGGAGACGCCCGAGGAGTTCTACGACCGGGGTCAGAAGTACGTCAACGGCGCGGAGTGCGCGGTGCCCTTCCAGGAGCGGGCGCTGTACTACCAGAAGGCGGCGGACATGTTCGCCGGCGCGGGGGACTTCAACGACGCCGAGGAGCTGGCCAGACGGTATGGGAATCTGGCCCAGTCGGTGGAGCGGGAGGGCTACGAGAACGCCTACGCCCAGGCCATGGAGCGCAAGAAGCGGGCGCAGTCCAGCGACGACTGGTTCGAGGCCGCCCGGGCCTTTGAGCGCATCGCCGGCTATCAGGACGCCTCCGAACAGGCCGCGGCGTGTCAGGCCGTGCTGGACCGGCGCACGAATCTGAAAAAGCCGCTGCTGATTCTGCGGGTGGCGGTGATTATCGGCCTGATTGTGGGCTTTGTGCTGGTTTTCCGGACGGAGCGGTTCAAGTACAACCTGGCCCGCACCGCGCACCGGATGGGACTGGACAACGTGGCGGCGGCCTTCCTCAAAAATGACACCGACTACCGGGACACCGAGAGCCTGCTGGAGGAGATTTACTACGACGAGGGCGTGGAGCGCATGGAGAAGGGCGAGTACAAGAAGGCCCTGAACGCGCTGAGCAAGTGCACCGCTGAGCATGCGGACATCCAGGAGCGGCTGGACGAGTGCAACTACGCTCTGGGCGACGCGGCCTTCAAGGGCGGGCACAACAAAACCGCCAAGGACTACTTCAAGGCCTGTTCCCTTGAGTACAAGGACCGGAAGGCGCGCATCGACGAGTGCAACTACCTCCAGGGCAAGGACGCTCTGGAGGAGGAGGACTGGCAGGAGGCGGTGAGCCACTTTGTCAGCGCCAACGGCTTTGCGGACTCCAACGACCTGCGTCTGGAGCCGGAGCTGAAGCTGCTGGCTGAGTGCGAGGCGGGAGAGAAGCACTTCTTCGGCGGCTCCGAGTACCTGGTGCTGGAGCGGCAGGGGAACCGCCTCACGCTGCTGCACGCGGGCCTGATTCACGAGCTGCCCTTCCAGGAGGGCGGCGGAGCCGTGAGCTGGAAGAGCTCCAGCCTCCGTGCGACGCTGAACGGCACGGTCTGGCTGGCCGAGGAGTTCACCCCGGAGGAGCTGGCGCTGCTGCAGCCGGACGCGGAGGGCGATTTGGTATCCCTGCTCAGTGCTGAGGAGTATCTGCGTTTCCAGGAGATTATGGGCAAAAAGGACGCCCTCTGGTGGCTCAAGGACCAGGGCGGCGATAAGGACCGCATCCAGTTCGTCTCCGACGAGGGCTTTGTGATGGCGGACGGCTATCCGGCGGACAGCCTGAGCATCTATGTGCGGCCGCTCATTCATCTGGAGCTTGCGCAGTGACAACGCGGCAATGGACTTTGAGGTGGTGGATTTCGCAGCAACCACACGCCGCTGGTATGACAGGGGAAACCCGAGAGACGCAGGAGAACGCTGCGCCTGCCAAAGTCCATTTGCGAAAAAGGGGACTGCGCCGCGCGCAGTCCCCTTTGCCTTTGTGTGCAATCGCACCGCGGACCGCCATTGCGCCCCCATGTACAATTGGAAGCACCATGCAAACGCTTTGACGCTGTATTCGCCGCGATGAAAGAAGTATCATCGTCAATTTCCACCGATGATGTGTCAAAAAGACCCGAACCTTTCCGGTCCGGGTCTTTTCGCGTTTTAGTCGTCCATGCCGCTCTGCTGGCCGTACTTTTCCTCGATGGCGGCAAAGGCAGCCGCGCCGCCGTCGTCGCTGTACAGGTAGTCCTGGAGGAGCTGGCGTGTCTCATCTCCGTCGTTGGGCACCAGCATGGAGTTGAGCTCGCCGCCCAAGTCCTCGGTGTGGTACATGCCGCTGGCGGGGATGCGGTAGCTGTTGATGTCCTTTCCGCCCATGGTGTAGGCGGAGAAGGCGATGCTCAGAATCTGGGTGTTGTTCATGTCGGTGGTGATGTTGTCCGCCACGCCGCTGGCGCTGGGTGCGGCCGAAGTCCGCGGCGCCCTCCACATGACGGGCCCGGGCGTAGTCCAGGGCGGCCTTGCCGTCCAGGTGGTTCACGCCCACGGTGACGTCGTAGGTGCGCCCGTGGGTGTACTGGGCGCCGCCGCCGGTGAGGTAGGCCACCTCGGCCTCGTTGAGCTCGATGTCCACGCCGCCCAGACTGTCCACGATGTCCTTGAAGCCGGTGAAGTCCACCTCCACGTTGTAGTCCACCACAACGCCGAAGTTCTCAGAGATGGTCTGGTCCAGCAGGTCGAAGCCGCCGTACTGATACGCGGCGTTGAGCTTGCGCCCGCCGTAGCCGGGAATCTGGACGTAGAGGTCGCGCATCAGGGACACCATGGTCATCTGATTGCTGTTCTTGTTGATGCTGAAGAGAATCATGGAATCGGAGCGCTCCCGCTGGCCGGTGCGGCTGTCCTGTCCCACCAGCAGCACGTTCACCACGCCGTCCACGCTGGTGGCTACCTTGGCGGTGCCCCAGTCCACGGCCGCGTCGGTGGGGGCGGGCTCGGTGGAAGCGTCGGTGTACTGCTCCGGCTTGATGCGTCCGATGGCGCCCAGCTTTACCTGCACAAACAGGTACAGGCCGCCCGCGATGAGCACCAGCACCAGCAGGACAATCAGCAGTGCCCGGAGGAGCTGATCACTCTTCCTGGTGAATTTCTCTCGTTTTCCGCTCATAATGTCTCCTTGTGTGTCATGAAATTGCCCGCGCACCGCTCCGGCGGAGGAGGCGTGGGTCCCGTTGCCGGGTAGTCTGCCCGAAAAGGGAGGTGATTTTCCCCGAAAAACCGCAAATATGTAGGTTTTTGCCGCGCACACAGAAGGCAGCGCAGGGGAAAGCCACTTCTTGCGACTACAACAGGTCTATTTTACCTTTTTTCTATGGAGCTGTCAAGGAGGGTGGCTTAAAAATTACAAGTTGTTACACATGCGATTTTTTTGTATTATTTACACTTTCTTCATCTTCTTGTGGTATGATGCCTCTATCGAGAACGTTTCAGGAGGCGGCCCACGGATCTGCCGCCTCCCCGGGCCGCAAAAAAACGCAGCGGAGCCCGGGTCAGGGAGGGAGCAGCATGAGTGAGACCGTCATCGGCATCGACCTGGGCACCACCAACAGCTGCGCGGCGGTGCTGGAGCAGGGCAAGCCGGTCATCATCCCAAACGCGGAGGGGGAGCGAACCACGCCCAGTGTGGTGGCCTTCACCCGGCTGGGGGAGCGGCTGGTGGGAGAGGTGGCCAAGCGGCAGGCGGTGACCAACGCCGAGGGGACCATCAGCTCCATCAAGCGCAGGATGGGCACCGAGGCGCGTATCCAGGCGGGAGACCGGAAGCGCACACCCCAGGAGATTTCCGCCATGATTCTCTCCAAGCTCAAGGCGGACGCGGAGGACTATCTGGGCCACCCGGTCTCCGACGCGGTCATCACCGTGCCGGCCTACTTCAACGACACCCAGCGGCAGGCCACCAAGGACGCCGGGCGCATCGCCGGCCTGAACGTGCGGCGCATCATCAATGAGCCCACCGCCGCCGCCCTGGCCTACGGCCTGGACCATGGGGAGCCGCAGAAGATTATGGTTTACGATTTGGGCGGCGGCACCTTCGACGTGAGCATCATCGAAATCGGGGAGGGCGTCATCGAGGTCCTGTCCACCTGCGGGGACAACCACCTGGGCGGCGACGACTTCGATTTGCGCCTGGTGAACTACCTGGTCAGCGAGTTCCGCCAGCAGACGAAAATCAACCTGCAAAAGGACCTGGCCGCCATGCAGCGGGTGCGCGAGGCGGCGGAAAAGGCCAAAATCGAGCTGTCCACGGCGAAAATCGCCTATGTGAGCCTGCCCTTTCTGACGCAGACCCGAAACGGCCCGGTGCACATGGAGCTCTCCGTCACCCGGAGCACCTTCGAGCAGCTCACCCGGGATCTGGTGGAGCGCACCAACCTGCCCGTCCAGACCGCCCTGAACGACGCGGGCATCAGCGCCCGGGACCTGAGCCGGGTGCTGCTGGTGGGCGGCTCCACCCGGATTCCCGCGGTGCAGGAGAAGGTACGGCAGCTCACCGGCCTCCAGCCCTCCCGGGGGCTGAACCCGGACGAGTGCGTGGCCCAGGGCGCCGCGGTGCAGGGGGGCACCCTGGCAGGCGCGGCCCTGAGCGTGGCGGGCCGGAACGGCATGGAGCGCCAGAGCCGCAACGAGATTCTGCTGCTGGATGTGACCCCGCTGTCCCTGTCCATCGAGACCGTGGGCGGCGTGGCGACCCGGCTTATCGCGCGCAATTCCACGCTGCCCGTCCACTATTCGCAAATTTTCACCACCGCTTCCAGCTTCCAGACCATGGTGGAGATTCACGTCCTCCAGGGCGAGCGGCCCATGGCCCGGGACAACAAGACCATCGGCCGCTTCCGGCTCACCGGCATCAAGCGCGCCCCCAGAGGCGTACCGCAGATTGAAGTCACCTTCGACCTGGACACCAACGGCATTTTAAAGGTGGGCGCCAAGGATTTGGGCACCGGCCGCGCCCAGGAAATCACCATCGCCGCCAGCTCCAACCTGCCCGAGGAGGAGATTCAGCAGGCCATCCGGGACGCCCAGGCCTACGCCGCCCAGGACGCGGAGCGCAAGGAGCATCTGCAAATCCTCCACGAGGCGGAGACTCTGGCCACCCAGTGCAAGAGCGCCCTGACCATGTGCGGCAAGGAGCTGGACCGGGCCGCGTGCCGCCGGGTGAAGGGGGATTTGGCCGCGGTGGACCGCATCCTCCACAAGCGCCTGGAAAAGCTCAAACGGGAGGACTTTCAGCGGCTGGGAGATGCCAGCCGGGCGCTGGAGGGGAGCAGCGCGCCTCTGATGGCCCTCTACGAGCAGAAGCTGGAGCGGCAGGGCCAATCAGGCTGAAAAAGGAACAAAAAAGAGCGCTGGAGCGGATATTTGCCGTTCCAGCGCTCTTTTTATGCTGCTTTTGCGGATTACAGGCCCAGATTGCCCAGGTTCAGGCCGCCGGTGATGCGGTTCATGGTCTGCGCGGCGTCCTCATCAGCCAGGCGCAGCCCCTCGTTCACCGCCATCAGAATCATGTCCTGAAGCAGCTCCACATCCTCCGGGGTGCAGGCCTCGGGGTTGATGGTCAGGGACTTGAGCCGGTGGTCGCCGGTGACGACGGCCTTCACCGCGCCGCCGCCGGACTGCGCCGTGTACGCGCGCTCGTGGAGGCTGGTCTGGGACTTCTGCATGTCCGCGGACATCTTCTGAACCTGACGCAGCATGTTCTTGTCCATGCCGCCGCCCATGCCGCGAAAGCCGCGATTGTATCCTTTTGCCATGATAATGCTCCTTTTTCTGAATGAATGGATAAATTGGATGATTATTCCTCGACTATGACGAAGAAGCCCTCTCCCAGCTCCTGCTCTGTGCGCGCGCCGATGGCCTCCAGCTCCTGATAACGCTCCCGGCGCTGTTCGGGGGTGAGGGGCGGTTCCGGCTTCGCCGGGGCGGCGGGCGATGGGCTGAGCGGCAGCGGGTCCGGCTCCGGGGTAGAAACCGGCGCGGCGGCCTGTCCCAGCTTGGGATAGGGGCCTTGAATGACCTCCAGCCGCACCGCGCGTCCCGCCTGTGCGGTGGCCGCGCCCTCAATCTGGCTGCGCTGGGGTTCCCTGGAGAGCCAGTCCAGGGTGCTGGGGTCGGGCACGTACAGCCGCAGCAGGCCGGGCCAATACAGGCCCATGACCAGGCCGACGCTTAGCATCGTGCTGCCCGCCACGGACATGATTTCCTCCAGAGTGTGCTGGAGGACCTGCCAGAAGCGGGCGTCGCCCTCGCCCGTCACGGGATTGCGGGCGTAGGACTTGCGCCGGGACCCTCGGGGCCGGCTGCTCCGGGCTGCAACGGGCGCTTCGGGCGGGGGGACCGGCTCCTCAGGCGGCGCGAAGGCGTCGGGGGGCGGTTCCTCCGGCAGGGGGATGTCCATGGGCGGCGCTCCGCGGGAGGCGGTTCCGCTGGAGTGGAGGGTTCCGCCAGTGTATCGCCTGAGCGCCGTGTAGGAGGACGGTCCGGTGGTTCCGCTGGGGTGGAGGGTTCCGCCGGGACCTCAGAGTCCGGGACGGCTGGTGTTTCGTTCTGCGCCGGAAGGGGTTCAATTGAGACGGCAATCTCCGGTTCTGGGGCGATATTTGCCACTTTCTCTGGCTGCTCAGCGACAGGGGAGGGCGTGGAGACCTCTGTCAAGGGTGCGTCTGCCCCGTCCGGAGCGCTCACCGGACCCGGTTCAGCAGTTGGAACCGGCGCGGGAACCGTCTCCGCCAGAAAGTCAGGCAGGGACTCCGGCTCAGCGCCTTCGTCTGCCGGAGGGGGAGCCGCTTCCACACCCTCCGCCGCTGGCTCCCGGGGCGGAGGCGCGAAAGGGCGGGTCTGAACGGCGCTGAGCTGACCGGAGGCCAGCGCCGCCTCCAGACGGCTGAGGCGTTGGGACAGGCTGAGCACGGAGCCGTCCAGCCGCTGGTCGCACAGACGGAGCAGGCACAGCTCGGCGTCGGTGCGCCGGTCGGGGCTGGTTTTCAGCTTGGCCTGGGTGTCCTGGAGGACGTTCAGCACATAGAGCAGCCGCTGGGGGCTGAAGCCGTTGGACAGATAGTTAAGGGTTTTTTCATCGTAGCCGCCCGCCAACAGGCCCTGGGCCCCGGCACCGGCGGTCTGACGCAGCAGCAGGTCTCTGGCCAGGCCGGAGAGCTCGGAGAGGACGGTGCTCACGTCCTTGCCCGCAGCGTAGAGCTGGGCCAGCTCGTTGAGGGCATTGGCGCTCTCAAAGCGGCGAATGTGGTTCATCAGGTGGGCGGTGCGGAGGTTGCCCGCCAGGCCCAGGGCGTCCAGCACGGCGTCCCGGTCCACGGCTCCGCCGCCCACGGCGCACTGGTCCAGCAGGGAGAGGGCGTCCCGGAGGGCGCCGTCCGCCAGCCGGGAGAGGAGGGCCGCGGCGTCCTCGG
>CACZUK010000075.1 GCA_902784305.1 Oscillospiraceae bacterium | reverse complement strand
GGGTCGTACTCGTACTGAATCTCCTTCAGCCGAATCACCAGGTCGATTTTGTCCAGGTCAAGAGACCTGCACAGCTCGTCCAGATTGCTGTAGTTGTCCCTCAGCTGGGTGTTGATGTAGCTGAGCAAAATCATCGGATCTCTTGGGACTGACATGGTCATCACCTCTCTGGCTCATTTTACCACATCGCTTTGGAAATGTCCATTCCTTTCTCCTCAGGTGTGCAGTTTTTGCGCGGCGTGCTCATTTCCACCAACCGGAGGCGGTTGTCATCCGCTATTTTCGTACACTTTTCAATCCGCTGGGGGCTGGATTTTCCGGGGCGTTTGACTATAATATCTTTTGTTCCGGGGGGCGGCACAGCCCCCCTTCCCCTTTGGTGAGCCTGCGCGCCGCCCCATTTCTGACAGGAGGATACAGCCTTGGAGCTTTTGGATATTGTTGACCGCTACGCCCAACCCACCGGCCTGACTGTGGACCGGGAGACCGCCCACGCCGAGGGCATTCGTCACCGCACCTCTCATGTGTGGATTCTCCGCCGTCAGGGGGACCGCGTGCAGGTGCTGCTGCAAAAGCGCAGCCAGCAGAAGGACTCCTTCCCCGGCTGCTACGACATCTCCAGCGCCGGACATATCCCCGCCGGTGTGGACTTCCTGCCCTCCGCTCTGCGGGAGCTCAAGGAGGAGCTGGGCATCGAGGCCCACATGGACGAGCTGCACTACTGCGGCCGCCGCCGCATCCTCAACCGCCGCATCTTCAACGACCGGCCCTTCTGGGACAACCAGATCAGCAACGTCTACTTCATGTGGCGGGACGTGGAGCCGGAGGAGCTGAAGCTCCAGAGTGACGAGGTGGAGAGCGTGGTCTGGATGGACTTCGCCGCCTGCATGCGCCGGGTGCTGGACCGGAGCCTGCCCACCTGCATCTCCCCCCAGGAGCTCAAGCTGGTGGCCGCCGGCGCCGGCGTGACGATGTAAAAACCCACGAAAAAGGGTACAGAGCGGCCTCTGTACCCCTTTTTTTATTCTTTTTTGGCCGATTCCACCGCGGGTGCCGTGGCTGCGTCCCCGCTGCCGCTGCGGCCCTGCATTATCCGGTCCAGCTCGTCCCGGAAGGTGGAGATGTCCTTGAACTGCCGGTACACCGAGGCAAAGCGCACATAGGAGACCTCGTCCAGCGCCTTGAGCTTCTCCATCACCAGCTCCCCGATGAACTCGGTGCTGACCTCCCGCTTCATGGAGTTGCGGACCTCCTGCTCCACCTCGTTGGCGGCGCGCTCCAGGTCCGCGGCGCTGACCTGCCGCTTGTAGCAGGCGCGAATCATGCCCCGCAGCAGCTTCTGCTTGTCGAAGACCTGGCGGCTCCCGTCCCGCTTGATGACCATCATGGGCAGCTGCTCCACCGTCTCATAGGTGGTGAAGCGCTTCCTGCACCGCAGACAGCCTCTGCGCCTGCGTATGCTCCCCCCGTCGTCCGTGGGCCGGGAGTCGATCACCTTGCTGTCCGTGAATCCGCAGTAGGGACATTTCATGGCGTACCACCTCTTTGAGAAAACTGCACTCCTATTGTGAACAGTATACCATATGGACACCGCCGTGGCAAGTCCAAATCCCGTTGTTTCACCGCTTGTTTCACATATTTTCTCCACCGGGCACATAGTCTGGGGCCAGGAGGTGGTTCCATGGAGCGCAGAATCCTGCTGCTGGAGGGCGAGGTGCGCCGGGGCGAGCTGCTGTGCCGGGACGAGGGCTGCTACCTGACGTGCAGTGTGGACGTGCCCGTCTGGGCGGGCGGCGTGAAGAAGGTCTGGCTCTGCGGCGAGGGCGGCGGGCGGGTGCTGCTGGGCACACTGGTGCCGGAGGGCGGGCGCTTTCGCCTGCGGCGGCGGCTCTCCCACTCCTCCCTGCGCTGCTGCGGCGTGACGCGGCCCGCCCGGGCGCTGGTCAACCCGGGACCGGAGGGCTGTCCCTGGCACGCCCTGAGCAGTCTGCGCCTCCCGGACCCGGCTCTGGCCCGGGCGCTGCGGGCCTGGCCGGAGGGCCTGTGGCGCCGGGATGGGACGCGGCTGCTGCTGCGCTTTCCCTGGCGCGTCGGGGACGAGGTGCCGCTGATGAGCCTGTTCTGCTTCGCCCGGCCCCGGGACGGCTGGTGGGAGGTGGAGGTGCCGGACAGCGCCGCTCCCCGCAAGCCCTGACCCAAAACGTTTGGCGGGACGTGGAAACCCCGGACAGCGCCGCCTCGCGTATGCCCTAACCCGGGACGGCTGGTGGGAGGTGGAGGTGCCGGACTGCGCCGCTCCCCGCAAGCCCTGACCCGGAACAAGAAAACCCCGGAATCCGACCTTTTGACCGGATTCCGGGGCTGTTTTGTTCACTGAACTGCGTCAGATGGGACAGAAGCGGCCTCAGGCGGCGGCCTCCTCCTCAGGCTCCTCGACCTCCTGGGCTTCTGCCCCGGACGCCTCCTCAGATGCCTTGTCTTCGGATTTCTCCTCCTTGACTTCCGCGTCTTCCTTATCTTTCTTGTCTTCCGCGTTTGCCTTGTCTTCCTTCTCCTCCGCGTCCTGAGCGGACTCGGCGGGCTGCTCAGCCTCCTGGGCGGGCTCCTCGGCGGCGGCTTCCTCAGCAGGAGACTCCTCAGAGGCGGGCTCAGCGGCGGGTTCCTCCTCGGCGGCGGGCTCCTCGGTGGATTCGGCCTCGGCGGGCACAATCTCCTCGTCAGAGGCTTCGGCGCTCTCGTCGGCGGGTTCCGGCTGCTCCGCGGGCTGCTCAGGCTCCTCGGAAGGCTCCTCCGCAGGCTCGTCGCTCTGGCTCTGGAGAGCCTGCAGCTCCGCCTGGGTCATCAGATGCTTGCTGTAGATATAACCGGTGTGGCTCACGCCGTTGGCGTCCACATACTTGACCCACCACCAGTTGGTAAAGTACTTGTCCAGTACGATGACGGTCTGCTTTTCAGGCACCATGGTGCCGACCCCGCCGGTCTCGCTGGGCAGCACGCGCAGGGGGGTCTCCACGCGGGTGAACCAGCTCTCGGTGCCCTTGTCCCGCTTGCGCAGGTAGCTGGCCTTGAAGAAGCCGTTGCTGGACACGCCGTCGGCGGTGGTATAGGTGACGATGTACCACTTGGGGTTGTAGGTGCTGCGCACCTTGACCTCGCTGCCCATGGGAATCTTGGCAACGACCTCGCCGGTGTCGCTGGCGGTCTCGCGCAGCTCAGACTCCACAGAGGTGTAATAGGTTCCGGCGTTCTTCTCCTTGTACTTCTCGGCGTGGGACTTGAAGACAAAGCCCTTGTAGCTCTTGCCGGTGACGGGGTCGGTGTAGCTGGCGATGAACCAGCTCTTTTCGGAGCTGTCGGTGACCTGAATCAGGCTGTACTGGGGCAGCTCACAGGTCACGCTGGCGGTCTGGCTGTCCGCGGAGCGCAGCTGGGTGGGAACCTTGGTCACATAGGCGCCCGCGTTGAGCTCCTTGTAGCTGGTGAGGGCGCTCTTGAGCACATAGCCCATCGTCTTCCTGTTCTTGGGGTCGTTGTAGATGACCTTCTTCCACTTTCCGGAGCTGCCGACCACGGCCACCACGGCGTTCTTGGGCACCGCGGCCAGCTTCTTGCCCTTCTTGCTGGCCTTGGACATCAGATTGGTCTTGCTCTTGACCTGGGCGCGGGGCTTGTTGAGCCAGTTCCGGGCCAGCTCCTTGGCGGCGGCGTCCGGGTCCACCTGCTTGTAGGGCTTGTTGGTGATTTTGCCCTTCTTGAGCTTGCTCTTCAGGACGAAACCCTCATGCGTGACCTTGTCGATGTCCGTATAGGTGATTTTGTACCAGTATTTGCTGTAAACGGCGGTCACGCTCACATACGCGCCCTTCGGGAGCTTGCACAGGCTCTTGGAGGACTTGCTGGCCTTCTTGCGCAGGTCCGTGGCGCTCTTGATGTTGTAGGGCTCCGGCGCCTTCTTGAGGTAGGCGGCCTTCAGCCAGCCGGCCTTGTAGGTTTTGCCGGTTTTGGTGATGTAGTTGGCCTTGAACCACTCCTTGCTGGTGGTGTCAGTGACCTCCACCACGGACCCGACGGGGATTTTGACCCGTTTGCCGTAGCTGGTGCCCGGGCCCTTGTACAGGCCCATGTTGTTGAGGGTGGTGGAATAGCAGCCCAGAGGCGCGGTGTTCTTGGGCTTGTCATTGTTCTTCTTTTTGCTGGGCTTCAGATAGTTGCTGTTGATGTAGCCCTGATAGGTCTTTTTCGCGGAATTGGTGTAGGAAACCTTCCACCAAAGCTGATCCGTGTCGCCGGTCACCGTCACCACGTCGCCGGTGGGCACCGAGGTGAGGATGGCGTACTCCGTGCTGGGACCCTTGCGCAGGTTGACCTCCTCCCTGGCCTCGTAGTACAGGACTGCGGCCAGGGCAGGGGAAACGCTCAGGCTGGCCAGCAGAAGCAGGGCCAACAGAGCTGACATCCATTTCTTCATGCTTTTCATGTTCTTTCCTCCATTGTGTGTACTTCCCTTCCGGGCCTGAGCGGCTCTGGAAGCGCACTCCGGGCGGTCCGCGCGCCCGGTCAAAGCGGTTGCCGACAGGAGCGCGTTCGCCGCCCCCATCTGATGCTTATTATAGCAGAATCCCGGAGCGGTGTCGAGCGGCAGTCTGCTGACAGATTATTAAAATTCGATGAATGCGCGCGGCGGGACCGTCCGAAGCGTGGTTCAGAGCGCGCCCGGTGCCGTGACCAAACCAGCCGCGCAGAGCGCGCCCGGGGGCCATATCCCAACCAAACAGGCCAAAAGAAAGGCCAAAAACCCTAAATGAAAAGCCAAAAAGCCCAAAAAGGACGAAATTGGGCACAAACACCCCGCCTCCGTCCGGCAAATCCGGCGAAGGCGGGGCGTTCCGGTCTGAATGGGGTTTACATGCTCAGCGGTCCTCCCGGAAGTAGGGCAGGCCCAGACCCGCCGGGGGCTGGTTCTCCCGCTTGTTGCGCATGCCGGTGATAATCAGCACGATAATCGTCACCACATAGGGCAGCATTTTGTAGAGCTCCTTCACGGCCAGATTGGTGCCCGTGGGGATGAACAGATACAAAATGTACAGGCCCGCAAAGAGGAAGGAGGCGAAAATCGCCACATGGGGCCGCCACAGCGTGAAGATGACCAGCGCGATGGCCAGCCAGCCGCGGTCCCCGAAGGCGTCGTTGGACCACACGCCGCTGGCGTAGTCCATGACGTAGTACAGACCGCCCAGACCCGCTATCATGCAGCCGATGCAGGTGGACAGATACTTGTAGCGGGTGATGTCGATGCCCGCCGCGTCGGCCGTGGCGGGGTTCTCCCCCACCGCCCGCAGGTGCAGGCCGATGCGGGTGTGCTTGAGCAAATAGCCCGCCGCCACGGCCAGCAGAATGGCCAGATAGGCCAAAAAGCCGTAGGACAGGAACAGCTTTCCGAACACCCCCGCGCTCTTGGCGAAGGGCAGCGTCCGGCTGAAATAGCCGCTGGTGGTGGACAGGGCGATGGAGGGCACCGCGCTGCCGGTGAGCTTGATGAGGGAGCCGCCGAAGAAGTTGCCCACGCCCACGCCGAAGGTGGTCATGGCCAGGCCCACCACGTTCTGATTGGCCCGGAGGGTGATGGTCAGCACGCTGAACAGCAGGCCCATCAGCAGAGAGCCCAGCAGGCAGGAGAGCAGCGGAATCGCCACCACCAGAAAGGCGTTCACGTCGCCGCCGGTGCTCTGCTCGTAGAGGAAGGAGCCGATGACGCCGCAGATGCCGCCCACGTACATGACGCCCGGAATCCCCAGGTTCAGCACGCCCGCCTTCTCGGACAGCGTCTCGCCGGTGCAGCCGTAGAGCAGCGGAATGGCCTGCACCACGGCTCTGGGAATGAACGCGACCAAATCAAACATGGCTGGCCTCCTTTTTCTCGCCCTTGCGGAAGTGAAGCTGATAGTGGATGAAAAACTCGCTGGCGATGATGAAGAACAGAATCACGCCGGTGAGAATGTCGCAGAAGGACTGGTTCAGCCCGAAGGAGGTGGAAATCTCCCCAGCGCCCCGGGAGAGCACGCACAGCAGCAGGCTCACCAGCACCATGGCCAGCGGGTTGAACTGGGCCAGCCAGGCCACCAGCACACCCAAAAAGCCCCGGCCGCCGGCCAGCGTCGTGGTGATGGTGTGGTCCGTGCCCGCCACCATCAGGAAGCCGCACAGGCCGCACACGCCGCCGGAAATCAGCAGCGTCCGGATGATGACCCGGTCCACCTTGATGCCCACATAGCGGGCCGTGCTCTGGCTCTCGCCCACCACGGCGATTTCGTAGCCCTGCTTGCTGTACTGCAAATAGATGTACATCAGCACCGTCACCAGCAGCACCACGAGGATATTTAAAAGGTACTTGAACGGGCCGATGCTGGGCAGCCAGCCCGCGCTGGTGGACTGGTTGATGATGCCCACCTTGCCCGAGCCGCGCGGGGACTCCCAGATGATGATGAAATAGGCCACCAGCTGAATCGCCACATAGTTCATCATCAGCGTGAACAGCGTCTCGTTGGTGTTCCAACGGGCCTTGAAGAAAGCCGGGACACCCGCCCAGACCGCGCCTGCCGCCACAGAGCCGACCAGACACATTGCGATGAGCACCGCGTTGGGGATTTTATCGCCCAGATAAATCATCAGGGCCGAGGTGATGAGGGTGCCGATGATGACCTGTCCCTCGCCGCCCAGGTTCCAGAAGCGCATGCGGAAGGAGGGCGCCATGGCCACGGCGATGCACAGCAGCACCGCCGACTCCTTGCCCAGCACCCAAATCTTCCGGGGGCTGCCGAAGGCGCCGTTGAGCACGCCGCCGAAGACGCTGGCCGGAGCCAGACCCGTGGCCGCGGTGGTGATGACCGCGCAGACCATCAGCGCCGCGGCGATGCAGATGAGCCGGATGGCCCAGGCGCCCTGCCAGGACATTTCCTTGCGTTTTGTAATGTGAATCAGGGGTTCCCTGCTCTTTTTCGTCATTTCTCTCCCCCCAGTCTTGTCATCATCAGGCCGACGGTGCTCTTGTCCGCGCCGGGTCCGTCCACGATGCCGCTGACCTTGCCGCCGCAGAGCACCAGAATCCGGTCACACAGCTCCAGCAGCACGTCCAAATCCTCGCCCACGTACACCACCGCAACGCCCTTGCGCTTCTGCTGGTTGAGCAGGTCGTAAATCACATAGGAGGAGTTGATGTCCAGACCGCGCACCGCGTAGGCGGAGAGCAGCACCGTGGGCGCGGAGGCGATTTCCCGGCCCACCAGCACCTTCTGCACGTTGCCGCCGGAGAGCCGCCGCACCGGCGTGGAGATGCCCGGCGTGTTGACCTCCAGCTCCCGGACCACCCGCTCGGCCAGCCGCTGGGGTCCGCGCCGGTCCGCAAAGACCGAGCTGCCCCGCCGGAAGGAGCGCAGCATCATGTTGTCCGTCAAATCCATGCTGCCCACCAGGCCCATGCCCAGCCGGTCTTCCGGCACGAAGGACAGACTGACGCCCAGCCTGGCAATCTCCTGGGGGTCCTTGCCCAGCAGGCTCTCGGCGCTGCCGTCGTCGTGGAGGTAGGAAATCTCGCCGCTCTCCACGGGCTGGAGGCCCGCGATGGACTCCAGCAGCTCCTTCTGGCCGCAGCCGGAGATGCCCGCGATGCCCAGAATCTCGCCGCCGAAGGCCGTGAAGCTCACGTCGTCCAGCTTGAGCACCTTATCCTCGCTGCGCACCGTCAGGTGCTCCACCCGGATGCGGGGCCGGACGTCCTTCGGCTCCGGCCGGTTGATGTTCAGCGTCACCTCCCGGCCCACCATCATGTTGGTCATCTCCTGGGCGTTGGTCTCGCTGGTCTTCATCTCCCCGATGTAGCGGCCCTTGCGCAGCACCGCCACCCGGTCGGAAATCTCCTCCACCTCGTGGAGCTTGTGGGTGATGATGACCACCGTCTTGCCGTCCCGGCGCATGTTGCGCAGCACCGCGAAGAGCTTTTCCGTCTCCTGGGGGGTCAGCACCGCGGTGGGCTCGTCCAGAATCAGGATGTCCGCGCCCCGGTAGAGCACCTTGACGATCTCCACCGTCTGCTTCTGGGAGACGGACATGTCATAAATCTTCTGCTGCGGGTCCACATCGAAGCCGTAGGCGTCGCAAATCTCCCGAATGCGCGCCGCGGCCCGCTTCAGGTCCAGCTTGCCCTTCTCCTCCAGGCCCAGCACGATGTTCTCCGCCGCCGTGAACACGTCCACCAGCTTGAAGTGCTGGTGAATCATGCCGATGCCGTGCTCAAAGGCCTCCCGGGGGGAGCTGATGGTCACGGGCTGGCCGTTGATGGAGATTTGTCCGCTGTCCGGGAAGTAGATGCCCGAGAGCATGTTCATCAGGGTGGTCTTTCCGCTGCCGTTTTCGCCCAGAAGGGACAGAATCTCCCCCTTGTAGATGTCCAGGCTCACGTCGTCGTTGGCGACGGTGGCGCCGAAGGTCTTTGTGATGCCGCGCATGGATACGGCGATGCTTCTGCTGTCCATGGTCCTTCCTTTCTCTTCTCCATCCGGGCCGGAATGTGCACAAAGCGGGCAAGCCCCGGCAACAACCGGGGCTTTGCCACTTTTTTTGTTTTAGAACTGGGTATCCAGCAGCTCGATGCCGTCGATGTTCATGTCGAAGTAGGGAGCGGAGCGGTACTCAGACTCGTGGAAGTAGCCGTCGCTGACCGCCTCGGTGTCGGCGGTGTAGTCGGGGTCGGTGTCCACATCGGCCATGTAGCTCTCCAAAGCCTGGCCCTCCACGGTGATCTTGGAGGCGTCGAAGACGTGAATCTCGCCGGACTCCAGCTGAGCCTTGACCTCGTCAATCTTCTCCTGGGTGCCGGCGGCGGCGGCCTTCTCGTTGACCTCGGTCAGGACCACGGAGCCGGTGGCCAGGGTGCCGGTCCAGTCGGTGTCGATGGGCTCGCCGGCCTCAGCGGCCTGGATGGCGTAGACATAGTAGGGCGCCCAGTCGATGCGGGAGGAGACGATGAAGGTGTTGGGGCAGGCGTCCACGGTGGAGCCGTTGTAGGAGATGTCGGGCACACCGGCCTTCTCGCAGGCGGTGGGGGCGCCCATGGAGTCGGCGTGCTGGGAAATCAGAACGCAGCCATCGTCGATGAGCTTGGTGGCGCCCTCCTTCTCGGCGGTCTCGTCGTACCAGGAGCCGGTGAAGGTGACCTCCATGGTGGCGCTCTCACAGATGGAGCGGGCACCCAGGAAGAAGGAGGTGTAGCCGGAGATGACCTCGGCGTAGGTGAAAGCGCCCACATAGCCAATCTTGGCCTGGTCGGCGGTGATCTCACCGTTCTCGATCATCTCGTTGAGCTTCATGCCCGCGGCCACGCCGGCCAGGTAGCGGCCCTCGTAGATGGAGGCAAAGGCGTTGTGGTAGTTGTCCAGACCCTCGGTGTGGGCCTTGGTGCCGGTGGAATGGCAGAACTGGACCTCGGGGAACTCCTTGGCGGCCTGAATCATGTAGTCCTCATGGCCGAAGGAGTCGGCGAAGATCACGGTGCAGCCCGCGTCCACCAGCTCGGCGGCGGCGTCGTAGCACTCCTGACCCTCGGGGATGTTGGTCTTGATGATGCAGTTCTCGTCAGCGATGCCCAGCTGCTTGCAGGCCTCCTTGGCACCGTTGATGAAGTTCAGGTCGTAGGTGGAGTTCTCATCGTGCAGGCAGATGAAGCCGACCTTCATGGAAGAGGTGGCCTCGTTCTCAGCGGCGGCCTGGCTGCCGGAGCCCTCAGCGGTCCCATTGTTCTGGCCGGAGCTGCCGCAGGCGGTGAAAGAGAGCGCCATGACGATGCAAAGCAGCAGAGACAGTACTTTTTTCATGCTTTCTTACCCTCCTGTGAGTAACAATGACTGAAAATCACACTCCGCAAGGCAGATGGGCACTGCCCGTGAGGCGCGGCGCGCGCGTCCCCATCCCCAAACGCGGCAAACGCGC
>CACZUK010000074.1 GCA_902784305.1 Oscillospiraceae bacterium | reverse complement strand
CCTCCGACTGCTCCAAATCCTCCGCGGATGCCGCGCTGACCTCTCCCGCGGACACGTCCGCCTCGGGGGCGCTGTACTCCCCTGCCCCGGCGCAGGCCGCCAGCATCGCCAGCGCCAGCAGAAGGGCCAGACTGCTTTTCAGGAATTGCTTCATGTCGTTCTCCTCCTATCTCTTTGTTTGCTGATGGTTCACAGGTGCCGCCGCACGATTTCCATGGTCAGGGCGTTGGCCAGGGCGCGGTCCGGCTGCTCCCGCAGGCGCGTCCCATCCGCCGCGCGGCGGAAAGCGGCCTCGTAGTCGTCCACAAGCGCCTGAAAGGCGGCGGTGGGGACCCCGTCCGCGTCCAGATAGGCCCCGCCGCGCAGCGCCATCAGCAGCTCGTGCTCCGCGGCGCGGTAGGTGACGACCTCGCCCCGGCGGAGCAGGTCGATGCCCATGGCGTAGACCCGAATCAGGTGCATCATGTGCTTGCCCAGCTTCTTCCGGCTCTCGCCGCCCTTGCGCACCATGGCCTCCAGCCGCTTGCCCTGCTGGTAGGCAAAGCCCCCGAAGGTGCTCACCGCCTTTTGGGACAGCAAATCAGCAGTGTGGGCGCGCAGGAGCTGCGCGTCGGGGCTGTCCAGCAGGATGTCCGTCTGCCGCACGCCCAGCAGCTCCACCACGTTGGGGTTGCAGTTCAGAAAGAGGTTCATCCCCTTTTTCAGGCTGAACAGCACCGTGTCCGAGTCCTCCAGGCTCAGCTGCTGGGAGTCCGGCTCAAGGCCAATCCACTCCTCCACCGGGTTGAGGTAGAGGCCGCGCAGGTCGATGTCCGAATCCGGCGTGTCCGTGCCGTAGGCGATGCTGCCGCCGAAGCTCACCAGCAGGGGGCTGCACTGGTTTTTCAGCGCCTCCAGCGTTTGCCGCGCCTGCCAGAGGCGCTGCTCTCTCCATGATTCCATGTCCGATTCCTCCTCCTGGGTCTTTCCCTCCTGTTGTGCCTATCCTAGCACAGCGGAAGGGCTGTGTTTTCTCAAAAAGTTGCAGCCTCACGGCTGAGCCTCCCGGAGCAGCGCGTCGATTTCCTCGCCGGTGAGCTTGTTTTTGCGCAACAGCGCCGCCGAGAGCCGGTCCAGCGCCTGCCGGTGGGCGGAGAGCTGCTCCACGGCCTCCGTCAGCTCCCGCTCCAGAAGCTCGTTCATCCGCTCCACCAGCCGCGGGGCCAGGGGGCTGCTGAGCACCCGCTCCACGCTCAGGGACACCAGACCGAACTGCTCGTCCATGCCGTAGCGCAGCAGCAGCGCCGCCGCCAGCTCCGTGGCGTTGGACAAATCCCCCGCCGCGCCGGTGGACAGGCCCTCCTCCTCGCCGTAGCGCACCAGCTCCGCGGCCCGGCCGCCCAGAGCCGTGCGGATGCGTCCTTGCAGCTCCCGCCGGGTGCGCAGGGGCGTGTCCTCCCCGTCCGCGTGCTCCATATAGCCGCCGTGGTCGCCCCGGGCCACAATGGTCAGATAGGACGGCGTCCGGCCGCTGAGGGTGCACAGCAGGGCGTGACCCGCCTCGTGGTAGGCCACCCGCTCCATGTAGCCCTCGCCCCAGTTCTTTTCGCCGCCGTGGCGGATGCGCTCGTAGGCCTCGTCCAAATCCTCATCGCTCATCCGGCGCTGACGCCGGGCCGCCTGCCGCTCCGCCTGCTCCAGCACCGCCGCCAGGTCCGCCAGGCTCAGACCCGCCGAGCGGTGGGCCAGACGCTCCCGCATGGCGGCGCTGACGCCGCTCTGATTGCTCAGCAGCTTCTCCAGAAAGGCCAGACGCTGGTCCCGGTCGGGCAAATCCACCAGAATCTTCCGGTCAAAGCGCCGGGACAGCGCCGGGTCGATGCTGTTGGTGCCCTGGCCGTCCACCCGGAAGTTGGTGGCCGCCAGCACGAAGACCGGACGCCGCGGGTCCACCCGGAAGCCGTCCATCTCCGTCAAAAGGGCGTTGAGGGCCATCTCCTCGCCGTGGCCGCTGCGCGCGTCGCCCCGCTGACGGCCAATGGCGTCGATTTCGTCGATAAAAACGATGCTGGGGGCGTATCTGCGGGCTTTTCGGAACAAATTGCGCACCGACTCCGGGCCGCTGCCCTGCCAGCGGGTGACGAAGCTGGTGGCCTCGGTGGCGATGAAGGCCACGTCCGCCTCCCCGGCCATGGCCCGGGCCAGCAGGGTCTTGCCGGTGCCCGGCGGGCCGTAGAGCAGCACGCCCCTGGGCGGCTTGAGGCCCTGGGAGAGGAATCGCTTCGGGTTTTTCAGGTACTCCACGAAGAAGCCCAGCTCCTCCCGGGCCTCGTCCGCGCCGATGACGTCCGAAAAACGCACCTGGGAGCGCTCCACGTCCTCCAGCAGGTCCCCGGCGTCCTCCGCGCTCACCGAGCGCTTGCGGCTCAGCTCCGTGAGCTCGATGGTCACGCTGCTGCCGTCCGGGCTCACCGTGGGCTCTGTGACGAAGGAGAGAATCTGCTGCTCCGCCCCCATGGCCTCCGCCGCGGTCTGGAGGTAGCACTGCTGTGCCAGCTGCTGGAGCTGCTCCGAAAACACCCCCAGCTCCTCCGCGGGCAGCTGGAGCTTGCCCCGGACCCCCACCCGGGTGAAGGCGCTCATCAGCTCCTCGCTGAGGGGGAAACGCTCCGTCTCCAGCAGGTACACGCTCACGTCCGGCAGGCGCTCGCGCAGCCGCTTCAAAAAGGCCACCTGGGCGTGGGCGCTGGGCGCCGCCGTGGGCAGATCGTCGAAGGAGGTGATGAGCTTGCGCTCGTAGCTGCTGGTGAACAGGCTGGTGGACAGGCTGTCGTCCCAGTCGTCCTCGTCGAAGGCCTCCAGCTCCGCCTCCGGCTCCTGACGGGCCGGGTCCGAGAGCACAAAGAGCGGGTCATAGCGCCCGGCCAGGTCGAAGGCCTCCTCCTCGGTGGCGGCGCAGAGGATGTGGAAGTCCGGCAGCTGGGTCCGCAGGCGCTGACAGGTTTCCTCGTCCGCGCACAGCAGCAGCTCCGGCTGCTGGGGGTTCACGAACAGCTCCCGTACATTTTCCGGGCAATCCTGGGTGTTTACGCTGAAATGGATGCTTTTCAGCGCCCCCAAAGCCTGCTCAAAGCGCTCCTCGCCCCAGAGGCCGCTGAGGCGGTAGAGCTCGTTTTTGCACAGCAGCTCCGTCTGCGCGCGCAGGGTCCGGGCGTCGGAGCCGGAGCCCTCGGCGAAGAGCAGCGTCATGGGCAGCAGCCGGTCGAAGTCCACCCGGATGCCATACTGCTGCTGAAACAGGGCGCCGAAGCGCTCCAGCTCCTGACGGCAGATGCGCTCCCGGTCGCAGGCGCTCAGGTGGTTGAAGAGCACCACGAAGCCCGCCGAGAGCCGGGAGCAGATGGCCGCCGGGAACCAGGGCTGACCGGTGGCGCTGTCCACGTCGGTGCGCAGAGCGCTGAGCACGCTCTGGCGCGGCAGGGCGGCCAGGTCCGCGCGCTGCTCCCCCTCGTAGAGGGAACGGCCCGCGTTTGTTGTGAAAATCACCATGCACTCCCGGAAATCCACATCCTCGTCGGTGAAATCGTCGTGGAGGCGGCCCCCGTCCAAAATCTGCAAAAAGAGCTGAATCGTGTTGCGGTGGGCCTTCTCAATCTCGTCCAGGAGCAGCAGGCAGCGGGGATTGCGCTTCACAAAGCCCGTGAGCTGGCCGGGCTTGGCGTCCTTGAAGCTGGGCGCGAAGCCGATGAGGTTCATCTGCGCCTGGTGGTCGGCGTAGCTGCTCATGTCGAAGCGCTGGAAGGGCAGCTTCAACGCCGCGGCGGCGCGCTCGGCCAGGAAGGTCTTGCCCACCCCCGGCGGCCCGGCGAAGACGAACACCGCCCGCGGCCCCTTCCGCTGCTGGTCCGAGGCCGCCAGCACCTCCGCGCTGAACAGACCCTCCGCCAGGGCGTAGATGGCGTGGTCCTGCCCAAAGACCTCCCCCAGCAGACGGTAGCGCATGGCCCGTATCCGGCTGGTGAGCTGGGGCAGGAAGGCGATGCCCTCCAGCTCCGGCTCCGGCGGCTGCTCCGGCTCCGGCGCGCGCGGGGGCTCAGACCGCCCGCCGTCCTGGCTCAGCAGCGCCTGGAGCATGGCCGAGGGGTGGCGCAGAATCGCCCCCAGCAGGTCCGCGGCGGTGATTTGCTCCGCGCCCCGGTCCTTCCGGGCGTGGTAGGCGGCGCTGCCCAGCACCAGGTTGATCTGCGCCTGGGCATCCCTGGCCACCGTCTCCCCGGAGAGCAGGGTGCGCAGCCGCTGCCGCAGCGCCGCGGTGTCCCAGCCCCGCGACCGGGCGATGCGGGCCACCTCCTCCGCCTCCCGGTCGAACTCCCCGGCCCGGGCGGCGTCCTTGACCACCTGCTCCCCCTTCACCTCCGGGAGCTTGAGCAGGCCCAGAAACAGGTGCTCCAGCCCCATCTCTCCGGCGCTGAAGGCCGTGGCCTCCTGGCTGGCCCGGAGCAGTACATATTCCATCGTCAGGCTCAGATTCATGTGGTTTCCTCCTTTTTCGCGGAGTATTCGTAATCAAACTGCCAGATTTGCACCTGTCCGTCCTCCCCGTCCGTGCGCGCGAGCAGTCCGTCCGGAGTGCAGGTGACGGCCCGGACGGGCCCGCTGTGGCCTGTGAGCACCCGCAGCAGACGCCCGTGAGCGCCCTCGCACACCAGCAGCGCCCCGCTGCTCCGGCCGGAGAGCAGGAAGTTCCCCCGGGGCAGAAAGGCCAGGGCCGTGACCATGGTTCCGTCGCCCCGCCGCTGCCAGCGCTGCACGCCGTCCGACGCGCGCAGCAGGGCCATTCTGCCGTCCTGACAGCCCAGGGCCACCCACTGTCCGTCCGGCGACAGGGCCGCGGCGGTGACGCCCCGGAGTCCGGTCCGCAGAGTCCGCGGAGCGGTGCCGTCCCGGCGCACAATCCGCACCTCGCCGTCCCGGCTCCAGCGCAGAGGCTCCTCCCGCGCCCCGGACGGCTCGGGAGCGGCGGCGCTGTGCACCGTCTCCCGCAGCCAGGCGCTCAGCAGGCCCTTGACGCTCAGACGCCGCCCCACCGCCGCGTTGAGCCGCAGATAGGCCCCGTTCCGGCCATAGCCCGGTATCGCCCGTGCGCTGGCCAGACAGTCCAGCGCCGCCTGTACCTCCCCGCGCTTCCAGTGCTCCGCCCCGGACCGAATCAGGCTCTGGAAGCGCAGCGCGTCCCCGGTGAGCTGCCGCTCGTCCTCCACCCGGGAGAGCTGCGCGCGGGCCGCGGGCCGGAAGGCGGGCAGATGCTGCACCAGTGCGCCCTCCGCGCCCCAGCTCAGGAAGGCGTCCGCCGTGTCCCAGGCCGTGAGGCCGCTGCCGCAGCCGGGGAAGGTGCGCACACAGCGGCCCGTGGCCAGCTCCCGCACCTGCACCTGACCGCGTCCCACGGTGCACAGCAGCAGCGAGTCGCGGCGGGCGAAGCACAGGCCCTGACAGGCCGCCACAGCGAAGCGCTGCCGCTCCCCCGCGTCCTCCAGGCTCCAGACCCGCACCTCTTTCTCGTCCCAGGCGGCCAGAAGGTTTCGTTTTTCGTTCAAAACAGCGCCTTGTACCGGTTCCTCCATGGAAAATGTTTCTATCACGCGCCCGCACTCCAGCTCCAGCCGCAGCAGGCGCTTTCCGGCGCGCAGCAGCAGCGCGCGGCCCTCCTCCAGAGGCAGGAAGGGCACACTCGTCACGCCCTCCAGCCGCACCTTGCTCAGCCGCTCCCCCGTGGGGAGGCTCAGACGGAGGTAGTAGTCCTTGCACCGCTCCCCCTCCCGGCGCTGGGCGTGGACGAGGGCGCTCTCCCCGAACAGGGCCAGGTGCAGCACGCGGCCCTCCGGCACCGGAATCCGGCCCAGCCGCGCGCCCTTCGCGTCGAAGTGCACCAGCCCCTCGTCGGCAGTGGCCCAGACCTCACCAGAATCCGTCAGCGCCGCCTGATGGAGGTGCAGCCCCGCCGTGTTCAGCTCCACCGCCGCGGCGCTCTGGCCGGGATGCCGCAGCTGCGCGCCGCCGCCCCGGGTCAGCAGCAGAACAGACCCGTCGGAGCAGTCCGCCCCCGCCACGCCGCGCAGCAGCAGCTGCTCCCGCCGCTCCCGCGCGGCCAGAGGCTTCGGGTCCGCCAGCTCCTCGCCAAAGACCCGGTTCAGGCGCTCAATAGGGCCCGCGCTGCCCCGTTCCATGAAAAATCGGGCCAAAAGCTGGGCGGAGGTGCGCACCGGCGCGGCGTTGTAGGCATTTTGCAGGCATTGCAGCACAGCGCGGTCGTCCAGCTCCGCGCGCCGCCAGAGGAAGAGGCTGCGGTTGTACACGCTGGCCATGTGGCCCGGGTCCAGCCGCAGCGCCTTGTCCCAGCAACGCAAGGCCTCTTTGGGCTTGTCCAAATCCAGAAAGCTCAGCGCCCGGTTGTTCCAGGAGCCGGACACCAGCGCGCCCTTCCCCGGCCTCGGGCGCGGGTAGGCGCTGCCGGAGAGGTCCTGCCAGCAGCGCAGCAGCTGCTCCTCCACCGCCCCGGCGCTCTCCGGGCGGCGCAGAGGCGCGCTCTGGCAGCACTGTTCCACCAGCGTGCGCACCGTCTCCGGCATCCGCACCCGGCTGTGGACAAAATAGCTCTCCAGACCCTGGGGCACGAAGATGCAGTTGCGCCAGAGCCGTTCCCCCAGAAACAGCTCCAGCAGCACCACCCCGAAGCTCCACAAATCGCTCTGAGGCGTGAAGCGGGACCCATTCTGCTGCTCCGGCGGTGCGTAGGCCAGCGTGCCAAAGCCGCGGCTCTCCTCCGAGGCGCGGCCCCGGAACAGGGCCGAAAGCCCGAAGTCCGTCAGCTTCGCCGTGCCGTCCCCGGTGAACATCACATTGCCCGGCTTCAAATCCCGGTGGACCAGGCCGTGGGCGTGGGCATAGGCGAGGCCGCGGGCCATCTGAATGGCGATGTCCAGCAGCCGCAGCTGCACCGCTCGCTCGTCCTCCTCCAGTCCCCGGTAGAGCGCGCCGGAGTCGATGCGCTCCTGAAGGCTGCCGCCATCCATCCACTGGGCGAACACCGTGGGCACGCCGCCGATGCTGCGCACATAATGACACAGCACCAGGTGCTCGTGCAGACCCAGGGACACCCACAGCTCGCACTCGCGCACAAAGCGCTCCCGGACCCCGGGCCGCTCCAGCGTGTCGGGCAGCGGCTGCTTGAGGGCCATGCACTCGCCCCAGTCCCGGTGGCGCACCTGGTACACACAGCCCATGCCGCCCCGGAAGGGCCCGGCCAGGCACTCGTAGACCGCTGGCAGTCCCTTCAGCGTGTCCATTGTCACTTCTCCCCTCTGAATCTTCTTCTTTTTCGCAAATCAGCGCCGTTTCATGCACAAAACGGCAGAACGGCGGGGGGCCGTCTGCCGTGTGCTGTGTGGGGGTGCCGGCTATTTCGAGCTGACCAGCGTGCCGATGGTGGCCAGCAGCCAAATCACGCCGTAGACCACCAGAACGATGATCATCCACAGCTTCATGGGGAGCAGGTGGAAGTGGCGCAGCGTCAGCACGAACACCAGGGGCAAATAGAGCATGGAGGCTTGCGTCTGCACCATTTGCCAGAATTTGGAGCTTTTGTCGTGCTCCAGGTTGGTTTTGGCCGCCTCCAGCGGGAACTCGAACAGGGCCGCCACGATGAAAACCAGCCGCACATAGCTCCAGCCGATGGGCATGGGCTGCTTGAGGAGGAAGTAGACCAGCGTGAGAATCCCCGGCGCAATCAGGGCCAGCAGCACCTTGACCAGGCCGCGGATGACCGCCTGCCCGAAGACGCCGAAGGTGTGGGGCTCGTGGGGCTTGTGGGGCTTCACCGGCTTGCTGGGCTTCACCGGCTTGCTGGGCTTGTGGGGCTGCGGGCGGAAGAGGCCGGGATTCAGCTTGCGGCGGGCCTTGTCCGCCCGGGAGCGCACCTCGCTGTCCACATCCAGGTCCAGCAGCTTGATGAGCAAATCCGAGCCGTAGGTCTTGCCGCCGCCCCCGGGAAACTGGTAGTTTTTCGGCAGAAAGCTCACGGCCAGCTCCATAATGCGCTTGTAATCGCGCTCAAAGGTGGAGTCGCTGACCTCGTTCTTCTTGTTCAGGGCCGCCACGAAGGCGTTGCGGCAGCAGGTCTCGGCCAGGGAGTAGTAGGTGTCGCCGGTGACATCCTCGTCGGGGTGGTCCAGCGCCCACTTGACCACCTCCAGCAGGGCGTCCAGCTTCTCCCGGGTGCCGTCGTCGGCCTGGGCGAAGCGGGCCAGGGCGACGAGGCCCTTGGACAGGCCGGGGGCGGGGGTGGCGACCGTTTGGGAGGCCGGCCCGGAGCCGGTGCGCACGCCCACGGCGCCTGCCAGCATCCGCTTATAGCCGCCCACGGTCTTGAGGTCCTTGTCCCGGATAGGCAGGCTGTCGGAATAGCTGCTGAAAAACGCCGCCTGGTATTTGGGCGCCATGCCGCTCTTCTGCACGGTGATGATGAGGGTCTGCATCAGCTCGCGCTGGAGGTCGTCCCACTGACAGCCGGGCATCTTCGTGCTCTGTATCTGCTGGTAGACCTCCCTGCCCAGGGCCTCCGCCTCCCGCTCCGAGGAGCAGTTCTTCATCTTGTCGGTGTACCTGCTCCGAATCAGGCCGGTGGTGGGCACGCCCAGCAGCTCGTCCCGGCACAGGTTCTTGCCGCTGTTGGTGGCAATGACGATGTCCTCGGGCATGATGGACATGAGGCAGTCGGCGTACTTCTGCTGCCGCTCCTTGTCCTTCTCGCCCAGCATGTTCCGGGCGTAGGCGCCGCAGGCCTCGTAGAAATCCGTCGCCGCCTTCTTCACCAGAGGTGCGCCGTTCTTGTAGTGGTTCATGGCGTCCAGCTTGTTGGCCCACTTGAGCACCAGAGCCACGCTGTTGCCGCTCTTCTGGAGGCGCTCCACCTCCTTGGTCATGGCCGCGAGCATGGCCCGGGGCGCGTCCTGCCGGCTGTCCTGGGTGAGCAGCGCGGCGGGGATGTTCTCAAAGAGGGCGGCGGCCTCCTTCAGGGAGTTGGCCGTGCCCAGGGCGTTGATGTAGGGCAGAAAGGCGTCGGACAGGGCCCGGTCCCCGGCGAAGCGGTCAATCAGCTTGGCGTAATCGGACTGGAGCACGTCCAGACAGGCGGTGACGCTTTCGGGCCGCTTCTCCTGGATGTAGGTGCTCACCCGCGCCGACATCTCCTCCAGCAGCTGGGGCAGGAAGTCCTCCCAGGCCTCCACCGTGTCCGCCTTCAGCTTCTCCTCGGTCTGCACCTTGTAGGTGGTGGACTCCTCCGGCCGGGTCTGGTCGAAGAAGAGGCGGTAGAGCTTGAGGGCCTGCACCCAGGCCATGGCGGCGTGTTTGGGGTCCTCCGTCTCGCTGGACAGGGCGATGCGGGCGCACAGGGCGGCGTAGGCCTGGATGCGCCAGGGGTCGGAAAGGCTCTCCACCGCCTTGCGGACCCGGTCGCTGCGGAAGGGGCTGCGCCTGCGGGTCTTCCTGCGCCGGGTTCCCCTGCCGCCGGAGGCCTCCTCCAGCGTCTCCACCAGCTCGGCCCGGCTCTCCTCCAGCGCCGGGTCCTGGATGTCCAGCTCCTCCATCAGGCGCTGGAACTCCCCCTTGAAGAAGCGGTAGGGGATGGGCGCGCCGGAGGCCGAGCTGAGAGCGCCGCAGAACTGACGATAGAATCCGCTCTCCTCCTCCGGGCCCGGACGGCGAAAGCGCAGGGTGGTCAGCTCGTCGTAGAGCCGCACCTTGGGCACGAACATCTCCGAGCGCAGAATGTTGGCCTCCTCCTTGGGAATCTCCCGCTGCATTCTCACCTGCATGGCCAGCTCCTTGCTGCTCAGCGTGGGCGAGGCGAGCATGGCTTCA
This sequence comes from Oscillospiraceae bacterium, assembly GCA_902784305.1. Taxonomy (GTDB): domain Bacteria; phylum Bacillota; class Clostridia; order Oscillospirales; family Oscillospiraceae; genus Onthomonas. Next base: position 9,488 of record CACZUK010000074.1, on the reverse strand, counting down.
AATCGGTTCATGGGCTGCTCCTTTCTCCATGGAAAGAGGGTTCATCGGGTCTTTTCTCTCTTGAAATCCACAAAGGATTCCTGCGAAATTTTGCCTTGATTGACGGCAAAATTGCTCGTCCATCTGGCGCACTTCACTTGTGAATACAACCTCTTACTTTTTCCCCGGAAACAGGCTGGACAGCTGGGAAAAGTCGGGCATTCCCCCGCTGAAGAAGCCGTTTTGGCTCCGCTGAGCGCTTTTGGGGGCCTTGGGCCCGCTCCGGGGGGCGCTCTGCGCCGGATTGGGGGCCGGGGCCGCCGGATTGGGGACCGGAGCGGCCGGATTGGGGACAAGAGCCGCCTGCTCCCGGTCATACTCCGCCACCAGCGCCTCAAAGCGCTGCTGACACGCCGGGGAGCGGTCCAGCTCCACCAAATCGGTCATCAGCTCCACGGCCCGCTTTTTGTTCCCCGCGCCGTACTCGCCGCGGACCCACAGCTCCAGAATCCCCGCGTCCTCCGGGCGCTGTGCGTGGGCCTGACACAGCAGGGCGCAGGCCTCCGACCAGTGCTCCCGCGCAAGGCAGTCCAGCGCCTGGTTGAAGAGCAAATCCGGCTGACAGACGGCGCTGAGGTAGTCCCGCAAATCGGCACCGCAGCCGGGGCACAGCCGCGCCCCCACGGGGAGGGCGGCGGCACAAATCGGACAGTTCATCGCGTTCAACTCCTTTCGGGAGCGCAGGGCGCGTCAGGGCATGCCGGGCAGGCTGGAGTTCGGGTCCATCTGCTTGCCGCACTGCTCCCAGCGCGGGTAAATCTCCCGGATGGTCTGGAGGTAGCCCATGCAGTCCTGCTCCTCGGGCATGAAGCGGCACTCGCTCTGGATGTCCCGGCAGCGGCGGATGTCCTCGCTGACGTACCGGTCATACTGCCTGCGGAAGGCGGTGGGCAGGTCGCTGTTCTGCTGGTACTTGGAGATGAGGTCCAGAATCGTCTGGGCGAAGTAGGCGCACACCATCCACATGGGCGGGCGCTCCTGCTGGCTGGTCTCCTCCTTGAGCAGCTCCTGGAACTGGTCCAGCTCCTCGCAGGCCTTGGACAGGGCCACCTGGTCCTCGTTCTCGTAGGCGCGGTAGCCGGCGGAGGCGGTGCGGGCGATGTCCCGGGCGATTTCGTCGCTGCCCTTGTCGCTCTCCCGGTTGAGCTGCTGGAGGGCGCTGACCTTGGCCTCGAACTCCTCCCGGCTGGGGCTCAGGGCCGCCGGTCCGGACTGGAAGCCGCCGTCCGCGCCGCCGCCCTGGACGCGGGTGAACTGGCGGATGGAGTTGAGCAGCTCCTTGGCCTGGTAGGCGTCCCCGGCGTCAATGGCGTTCTGGAGGGAGCTGACCAGCCGGTTGAGCTGCTTCTCCGCCACCACGCGCTTGCCGGCCTCGGGAATCAGGGCGATGCCCTCCCGGACGGCGTGGATGACCTCGTCCACCTCGTCCCGGGCGGGCAGCTCGGGGGCGGGAGAGGGCTCCACCACGCTCTCCACCACCACGCCCGCGCTCTCGGCCCGGACGCTGAAGCGGCTGGAGCGGTCGAAGGACAGGGAGAGTCGGATCTCCGTGCCCGGGGCGGCGGGCTTGTCGAAGTTCATGGTCAGCTGCTTGAGGAAGTCGCGCTCCTCGAAGAAGCGCAGGCGCACGAAGTAGGGGTTCGTGCTGTTGGTGGTGAACTTGAAGTCCTGAGAGCAGGGCAGCGGCGTGCCCTTCTTCATCAGCTTCACCATTTTGATGGCGCCGGTGAGCTCGTCCAGGGTCTCGATGTAGTAGTTGCGGGAGAGGACCACGGGGATTCCGCCGCCGCCGGTGGCCGCCGCGTCGAAGGTGGTCTCCAGAATCACCTTGCCGCCGGAGAGGAACTGGCAGCTGTAGAGGTCCGAATCGCCCTCGTACTCCAGGTCCTCGAAGACGAAGCTGCCGTCCTCGTTGACCAGAAACTCCTTCTTGCAGCCGCCCGCGGCCCGGCTGACCTTCGCGTAGATGTCGTCGGGCAGGTCGCCGCCCTCGGCGCTCAGATGGCCCTCCACCATGCTGATGCCGCCGTAGCCCAAGCCGGGGTCAAAGGAGGCGGTGACGGAGATGGTCTTGCCCGCCCTGGTCTGAACCTCGTGCTGGCTCTTGGCGCCGGTGGAGGCCGCCGCGATGGCCGCGCCGTAGCCCACAGCCATGTCCGGCTCGTCGATGAGGGGCTTGGGCCGCTTGGTGTGCGCGGGCAGGCTGGGGTCGGTGAAGTTCTCCTCGATGATTTTCCCCACCAGCGGGATGTGGGTGCTGCCGCCCACCAGCAGCACGCCGTCAATCATGTCCAGGGTCACGCCGTACTGGTCCTCGGCCTCCCGGAGGGCCTTGTGGCACTCGTCCAGGGTGCTCTCCAGCATGGGGCGAATCAGGTCCTCGAACTCCTCCGCGGTGACGGTGGCGGCCAGATTCACCTTCGCGCCGCATTTGTCCTCGAAAATGCCGTCGGTGGACTCAAAATACTCCTCCTGGGTGCTCAGCGCCTTCTTGATGACCTCCGCGCTGAGCTTCAGGCGGGTGAAGCGGCGCTTGTCCTCCTCGTCCCGGTTGATGTCCATGTCCTCCAGGTCGTAGCCCTCGTCGGAGTCGATGAGCTCGTCGAGCAGGTGACGGGCCAGGGCGTCGTCGAAGTTGTCGCCGCCCAGGTAGTTGTTGCCCGCGATGCCCAGCACGTAGGCGTCGCCCTCGTCCAGGCGCACGATGGACACGTCAAAGGTGCCGCCGCCCAGGTCGTAGACCATGAAGATGCCGTTGTCGATGCCGTTCTTGAAGCAGTAGTACAGCGCCGCGGCGGTGGGCTCCTGGAGGGTGAACTCCACCTTCAGGCCCGCCAGCTCGCCGGCCTTGGTGGTGGCCTCCCGGGCGTTGGAGGCGAAGTAGGCCGGGATGGTGATGACCGCCCGGTCCACCACATAGTCCGCGTACTCCGGCTTGGTGTGCAGATAGTCCTCCATCTGCTGCTTCATGGCCTTGAGCACCTCCGCGCTGACCTCCACCGGGGAGAGGGTCAGGGGTCCGGTGGTGGCCCGGTAGTTGGCGTCGCCCATGTGGCTCTTCACCGACACGATGGGCTCGGGCACCGTGCCGCGGCGGTTGAAGGCAATCTGTCCGGCCTTCACGCCCTTGGTCTTCCGGTCATAGACGATGACGGAGGGGAAGGTCTTTCGGCCCGCCCGGTCCGTGCGGCAGACGATGGTCTTGTTGTCGTCGGCCATCATGGCGATGACGCTGTTGGTGGTTCCCAGGTCGATTCCCACACATTTGCTCGTTGACATAGCACTCGCTCCTTTGCTCTCAATGCTTGCGCTGATTGGCCTTCTTTTTGTGGCGTCTCAGGTTCTTTCGGGTATTTTTACGCCCGTGGGCGTGCTTGGGGCCGCTTGGGGCCGGGACTGGCGCGGCGGCGGCGGGCGGGACGCCCTTCGCCGTTTCGGACTGCGCGGGCACCGCTTCGGGCTGCACGGGCACCGTTTCAGACTGCGCGGGCACCGTTTCGGACTGCGCGCCCTCTGCCTGCGCACCATCGCTCATCTCCGGGGCTACATCAGCCTCAGCAGACACCGCTTCCGGCTCCGGGGCCTCCTCCGGATCCTGAGCGCCCATGCGGCAGGACAGCTTCGCCCGGTGCAGCAGCCGGCCCTGAAAGTGGACCTCCGGCTCCAGCGCGTCCACCACCCGGTCCTCCGGGTCGTCCGTCGCCGGAAGCCACTCGACGATGTCCGCCTGGTCCTCCAGCTCCTCCGTCACCGGCTCTCCGGCGTAGGTCACCAGCTCGATGCCCTCCCGCTTCAACAGCTGCCGCAGGGAGAGCACCAGCGGGTCCTTTTCCGTAAAACGCTTCTTGTGGGTGATGATGGCCAACTGCTCCGCCATCCGGTCCAGACGCTTCTCCAGCGCCCGGACCTCCTGTTTGTGGGCTTCGTCCAGCTCCTGCCGCTGCCGCAGCAGCTTCAGGGCCAGCTCCTCCTGGCTCTGGACGCGGACAAAGTCGGGCACCGCCCGCTTCTCCGGCAATGGTCCAAACTGCATTTCATCGCCTCCCTGCTCTGTTGACGAAAGTATAACACCGCGTCGTGGGGTGATTTTTCGGAAAAGTTGCACCGGGCGCGGGCTGCTACCTCCGCTTTTTCCGGAACAGCCGGGCCGTGCCCGCCTGACCGTTCTTCAAATAGAGGATGCACATAGCGTCGATGACCTCGTTGTATTTGGAGGGCGTGTGGAACCAGGCGCCGGAGCGTTCGGCCAGCTCCAGCACCTGCTGATAGGCCTCCAGCGCCTCCTCCAGCCGCCCCTGCTCGGAGAGGGCACGGCCCAGGCTCTTTCCGTAGCTCAGCCGCTCCTCGTCGCTGAGCCGGGTGCTCTTCAGCGCCGTCCGGCACAGCTGTTCCGCCTCGGAATAGTTCTCATCCAGCAGCGCCTGGGCCACGCCGGTGACGGAATTGGCCCCTTTCAGGTCCTGAAGCACCTCCTCGGCGCTCTGGTAGCGGGCCTGGTCGGAAAAGCGCAGGCAGCGGGAGAGAATCGTGTCCAGCTGCGGGGAGGGGTCCGTGCCCGGGAACGCGGAGCCGGGCCGGAAGACGAAGTCCAGCCGCTTCTTTCGCTCCGCGATGCTGTCGCCGCCGCCCAGCGCGTCCACGAAGGGCGCGCAGCCGGTGTAGAGCTCGTAGAACATCAGCCCCGCCTGGTAGATGTCCGAGGCGGCGGTGTGGCGCCCCTCGAAGTTCTCGGGGGAGTAGATGCTCATGGTGGTTTTCAGCGGCGTGTCGGGCCTGTCCAGCAGCGCGCCCATGCCGAAGTCCATCACCCGCAGCACGCCGTTCTGCACCATCACATTGGCGCCCTTGATGTCCCGATGGAGCACATTTTCCCGGTGCGCCAGGGCCAGAGCCGTGAAAAACTGGGTCATGTAATCCACAATCAGCGTGGATTTCGGGAAGCGCTTCGCCCGGCGGCAGCGCCGGATCAGGTCCTCCAGGGTGTCCCCGCCCCGGACCAGCTCCATGGACACAAAGGCGCACTCCCCCGCCGGGGTGTCCATCCTGCCGAAGCCGTAGATGGACACAAAGTGCCGCTTCGCCTCCAGCGGCGCGTCGGAGGCCATGATGCGGGCGGGCAGGGCGCAGTCCTGGAGCATACCCTCCACATTGCCCTGGGCGGTGGCCTCCGGGGAGTAGAGCTTTAAGGCCACGTCCCGGACCACGCTGCGGTTCATCAGCTCCTGGGCGCGGTAGACCGTGCCGAAGTTGCCGCTGCCCAGCTGCACCAGCAGGCGGTATTTGCCGCCGCCCACGGTCTGGCCGCTCAGTTCTGAGACTTTCATCTGGTTTCCTCCCCATTCTGCCATTTATCATCATTTGCGTTCTATCTGGGCAAAGCAGTCACCTATTTGCGACAAACAAGCATCCTCTTCACTGCCCCAATGCTGATTGCGTTCCCGGTTTGCCCGTCAGGAGCGTGAAGGTTTCGGGGTTCTCAGGGGGGCTTTCCAAAGCCCCCCTGAGCCGCCGGAGGCTCAAAGCATCACGTCCATCTCGCTGAGCAGGGCGTTGAGCCGGGCCAGCTTCTCGTCGCTCAGGTCCGCGAAGACCTCCGGGTCCGTCATGGCAATGCGGTCGAAGCGGCGCGTCACCTTGTCCACCAGAGCCACGCGCTTCTGGGCCATCAGCTGCTGCGCGTCGCTCTCGTGGTACACCGGCACGATGGCGGTGTCGTTTCCATCTTTGACCACCCGCACCAGCGGCACCCCCGCCAGCTGCCGGATCTGGGAGGCCAGCTTCTCCTGGATGTACTGGTTGATGAGGTTGTCCAGCTCCCGGCCGCCGAAGTAGCCGCTGCCCCGGCGGATGGCCTCCTCGTTCTTGTCAAAGACGATTTTGGCGAGCATCTCCAGCACCTCGTCGTCGCACACCAGCCTGCTCTCGTGGGTCTCCGCCCAGCTGCGGGCGATTTTGCTGAAATTGTGCCCCGCGATGCCCGTCAGCGCCTCCAGAGACAGGGCGTTGAAGACCACGATGCCGCCCCGGCGCATGATGCGGCCGATGAACTCCGGCCGGAAGCATTTCTCGCCGGATTTCTGGTGAACCTCGGTGTTGAACTTGTTTTTCACCACATTTTCTATCTCTTCCATGGGCCGGCCCTGCCGCAGCATGGAGGCGATTTCGTACTGCCCGATGTTGGAGGTGAGCACGAAAAAGGCCTTGCTGCCCGAGGCCGTCACGCCGCGCATGTCCGTGATGACGCCCTCGTCGAAGAGGTTCAGAAACGGGTCCCACACCGCCGGATGGGCCTTCTCCACCTCGTCGAGCAGCACTACGGAGTAGGGGTCCTTGTTCAGGTCGTTGATGAGCTTGCCGCCCTCCTCGTAGCCCACGTAGCCCGGCGGCGTGCCGATGAGCCGGGAGACGCTGTGGGATTCCCCGAAGTTCTCCATGCTGAAGCTGATGAGCTTACGGGAGTTGGCGTAGATTTGGGCGATCTGCTTGGCCAGCTCCGTTTTGCCTGTGCCGGAAAGTCCCGCGAACACAAACACCGCCGCCGGAGCCTTCTTGTCCACCATGCCCTTCTGGATGAGGTCCAGGCGCCCGGCCACCTTGTTCACCGCCGCCTCCTGGCCCACCAGGTTCTGGGAGAGCAGGTAGACATAGTCCTTGTCCGCGCCGGTGCCCAGAATCGTCTCCGCGGGCAGGCTGGTCTTCTGGGACATCACCGCCGCCAGCTGCTCCTTGGTCACCGTGGGATTGGACCTGCCCCGCATCTCCGCCTCCGCCGCCGTGTCCGCCGCGGTCATGGAGAGCAGGTTCACCGCCTTCTTCGGGAAGCGCTGGGAGATGAGGTAGTCGTTGGCCATGCGGTACGCCACCGCCGTCAGGCCCCTGGCAAAGCACACGCCGTACTCCGCCTCGATTTCCGGGGCGGCCAGCTCCAGCATGGCCAGCGTCTCCGCCTTGCCCGGCTCGCTCAGGGCCACGGGGGAGAGACATTCCCGCAGCTGCTCGCCGTCCTTGTCCAGCTCCGTGAAGTCCGTCTCGCTGACCACAATCAGCAGCCGGGCGGCGCTGTGCTTCAATCTTCTGGTGATTTCCACCGAGTGCCGCTTCATGTAGCCGCCGAAGCCCTCCAGCACATAGATGCGCTCCGGTTCCTCCTCCAGAAAGCGCAGCAGCCGCAGCACAGTCTGGTCGTACTCGCTCTCCTCCACGCCGGAGAGGTCGAAATGGATGACCTGGAGGGTGCGCATGCTGGGGTAGGTGCCCTTGCGCAGCACATGGGCCAGCATCTCCCCCACCGTGCTCAGGCCCACGCCCGGCTCGCCGTGGAGCAGCACCGTGCGCTGGTGCTTGCGGAAGAAGACCTTCACCACCGCCTCCACCACGTCCGTGCGCAGCACCACCTCCCGGTTCAGGGCCGTGAGGTTCTTGCACTGGCATAGGTCCAGAGGCAGAATCGGCTCGATGATTTCCGGCTCCTTTGTCTCCTCCAGCAGGCTCAGATAGAGCTTTGTGTCAATTTTCAGCACGGATTCCAGCAGATAGCGCACCCGCGCCTGGTCCGAGCGCAGCAGTCCGGAAAGCAGCTCCCGCTCGCCCAGCGCCCGCTCGCCCACCGCCAGAGCCGCGTGCAGCGCGCCCTCCAGCAGCTGCGTCAGCTCCTCCGTCAGGCTGCCGCGCACCGGCTCCAGAGCCGCCGCGCCGCGCTGGTCCTGGGAGAAGGTGTTCTGCAAATAGGTGCTGATGCGCGTGCCCGAGGTGTTCGCGCCGCCCCGGCGCAGCAGCAGGTAGGTGTAGCTCTCCTTGAGCAGCAGCATCGCCGCCAGCAGGTGCACCGGCTGCGCCTGCCACTCCCCACAGCGCGGCGCCAGCAGCAGCGCCTGGTCCAGCAGGTAGCCGGCGCGCTCCCGGAACACCTCCCGGCGAAGCCTGCCCTCCGCGTCAAACAGCTCCACCTTCACCCGGGAGAGCCCGATGGCCTGGTGCAGCTCCCCGCAGCGGAACAGGCCCGTGACCACGTCCCGGTCGGGCAGCTCCTCCGCGTGGGCAAAAATCTGCTCCAAGAGGTCCGGGACCCCGGCCTCGTCCGCCAGCTCGTCCAGCCAGCCGCCCAGCGGCTCCCGGAAGAACTCCCGCAGGAAGGGATTCGGCTGACGGCTCCCCGGCTCCGCACACAGCTCACAGGCCGTCCGGCAGTCCTTCAGCCGCACGCCGGGCACCAGGTAGTTCTCCACCAGACCCCGGGCCTGGCTCAGCTCCTCCCGCTCCTGGGCGGACAGGGAGAGGTAGTCCTGGTCCTGACTGCTGTAGGTCAGCAGGGAGAGCAGCACATCCGCCTCCCCCAGAAAGGTCAGGCGCTCGCGCACCGCGCGCTCCATGGCCTGCTCCAGCAGCAGCGCCAGAGCGGGGCGAAAGCGCTGGGTGTCCAGCTCCCTGAGTCCGTTTTTCCACATGCTCGCATCCTCCGTTTGATTGTTGAAACGGGTTAATCTCCTTCAAAAAAGGTCGTTTCCCTTTCTGTCTGTTCTGATTTTTACAGACGCTCTCCAGCCGGAAGCGCCCGGCTCAGCGCCTGGCTCAGCTCCGCCGCCGTGAGCACCTGGAGACGCGGCCGCTCCTGAAGCGCGTGCTGGAGCACCTGTGCCAGCGCCTCCGGCACCTCTGGGCGCAGACGCCGAATCGGACGCACCGGCGGAAACTGCTCCGGACGGCGCCCCATGCGCCGGCCCCGGGGCGGCTGGCCCGTCAGCAGATAGTACAGCACCGCCGCCGCCGCCCACACGTCCACCTCCGGGCCGCAGTAGCGGAAGTTGATGTGCTGCTGCATGGGCGCGAAGTCCATGGTGCCCGTGGGCACGTTCCCCGTGGACACCCCCGACAGCCCCGCCAGCTCGTAGGCCTTGGACAGGCCCCAGTCCCCCACCTTAATCAGGGGGTGCCCGGAGTTGTCCATCACAAAGAGGTTGCCCGGATGAATGTCCCGATGCACCACCCCGTGGAGCACCTGGGTGCGGCCCAGGCCGTCCACCGCCTCCACCCGGGCGTGGTGGGCGTAGTCCAGCGCGTCGAGCACCTGGAGCACGATTTCCACTGCCAGCGCCACGGGCAGCTCCCCGCCCCAGCGCAGCGCGTTTCGCTCCTGATACTGCACCAGACTCCCCCAGAGGCAGTACTCCTGGAGGCAATAGCTCTGCCCGTCCACGCTGCCGCTGCCGTAGAGCTTCACAATGCCCCTGTGCTCCAGCTGCATGGCCAGGCTCACCTCGCGCTGGAACTTTTTTCTCTCCAATTCCTGGGAAAATGCCCGCTCCAGCAGGGTTTTCAGGGCCATTTTCCGGCCCGTGGCCTGCTCCTCCACCAGCCAGACGGCCCCAAAGGAGCCTTCTCCCAGCTTGCGGATGGGCCGATAGCCCTCCAGCCGCGGCACGGCGCTTCTGCGCTGCGGCTCCGGCTCCGGC